>JAHQVV010000210.1 GCA_019634195.1 Phycisphaeraceae bacterium | reverse complement strand
GCATCGAGCCGGTCGGAAGGTACGCGGTTCGGTTGGTTTTCTCCGAGGGGCACCACACGGGCCTGTACACCTGGGCGTACTTGCGCGAGATCGATCCGGATTCGGGGCCGAATGTCCCTGATAAAACGACCGCTGAATCGCATTAATGTGAGGATTGTGTGAATTATGTTAGGAATGATGCAGCGGTCCTATTGATTTGTTTTAATCCCGTTAGATTGCCATGGGAACCGTTCCCAAGGTCATTCCAATAAGCCCACCGGCCGTCGTGCATGCAAAAATGCAGTGTCTTGCTTGCTGTGTTCGATAAGAGCGACACGGATCTGGCAAGAGGGTGGTCGATGAGTTTTCATATGGTTTCTTTAGGGTGGATGATTTTTTAGACGCAGTTTGTTTGTTGCCGTCGCATTTGCGGCGTGCATGATTTCGTCAAAGGTTCGCTCGGGGGCGAGCGGCCTGCGGCGACGATGGGGCATGGCTCCCCTAGGCCGGCGTGTGCCGGTCGGGCCCGTCCCGCTTCCAAGTGACCCGGTGTGTACCGGGTCGTATGCATCTTTATCAAGGAGACGTATGATGCAGAGCAAGTTTAAGACCGCATGTTTGATGGCAGGCGCACTGCTGGCGGCTGTTCCCGGCGTGGCAAACGCCGAGACCAGCGAGCTGGAGCAGATGCGAGCCGAGATGGCCCAGCTGCGTGCCGAGATGGCACAACTCAAGGCCGACCAATCGGGTGATTGGATGAACGACTCGCGTCGCGCTGAGATCGAAGGCATGATCGCCGACGTCTTCGCCGACGCCAACAACCGCGCCACCCTGCTCCAGGAAGGCGCACTGGCCGGCATCGACGAGAAGGGCAAGATCTTCCTGATGTCTGCCGACGGCGACTTCTCGGCCAACTTCAACGGCCAGATCCAGTTCCGCTACATCTGGAACAACCAGGACGAGCGTGCCGACGAATCGGTCTCCGGCTTCCAGGCCCGCCGCACCAAGTTCGGTGTCAAGGGTAAGGTCGGCGACGGCTGGAGCTACGAGATCAAACTCGCGACCGACCGTAACCAGGGCGGTACCAGTTCGCCTAGCGATGTCGAGATGGAAGACGCCTATATCGGCTACAAGTTCAGCGACAGCCTGTCCATGAAGGCCGGCGTTAAGAAGCTTCCTTTTGCTCGCCAAGAGCTGATCAGCTCCAGCCGACAGGTCGCGGTTGACCGTGGCCTCGCGACTGAGTTCTTTACCCTCGGCCGTTCGGATATGGTCGAGTTTACCTACAAGGCCAGCGACAACCTCAAGCTGACCGGTGCCCTCTCCGACGGTGCCAACGCCAACTTCACCGACTACAACGCAGACGCATCCAACGACTTCGCGGTCACCGGTCGCCTCGACTGGATGGCGATCGGCGACGACTGGGGCGCTGCGAAGCACGAGTTCGGCGGCGTCGATGATGACGCGCTGTTCATCGGCGCGGCGGCTCACTACGAAGTAGCGGACGCCACCGGCGGCACAGCCGACCCGAACGCCGGCTTCGCATGGACCGTGGATGCCCTTTATAAGACCGGCGCATTGGGCCTGTCCGCAGCAATCTTTGGCAACCACACCGAAGAAAACGTAGCTCCCGACACCGACCAGTACGGCTTCTACGCTCAGGCCAGCTATGACCTGGGTAACGACTGGGACATCTTCGGCCGCTGGGAATACATCGACGACGACGATAACGCGGGTGCTGGTACGGAAGAGCTCCAGGCCTTCACCGTCGGTGTCAACCACCACTTCAACTCCAGGGTCAAGTTCACCGGCGACGTCGTTTACGTCTACGCCGGTGACAACCCTTTGGCTGACGGTAACACCTCGACCGACGGCGAAGACAGCGACGGCCTGGGGCTGGGCGGTGGCTTCAGCGACGACGAAGATACGATTGCACTGCGTCTGCAGTTGCAACTGCTGTTCTGATCGAACACCTATCTTTAGGTCGCCGATCGACATGATCAAAAGAGACGCACGGCTTTGGCTGTGCGTCTCTTTTTTTTACACGCTTTGGGCAACGTGCCGACGCTCGTGCTTGTCCGAAATAGCCTTTCTGGAAAGCGAAAAAGGACTATCGCGTTTGAAATGTGTTAGCGACATAAGTTGTGCTAGAGATATGTGCGGCCGCGTGATATGCTTTGCCTGGCCTCAGCATTATGCAGCCAGATCACGCCCGAGGGACCGCCATGAATGCGACAACCGTTACGCAGCGTCTAAGGAGTCAGCAGATCAATACGGACACGAATATCCTGCTGGTTGAAGACGAGCAAGACCTGCTCGAATTGCTCCGCTACAACCTGACGCGCGAAGGCTTCTCGGTCCAGACAGCGATGACCGGTGAGGACGGCCTGAAAAAGGCGCGCGAGATCGGCAAGCAGCTGGACCTTGTCCTGCTCGACCTCATGCTGCCGGGGATCGATGGGCTGGAGGTCTGCCGAACGCTCAAAGGGCGCGACCACACCGCCGGCATCCCGGTCATCATGCTCACGGCCAAGGGCGAGGAGTCGGACATCGTGAAGGGGCTCGAGTACGGCGCCGACGACTACATCACCAAGCCGTTCAGCCCGCGCGTCTTGCTCGCCCGGATCAACGCCGTTCTGCGGCGCAGCGAGGGCGAGGCGCAAGGCAACGATAGCTCGGTCATCCAGATCGGCAGCGTGCAGATCGACACGGACCGCCACGAGGTCCTCGTTAAGGGCGAGCCCGTTACGCTCACCGCGACCGAATTCAAGCTGCTCTCGCTTCTGGCCTCTAAGGCCGGCCGTGTCTTCACACGGCAGCAGATCATCGAGACGATCCACGAGGGCTACGCCGCCGTCACCGACCGCAGCGTCGATGTCCAGGTCGTCTCGCTGCGGCGCAAGCTCGGCGAAGCAGGCCGGAGTATCGAGACCGTCCGCGGCGTGGGCTACCGCTTCCGGGATTGATTCCTTAGCTAATCGGAAGTGGCTCACTTCCAGAAGATGGCATGCGCGTCTCGCCAGTGAAGTCTTTTCTTAAATCTCGGCACCGGCGAGAGACCCGGTCTAACGAGCAAGTCCATCCATGACTGGCTGATCCGGCTTGAACTAGCCTGACGAATTATCATGGCTCTCTTCATGCCTGATCCTCTCATGACCAGCACGCTCGCTCATGCCTTGACCACCACGCTAGGCGTGCTGATGGGGGCCTGTCTGCTGCTGGTGGTCTTCCTGCTGCTCATCATCCGCCGCTACCGCAAGTGGCTGGACCAGATCGGCAGGAGCGCGAACCGGCTAGCCAAGGGCGACTTCTCCAAGCCCATCGAGGCGACGGGCCCGCCGCCGGTCGCGGCCCTGGCGGACACGCTCAACCAGATGGCTCAGCAGCTCGACGACCGGCTGTCCGAGGTCGTCCGCCAGCGCAACGAGCTGGGCACCATCCTCTCCTCCATGGAAGAGGGCGTCGTCGCGGTTGATTCCGAGCTGCGCGTGATCAGCCTGAACAGTTCGGCCGCGACGCTCCTGCAGCTCGACCCCGCGGTGACGATCGACCGCAGCATCGATCAGGCCATCACCGACCCGGAGCTGCGCCGCTTCGTCAGCCAGCCGCTCGAGACCGGCAAGGGTGTGCAGGGCGAGGTCTCGCTGGCCCGGCCCGAGCCAAGCCCGACCCCGCCGATCTGGACCAAGAAAGCGCTGCCGCAGGACGCCGACGTGCAAGCGGCCGACGAAGAGCCCGCCCAGGCCCAGCCGGTAGACGAGCGTATCATCGAAGCGACCAGCGCGATCCTGCGCGACGCGGCGGGTCGGCGGATGGGCGTCGTGCTCGTGCTGCACGACGTGTCGGAGCTGCGTCGGCTCGAGTCGATCCGGCAGGATTTCGTCGCCAACGTCTCCCACGAGATCCGCACGCCGATCAGCGCGATCAAGGCCGCCGCCGAGACGCTGTTCGATGACCTGGAGTACAGGCCCGAGGAGCCGGCGGACCCGACCGTGCTGCGCAACTTCCTGGGCATTATTGCCAGGCAGGCCGAGCGTCTGCACGCGATTGTCGAGGACCTGCTTGCCTTGGCGCGCATCGAGCAGGGCAAACGCGAGGACGCGATCGAGCTGATCGCCGAGCCGCTGTCGCCGGTGATCGCCGCGGCAGTAGAGACCTGCCAGGCCAAGGCCGACGAGAAGGACATTTCGATCCGCGTCGATTGTGAGTTCGGGCTCATGGCCGAGATGAACCGGACGATGCTTGAGCAGGCGTTGATCAACCTGATCGACAACGCGGTGAAGTACAGCCCCGAGTCGTCGAAGGTCGAGGTGGTGGCGCTGAAGATCCGCAGCGAGGTGAAGATCACCGTGCTCGACGAGGGCCGGGGCATCGAGTCGGAGCACCTGCCACGCTTGTTTGAGCGGTTCTACCGCACGGACCGCGCCCGAAGCCGACAGATGGGCGGCACGGGCCTGGGCCTGTCGATCGTCAAGCATATCGCCGAGGCCCACGGCGGCCGGGTCAGCGTCGAGAGCCGGCCCGGCGTGGGCAGCACCTTTATCCTTACGCTGCCCCTGCCGGATTGAGCCTATCACGCGTCATGCCTTACCGCCTCTCACCCCGCGAGAGGGCTGGGGTGAGAGGCGGCAAGCGAAGATTGATCCTTCAATCGCTCAAACCAGCCGCCAGTAACAACTACAATCACTGCCTCCAACCGATCAGGAACCACCCATGCTGCGAACCGTTTTTCATACGCTGCCTTGCCTGCTGATCCTGGCCATGCTTGCGCTGCTGCCCGCGTGCAAGTCCGTTGAGCCGCCGACACGCCAGGCGTTGTACCTCTCCTGCAAGGGCGGCAAGCGCCTGCTCGTCTACAACATCGACCCGGCCACCGGCCAGCTCAAAGAAACCCAGCGCCTCGAACTGCCCGGCGAGCCCGGCCCGATCGCGCTGACCGACGACGGCCAGCACCTCTACGCCGCGCTGCGCAACCCCCCGCGCATCGTCCCGCTGTCCCGCGACACCGCCACCGGCCAGGTCGCGCTGCTCCAGCCCACGCCCGTGCCCGACTTCCCCACCTACCTCGACATCGACGCCACCGGCGGTTTCGCCATCACCGCGTCGTACGGCCCGGGCACCGTCCGCACTTTCGCCATCAACGACGACGCCACGATCCAGGAAGGCCCCGTCCAGACCACCAAGACCGATCGCACCGCGCACGCCAGCCTGATCGATCCGTCCAACCGCTTCGTCTACATCCCCCACACCACCCCCAACGCGATCTATCAATTCCGCTTCGATGACAAGACCGGCAAGCTCGTGCCGCTGCAGCCCATCGTCGTCAAGGGCGGCGGCAAGCCCAACCAGCCCGCCGGCCCGCGACACTACACCTACCACCCGACGCTCGACATCGTCTACGTGGTCAACGAGCTGGACAGCTCCGTTAGCGCCTACCAGTGGGACAAGCAGGGCGGGGCACTAACGCGGTTCCAGTCCCTGACGACGCTGCCCGCGAACTTCACCGCGCGGAACACCTGCGCGGACATCCACCTCACGCCGGATGGCCGGTTCCTCTACGCCAGTAACCGCGGGCATGACTCGATCGCCGCGTACAGGCTTGATGAAGAGGGTTTGATGACGTTTATCGACTGGTTCAAGACCGAGCCGGTGCCCCGCGAGTTCGCGATTGATGTGAAGGGCCAGTACCTGTACAGCGCGGGCCTGCGGTCGCACAAGCTCGCCGCGTACGCGATCGATTCAAACACCGGCCGCTTAAGCCGGATCGGCAACTACGACACCCCGGAAGGCCCGATCTGGGTTGAAGTGGTGGAGCTGGATTGAACGGATATGCCAGGCCTCTTCGACGGCACCAATCTCGAGCAGCCCGTGACCTGCCCGGCGTGTGGCAAGGCGGTCGATGCCTGCGCTTGCCCGCGCGATGCGAGCGGGGCGGTGTGCCTGCCTAAGGATCAGGACGCCCGTGTCCGCCGCGAAAAACGGCGGGGCAAGTGGGTGACCGTCGTCACCGGCCTCGATGCGGCGGCGACGAACCTCAAGCAGTTGGCCAAAGACCTCAAGGCCAAGTGCGCTTCGGGCGGGTCGGTGACCGAAGACGGCGTCGAATTGCAGGGCGACCACCGCGACGCGGTCGTCGCGCACCTCAAAACGCTGGGTTATCCCGCCAAGCCATCCGGCGGGTAAAACGATATGTAGCGGGTGACGCGCAGCGCCCCGTTCGAACCATCTGTCACAATTCGTACGGGATGCTCCGCCTCACCCGCTACACTGAGCAAATAATTTGCCTCAACTTGGAGAACCCCATGCCTGCATTCCTGCACACCGTCCATTTCTGGCTCAAAGATGGCCTGACCGACGAAGACAAGCACCATGTCCTCGAGGGCATCCGCTCGCTGGCGGACAGCCCCAACGTGTCGCGCATGAGTGTCCGCGTGCCGGCCGGCACGCCGCGCGAGGTCGTGGATAACAGCTACGACTTCCAGCTCGTCTGCGAGTTCGACTCCAGCGAATTGCACGACGCCTACCAGTCGGCCGACGACGCGGCGCACCAGAACTTCATCCAGGACTACAAGCAGTACTGGACCAAGGTGCTGATCTACGACTCGGTCCGGGCATAACCGGGGTGCAAAAACCTCGTGGGAACAATCTGTTGCCCTGACGCGTTGAATTCAGCGTGGCATCAGCCCTACAATTGGTCCCACGGAGTAATCGCTATGAAATCACAGACGCTTATCTTCGGAGCCGTTCTCATGCTGTTCTCGTTCGCCGGTTTTTCCTGCTCGCGCTACGACACGAACCCGGCCGAAGTGCCCGACCCGGACAACGATGAAGTGGTCGCCGAATCTCCATCCGGGGCCAGCGACGGGACCGAGACAACCACCGCGAGCACAGGCGATACGAACGAACAGGCCCGGCAGGTCGTCCTGGCCGGCGGCTGCTTCTGGTGTGTCGAGGCGGTGTACGAGCAGCTCGACGGCGTGCTCGATGTCGAGTCGGGCTACGCGGGCGGGGACGTGTTGACCGCGAACTATAAAGCGGTCGGAAGCGGCCGGACCAAGCACGCGGAGGTCGTCCGCATTACCTACGACCCCACAAAGATCACCTACGGCACGATCCTCAAGGTCTTCTTCACCACCGCGCACGACCCCACTACTCTCAACCGCCAGGGCGCCGACGTTGGCCCGCAGTACCGTTCCGCGATCTTTTACGCCAACGACGAGCAGAAGCAGATCGCCGCCGAATACATCAAGCAGCTCAACGAGGCGGGTGTATACCGCGACCCGATCGTGACGACGCTCGAGCCCCTGGACGCCTACTACCCCGCCGAGGGCTACCACCAGGACTACGCCTCGCAGAACCCCGGCAACCCTTACATCCAGGGCGTCTCTCAGCCGAAGGTCGATAAGACCCGCAAGGTGTACACGGACCTGCTCAAGGGCACCTCGGACGCCGAGTAAGCCCGCTTTGTGGCTTATTAAGGGCCCAGATCTGTCCGATAGTCGTACCGAAGGAGCTCATCCCTGGAGTTTATGTGTGCGCGGCGGCCAAGGATTTAGCTTGATTGAATTGGTGATCGTTGTGGTGATCATCGGGGTGCTGGGCGCGATCGCGATCCCCCGGCTCTCGCGCGGCAGCGAGGGGGCTCGGGTCAACGCGTTCGTTGCTGAGCTAAACACTTTCGCCAAAGGCATCGACCGGTACCGCGTCGAAAACGGCACCGATATCGCCGACTCGAGCACAGGGGACATGCCCGCGGAGTTAAGCGATTACCTCCACGAAAACGCATGGGAAGGTGAGACCCCCATCGGTGGTTTCTGGGACGTCGAGTCCAATGGTATCGGCGGCTACGGGCTCGCGGTTGGTGTGCACTTTATCGGGGGCAGTGTTGATAAAGATGCAGTGGAGCAGGTCGACCGGTTGATCGACGACGGCGATATGAACACCGGTGCGTTCCGACAGCTATCCAGTGACCGCTTCTACCTGATCCTCGAGAACTGATTACGTCTCGTCTTCCGCGACGACGATCAGGCGGTCTTCAGGCTTGAGCTTGTAGGCCGTGTTCTTCTCCGGGATCAGCGTGACGCCGAAGTTCTGATCGATGGCGTTCTCCAGCGCCGCGATCTTCACGCCGATGCAGACCTCCCCGCGTTTCTGCGCGATCGCCATCATGTCGGCAAAGCTGAACTCGCCGGGCAGCTCTTTGAAGTACAGGGACACCGGCTTGAGGTAGATCTCGCTGCCGTCTTCTTCGAAGATATCGTCGTACACGTCCTTGATCGATTGCTCCTCGCTGATCTGAGACAGCAGCATGGAGATCAGCCGGTTGGAGACGATGAAGTCGTTGACGCCCGCCCGGGCGACGAGCTCCATGTTGTCCGAGTCCATGACCTCGGAGATGAGCTTGGTGTTCGCGGCTTCATCCGGGAAGGTCTCAAAGATCCGCCGAAGCTGCAGCAGGATGATGATCGTCTCCGAGTCGGTGGTCTCCGGGTCGGCCGACGAGCCGCCCTGGCTGAAGATGATGATGTTGTCGTACTTGAAGGGCCGGACCTCGATGAGCGACTCAGGGCGCAGCGGGTCCGCGTCGATGATCGTCAGCTCGAGCGTCGTCAGCTCGCGCTTGAGCTTCTCGACCTCGTCGATGATCGCCGGGCTCGGGTTGGGCATCATAATGTCGATGCGCGAGCCATCGAGCACGTAGTCGGCGTACTCGTGGATGACGATGGGCGTCTTCGCGTTCCAGCCGATGAGCAGCTCGTGCTCAACCCGCTGCTCGCTCTGCCCGCCCGCCAGCTCGAATTCGTTTGGTGTTGCAACTGGCTTGGCCTGAAACTCAATCGTCGAGTCGTCGTCCGCGACGATCAAGACGTCGTCCCCGTTGTGGATCGGCGTATCGGCGGGGGGGTTGACCATGAGCGTGCCGTCCGCCCGGCGGATCCCCATCAAGACCCCATCTGGAAACCGGTAGAGCGCCTCGCCAAACGTGATGTCGTTCCACTGGATCTGCTCCTCCGCGCCGTGGAAGTACATCTCGCAGCCGTCGAACGACATGATCTCGTTGTACACGACGCTCAGGCCGATGGACCGTGACGTCTGCACGAGGATCTTCGCCAAGACGTCCAGCCCGTCGACCGTCGTGACCTCGTCGGAGATGTCGTCCGCGACGATCCGGCTGCGTTCGTTGAACAGCTCCGCGACGATGTTCATCTCCTGGTCCTCGTCCTTGCTCGCCAGGACACCCAGAACCGTCTTGATCACCCGCGTGTCGCTCGCGCCCTTCTCGTCGTGCGACTCCGCGTCCGAGCAGTAGGGCAGGACGATCACGGACTTGCACGTCTTCACCGACACGATGTCCAGGTTCACCAGCGAGCTGATCTTGCCCGAGCGTGTGACGACCTTGGTGTTCTGCGTGTCGGGCATGTGGACCGACAGGTAGTCGTCCATCTCTTCCTTATCTTTCTCCGAGAGGATGACGACGCAAGGGTTGTCCTCGGACTCGTTGGCGATGACCAGCTCGCGGAGGATCTCCGTGACGCGTTCGCCCCAGCCGAGGATCAAGGTGTGATCCTGCTCGATGACCTTGGAGTGGCCTTTTTTGAGTTGGCCGATCTTCTGGTCCAGCGCGGTGGTGATGAAGGCGATGAGCATCGAGAGGATGACGATCCCCGCCAGGCCCGCCATGATCGCGGGGATTTTGTATAGCGAGTGCGATTTAACATCCTGGTTCATGTTCCCCGGGTCGGTCATCGCCAGCCAGATGATGTAGATCTGGCCGAACATATCGACGCCGCGTTCGTCCTGGTGGCCCGGGAGCAGGAAGTAGATCCCCAATCGCACCGCCGCGATCGTCGTGAGCAGCACCGCGAAGACGACGACCAGCGAAATAAAGATCGACGACCCGCCCCGTGCCATGAACGAGTCAAAGCGGTAGCGGACAAGTTGTTTGAACGTGTGATCGGCCATGGCCGCCCCCTCGTGTTGCAGCTGAATCAGCAGGACAGGTTGAGTAGACCAGATCATAACGGCTTCTTTGACGCACTGATCGATCGCCACGGGTTATCATCGGGCGATGAACATGCTCCCCGTATCCTGCTGGCTGATCGCATTGGTTTTAGTCGTTGTGCCGCTCTCGGGCTGCTTGGCCGCGCCCGCGGTCGATCCGGCGACACTCCCCGACCAACGACAGCTCAAGCTGTACCCCGGCGACCCGCCCGGCGAGCCCAACTGGGAAAAAGACGGGCCGGTGCCCGAGATGCAGGTCGGGCCGGGCACACGCGTCCGGTTTGTCCACGAGCCGGTCCTGGATGTGTACCACGCCAAGGGTGAGAACCGAACCGGTGCCGCGGTCGTCATCTGCCCGGGCGGCGGCTACGGCATGCTCGCTTACGACCACGAGGGCCACGAGATCGCCCGTTGGCTCAACGACAACGGCATCACCGGCGTCATCCTCCGCTACCGCATGTTCCCGTACCGGCACCCCGTGCCCATGATGGACGTGCAGCGCGCGCTGCAGACCGTCCGCGCGAGCGCAGAGAAGTGGGCCCTCGATGCCGACCGTATCGGCGTGCTGGGCTTCTCGGCGGGCGGACACCTCGCATCGACCGCCGCGACACACTTCGCCAAGGCCGACACCAAAAGCGCCGACCCCGTCGAGCGCGTCTCCAGCCGGCCGAACTTCGCCGTGCTCGTCTACCCCGTCGTCACAATGCGCGGCTGGACGCACGGCGGGTCGAAGCGCAACCTACTCGGCAAAGAGCCGAGCGACGAGTTGGTCGCGCTCATGAGCAACGAAGAGCAGGTCGACGCGAACACGCCGCCGACGTTCTTGGTGCACAGCAAAGACGACAAGGCCGTGCCGATCAAGAACAGCGAGGCCTTCCTCGCGGCGCTCAACAAGCACAATGTGCCCGGCGAGTTGATGGTCTTTGAGGCCGGCGGCCACGGCTACGGCTTGGGCCGGGGACGCAACGACGCGGACAAAACCCACGAAACCGACGCCTGGCCCAGGCGCTGTATCGAGTGGTTCGGCGAGCAGGGCGTGCTTGACTAAACACAGCTTGAACCATCCAAAACCAATCCGATGCCTCATCACCGGCTTTGAGCCCTTCGGCGGCAGCACGCTCAACCCGTCGCAGATGGTCATTGAGGCGCTTGCAGGCGGCGAGATTGCCTTGCCAGAAATAAAGCTGCACACCGCCCTGCTGCCGGTGGATACGTGTTGTGTCGCGTCGGTCGTTGCTGCACTCTGGCAGACGCATGAACCCGACCTTGTCTTGCACCTCGGCGAGTCGGCAAAAGCAGACCGCCTGACGCTGGAGCGGGTGGCGCTCAATCTGTTGGATTTCACGATCCCGGATAACGCGCGGCAGACAGTCACCGATCAGCCGATCGATCCGGCTGGGCCGGCTGCCATGTTCGCAACCCTGCCATTGCGCGCTTTGAGTGAGAAGCTGAAAGTGGATGGCATTGCCTCGGACCTCTCGCTCAGCGCGGGTGCCTACCTCTGCAACCAGACGCTGTACCTCTCCCTGGGGCATGCGCAGCAGCTAGCCGGCAGGGCGGTCGGTTTTGTCCACGTCCCCTCGCTGCCCGAGCAGGTCGCGCTCGGCGAGCGAACAGCCCCTTCGATGCCACGCGAGCAGCTTCTTGAGCAAGTTCAAAGGCTGATCGCGCATGCGATCGATCTGTATCAGGGCGTTGAGTCAGACGCTGGCCATTGATCGCCGAGCCGACTTGCGATAGCTTGAACGCATTGACCTTCCACGTCTGGATCAGCAACACCTCGGAACACCCCAAGCAACGCCCCCGGATTGCCCACCATGGCCAGCATGCAACTCTACAACGACCACGGCGAAGTCACCCTCACCGAAGACGACTGGGACAACCTCACCGAAGCCGCAACCGAGCACGGCTGGGAGCCGGTGGACTTGCCTGACGACGGGCACGCGCTGTCCGATGACGACGCCTTGCACTTTGCCGAGGCCCTGCACGCGGCGATCGCAACAGGCGAGGTGATGCCCCATCAGTTGCTGCCCGACGACCCCGACGCCGAGGAACGCCTAGAACTCTTCATGGAAATCTGTGAGTCCGGCGCACTGTTAGAGCGTTAACCTAGTCCACCTGACACATTTGACGGGCGATGGGTAGGAGCAGGCATGCCTGTTTGATTTATCCGATTCGCCGTTACGTTGCTCGATCACGCCATATTTTATTTGCATTATTTCGCCATAAATAGATCTAATATTGCCATAACGAGCAGCGAAACTCTGAATCCGGACGCTTGATTGATGTGAAAAACAGGCGAATTGGATGTGATTTATGTGTCCAATAACTGATTAATCAACGCATTTTTGGATTGTAAATCGCTTACTGAAAAGAGATTAAAAAAAAATTAGCATTACTACCTCCTAGATGTTACACTCTGCGAGTTAGCGATAACCCCCTACGGACCTTGCCCTTGACTTCTCAGCACTACAGAAGCCCCGTTGGTATCCTCGAACTGACCGCTCGCGCGGGCCGACTCGTTGGTGTCATGTTCCGGGCAGAGAACGAGCCGCATTTCGCACCCGCGTTCGCGTCGCCCGAGGACCAGGTTGTCCTTGACCAGGCCTGCGAACAATTGGACGAGTATTTCGCCGGCAATCGCCGTCAGTTTGACGTGCCAATCGCCTTGCAGGGCACCTCTTTCCAGACCAGCGTCTGGTCGATGCTCTACCGCATCCCGTTCGGCAAGATGGTCAGCTACCAGCAGATGGCCGATGCTTTGGATCGTGGCTGCGCCCGCTCCGTGGGGACCGCCAACGGCTCCAACCCGATGCCGATCTTCATCCCCTGCCACCGCGTCATTCAGTCGGATGGCTCACTCGGTGGCTACGCGGGCGGGACCGAAGCGAAGCAACGACTGCTCGACCTTGAGTACGCCGGCGCCGAGCTCTTCGCCGCCACCTGCTGACCCGCGTCTTCGCCCGCGAACCCAGCCGATCCCCATTTCAACCCAACCCGCGTAACACCACGTGCGTATGATTGTCATACACCACGTCACCCCACCTAAGGAACACGCTATGTGCTGCAAACGCACCATCCCCGGCAAACTGCTCCTGCTCATCGCCGCCGTCGGCCTCGTCATCGGTGTCGGCCGATTCGTGATCCAAGCCAACGCCGCCGAAGCCAAGGAAAAACCTGTGCCAACCCAAACCCCCGCCGCGCTCGACTTCGAGATGCAAACCATCGATGGCGACGACGTCAAGCTCGACCAGTACCACGGTGATGTCGTCCTCATGGTCAACGTGGCCTCCAAGTGCGGCCTGACCAAGCAGTACAAGGCCCTCCAAAAAATCCACGAGGAATACGCCGACAAGGGCCTGTCCATCCTCGGCTTCCCCGCCAACAACTTCGGCAAGCAGGAGCCCGGCTCCGACGACGAGATCGCCACCTTCTGCGAGAAGAACTACGGCGTCGAGTTCGACCTCTTCTCCAAGATCTCCGTCGCCGGCGACGACCAGGCCCCGCTCTACGCCTTCCTCACCAGCGAAGAGACCAACCCGAAGTTCGCCGGGAAGATCGGTTGGAACTTCGAAAAGTTCCTGCTCAGCCGCGAGGGCGAGGTCATCGCCCGCTTCGCCCCACGCACCAAGCCCAACGCCGAGCAAGTCATCAAGGCCATCGAAGCCGCCCTGGCCCAGCCCGTGCCCGACGCGGTGAAGGCAAAACGCGAAAAGGCCGATACCGCGGAATAATCCCAAGGCTCTCCGGGTTTACCCCAGCGGTACCCCCTGTCCACTCGCGGAAAGGACCTCGCCATGATGATCAAGACCCTCGCGGGCATCGCGCTCTTCGCCCTGGCCGGCGGTGCCATCGGCTATTCCCAGATCCTCTGTGCTAACGGCGAGTGCGCAATCACAGGCACGCCCTACGGCGGGGCCCTCTTCGGCGGCGTCCTCGGCCTGGCAGTGATGTCCAGCCTCGGCGGCGGTCTGCCTGCAGGCCTCCCTGAAGACGCCGAACAGCAAGACGATTCCGAAGACAAGAAAGACGAGTCTGCCTGAAAATAGCCCCCACCGCGAGGTGAGGGTTCTATATCTCTGCAGCAACAACCCCCACCTCGCGGTGGGGGCTTTTTTTCATCTCGCCTGCTTTACGCCACCACCACCCGCATCGCGCCGGGCAGCACCTTGATTTCCACCGGCGTCTGCTCGCACGGGTCCCCGTCCGCCTGCGCGGGCACGGCCTCGCCCGCCGACGTGAGCCTGACTTCAGCCGATGTGCCGTGCTCGATCCCGCCACTGTTCAGGTGCCGACGCAGGTACGCCGACAGCCCGTACCACCCCAGCCGCAGCAGGCCCGGCTTCTTGAAGACGACCCAGTCCAGCAGCCCATCGCTCGCGTCCGCGTGGTCTCCGATCGGCAGGCCGCCGCCGTACTTGCCGATGTTGAAGACGAACGCGTGCGCCCCGGTGACGCTCCGCCCGCCCGCCGTCAGCGTGACCTGCGGGTACTTGTAGCTCGTCAGCGCCGACACGATCGGCCTGGTATAGCTGATCCGCCCGACGCGCCGAAGCCCGTTGCCGCCCGTCGCCCGCCGCCACCGGTCCACCCGCCGCACGACCTCCGAGTCAAAGCCCGCGCTGACCATCAGCGTAAACAGCGTGCCGTTGGCCAGGCCCATATCGATCGTCTTGGTTTCGAGCCGATCGATCGCGGCTGCGAGCTGCCCGGCACCTTTGCCGTGACCGAATTCCCTGGCGAACAGGTTCTCGTTGCCCAGCGGCAGCATCGCGATCGCGGTCCGCGTCGTCTCCCCGCCCTTGCCCAGGTCATTGACCACCCCCGCCATCGAGCCGTCCCCGCCGGCCGACACCACGCAGCGGTACCGCTCGCCCACTTGCGGGTCGCCCAGCAGCGCCGCCCGCTCGTCCAGGTCCCAGACCTGCCTGGCCGACATGCCCCGGCCGGCAAGCGCATCAGACAACGCCCGCACACGCTGCTTGTTCTCCCCCTTGCCCGAGTACGGGTTGGCCAAAATCACGACATCGCTCGGCAGGCTCATGGCCGCAAAGAATAACCCAATCCAACCCACCCGTTGCTCGCACTGCGATGTGCCCCAGAACGTCCACCTCACACGCCTTCAATGACCGGCCCGAAAACCCCTCGCGCGCACAACCGGCCCGCCGCCGCGCACGCGCATCCCCAGGCGGGGGGACTGAAGTCCCCTCGCCGATCGTTCGGTCGCTTCATTCAAGCCCCAACCCCCATCCCCGCGCGCACAAACCGCACGACATCGCACCCACGCAACGCAATCAATGCGAATCAAGCAAAACTATTCATCCCTCCCGCCAAACCCTGCACCGCGTGTGTTAGCCCATTCAAAAACACTTTCCACCGAAAATCGTACCCGGCCCCTTGACCCTCTCCCCACCTCGGCGCACAATGAAGTCTTCACAGGGGTTTCACTTCATGGCTCAACGGGGCAAGACATCAGAATGCAAGCGGCAACAGCCGGGCAAAACGGCCGCGTCTGTCGGTCCGCCCAAGCAGGCCAAACGCTACCTTGTGCAAGGGCTGGCCGTGCTCGCGCTCGCGGGGTTGGTGCTAGCGATTGTTCTAACCAGCGAATCTCCCGATCCCGTCGGCGGCCGAACAACGGATCAAGACGGGCCACAACTCGTCGAGGTGGACTTCCAAGGCGACCGTTCGACATGGCAGCTACTGGCCCTCTCCGATAAAGAACTCGAAAAAGTCAGCTTGGTCGAGCTGAACCTCGCCGTCGTCCGCGAGATCGAGGGCTACGAAGACCTCGACGCCGCCAAGTACGAGGCCATCGTCGATCAGTGGGCGCAAGAGTTCGCCAAGGAGCTGCCCCAGATCGACGCCACTTTCCGAGGCCGCGAAGCCGAATACAACAACGACCTGCGCTTCTACCGCATCGGCCAGTTGATGGCCTGGCTAGGCCACAAGAAGAACATCGCGTACATCCCCGAGCAGCGGGGCGTTAAACAAATCCTCTACAAAGACCCCAGCGAGCTCTTCCTGCACGGCCTGCTCGACACCAGCCAAGGCACCTGCGGCAACATGCCCACGCTGCAAGCCGCCATCGCCCGACGCATGGGCTGGCCCGTCGCCCTGGCACCGGTCGAGAACCACACCGTGTGCCGGTTCGACGACGGCGAGGTCGCCTACAACATCGAAACCACGCATACCGACAAGGGCGGCTTTTCATCGGGCACCGAAGCCGACTACGCCGAGGAGTTCAGCCTGCCGGCTTGTGCATTCACCGAAGCCAGTACGCTCGAAACGATGTCCGCCCGCGAGATGCTGGCCTACTTCATCTCGTTACGTGGACGGTACTACTGGGATACCGGGCGGTGGGAGAAGGCGGACCAGGACCACGCCCTGGCTCGGTCGCTCCTGCCCCGGCACCGGGGCCTGCTGCT
>JAHQVV010000209.1 GCA_019634195.1 Phycisphaeraceae bacterium | reverse complement strand
GCTCGACGAACACGGGTGTTCGGTCGGCCAGCCTGCGAGCGGTCACCCTCTTCGTATCCGTGTTCACTACCGATGGGAAGGACAAGAAGCTCCACCGCCAGCTGATTTGGTGGTGACCGTCAATCGTGATGAAACGATGCAGTTTGTTTTATCGAATTCAATGTGCTCCGGCAAACCAATCCGGCTTCAATCTGAGGGCTACATTGATATGATCGTTCCCTCAATACCTCTGGCTTCAGGGCTATATTCGCTTGAATTGGTATTGAGTATGGGTGGGCATGGTTTCGATGGGGTTGCAAATGCTATGTTTTTTGAAGTGATCGATGGCGATTTTTTTGGTTCCGGTAAGGTAAGACCCAACGTCCATTGGACAAACCCGGGCGTTCTGGTGCAGCATCATTGTGAAAGCCATGGCGCCGCGCCCGTGATTCCGGTCAGCGATCCAAACCCGCGGTCAGAAGTATCTTGAAGAACATGATATTAATCGTCAAAAGGCCAAGAACGTGTGTGGCTCTGTTGAAACCTACACGCCTTGTGAGCTAGGAGCATGAGGTTGTAGGGCAGGACGTGTAGCCGCATTTCGAGGTACTGCTACTCTCACTGCGTGCGGTGAGTGTCGAGCCGAGGCGTTGTTTGTGATGTGAGAAACCGCTCTCGGCCTGGGCCCGTTGTGGGTACTGGATGTTGGGCGACCGCCGTTTCATTATGCGCCAATAGGCTTTGGGCCAGATGCGGCCGAGACACGGGTAAAATCGATATTCGCTGCGGCCTGCCGCATGACGAGGCGCGCTGTGGCGAGTCTTGTTGTCCGCCCAAGCCCGACGACGACGCCCGCGATTAGGTGTCTGGCGGCGTGGAACACCGCGGTGCGTTGGGGCCAGGCCGACTGGCTCCAAACCCGGCGTTTGAAGTGCGCCGAGACATGGCGGATCTCTAACCCGGTTGCATCAATCGCCGCGGTGTGTTGTCGATCGTTATCGATCAAGCCGACGCGTCGAACTCGAGCAAAGCACGCGGACAGCAATCGATCAAAAGCCTTTTTTCATCAGCTTCTGCTCGGCGTATTACAGCGTCGAATGATTCGGCAACTTCCTGAGCTTGAGCGTCCGTCGCAGGTCCGACCACTCATCAAGCCGGGCGACGGCTCCGCAGTGGTCGCTCTTCCAGAGCTTACAGTAGTATCAGGATGCTGAACAACTGGGTCGGCGTAAAGTCCTTACGGCTGAACCGGCTGGCGTAGGCCCGCAACGCCGCAGATGCAACGATCAATGCCTCGCGTGCCAGTGCCAACGATGACTTGATCATGACAGGGCCTCCTTATCCGATTGGGAAGCAAGCCATCTATAATCATCGGCTAAACAGGCCTAAAGACCCCGGGGGTTTCAACAGAGCCACACGCGTTCTTAGGCCGCTGAACTTCCTGAGTTCCAAATCAAAACGGGTTGTGTATAAGTCCTGTCGAATTTTTGTCGATAAAATAGGTGTGCATACCCAATGTGACCATTTGAGGATATCAATCTGTGCCATTTTTGATCATGGATGTCAGGGGATCGCGTGAGTGATAGGGAACAGCATCTAAACCTAGGCGGCCAATCCAGTTGTCTAGAAACTGCGGTCGCGTTGATCATGTTTAATCGCGCGGACACGACAGCTTGCGTGATGGAACGGATCGCGGAGGCGAGGCCGAAGCAGCTCTTCCTTATCGCTGATGGCCCCCGCAGCGACCGCCCGGGCGAGGCCGAGGCTTGCGAGAGAGCCCGGTCAGTGGCAGAGGAACTGGTTGATTGGGATTGTGAAGTTCACCGCCATTATTCAGAGACCAACCTCGGCTGCGGGCATCGCCCGGCTAGCGGGATCGACTGGCTTTTCGAGCAGGTCGAATCGGCGATCATTCTTGAAGACGACTGCGTAGCTCACCCGAGTTTTTTTAGTTTCTGTGATAAGATGCTTCGGCGATACCGAGAGGATGAACGGGTCATGCATATCAGTGGTTGTACGTATCGCGCCGAGCCATGGGATACGGACGACAGTTATTTCTTCACGCGTTTCCCCGCTTGTTGGGGCTGGGCGACGTGGCGTCGGGCCTGGCACCACTTTGATATCCATTGTAAGGATTGGCCGCGTTTGCGCGAGACCCGTTTTCTTAACGATATTACGGGTGCGCCCGCGGTTGCGGACTTCTGGGGTGCGCAATTCGATGAAGCGACGCTGGCGCCGGACGATCTGCATTTCTGGGATTATCAATGGGCGTTTGCGTGTTGGGCGAACAACGGCCTTGCGGCTTGCCCACGCCGGAATCTCATCAGCAACATTGGCTGGGGTGAAGGTGCTACGCATACGACAGATGCGAACGAGCCTTCACTATCTCTACCCACCTTTGAGATGGCCTCGCCTCTGAAACATCCACCAAATGTTTTGCCAGACCCGGACTTGAACCGGCAGTATGTCGAAGAATTCCTATTGCCTTCGGCACTCCAATGGCAGGCGGAAAAGAACAGTTCCCCGCTCAAAGAGGCGCTCAAGCGATCATTGCTGAATCCCATGAAACGATCGATCCGTCGCATGATCAGATAAGATTTGAAGCCACTGCCATGCCATGGATCTTTTCCGTGCAAACAGTTAGGTAATTTAGAACATGCTCTATCGCATCGCTTACCACTGGCGTCGTTTCTGGGTCCGCTTTAACGGGCCGAGAGGATTTGGGCGCGTTGCGTCTCGTTTGGCGGTGTGGAAACTTGCGCCGTATCACGCACGTATGAGGTTGGCCGAGCTGTTCCCGCGAGGGTTCGTGGCGCACACGGCATACTTGAATTACCCGGGGTTAGGTCTGGGCCGACACGTGTTCGTAGGCGACCGAGTGGTCTTGAGTGTGGGCGGTGAAGATCCAGGGCCCATCATACTGGGTGATCACGCTAAACTCTTTGGCGACACGTTCATCCAGACAGGTAGTGGTGGGGTGGTCAAAATCGGTCAATACACACACGTCCAGCCGGGCTGTCATTTCCGTGCCTTTTTGACCAATATCGAGATCGGCGACCAGGTTGAGATCGCCTCTGGCTGCGCTTTTTACAGTTTTGATCACAGCATGAAGCCGGGCCAGCCCATTACCGAGCAGCCGTTGGTCTCGAAAGGGTCGATCCGTATCGGTAATGGGGCTTGGCTGGGGCATGGTGTGACGGTGCTCTCTGGGGTGAGCATCGGTGATGGAGCGGTGATTGCTGCGGGGGCGGTCGTCAATCAGGATGTGCCCGCCAATGCGATCGCCGGGGGGGTTCCGGCACGCATTCTCAAGCACCGCGAATCGTTAGACGCGCCTGTGTAGCAGGCCTGGATTTACTCGATTCTGTCCGATTAAATTGGAGTCAATTTATGAAAATTCTTGAATTGTTGGGGACAGGCGAGGTCGGCACGGAAGAGGGCAATTCCGCCTCGACCGTCATTACGCAGTTGTCGAATGCGTTAGTGCGTAATGAGCAGGATGTCACCGTGGTCGATGTTGCTACGCCGATGCCTCGCAGCGCATTGGATCCGCGTGTCAATGTTATTGAGGTAGATATGCCTACACCACACGGCCCGCGGAAGCATTGGATCGAAAAGCTGCATCCCCGAATTGATCGCCGGCTGGCTAGGTCCAATCGCTTTCAGCGCTTTCAGCGATTGGCGACGATGTCACGCCACCGAAAATACTTGGCTGCATGCTTGAGGCGGGTCGATACGAAGGCATTCGATGTTGTTCATCTGCACCACGGGATGCAATGCCGTCCCGCCCATGAAAAGTACGGCTTGCCATACGTATACACCAGCCACTGGGCGTTCCAGAAAGAAGACGTTAGTCCAGGTGCGATGCTGGAGCGTGAGATCGTAAAAAACGCACAGGTCGCGATCGGGCTTGGCGAATATCTCCATGAGTTCGCGCCCGATGCCAACGTCCGTGTGATCCCTCATGGGATCGAGTTGAAGCACTGGGGGGAGTTGAATCGTGCTGAGGCCCGTAAAGAACTGGGGATCAATGCGGACGCCTTTTCCTTGGTATTTGTCGGCTTCGTTGCGCAACACAAAGGGGTGGATGTGCTTGTGGACGCGGCGCATCGGCTGGCTCCTGATATTCCTGGCTTGAAGGTAACCGTGATCGGTCCGCTGGGGAAGAGCCGTGAGCTTGAATCGATCAGCGATTATGCCAACGGGATCATCAAGGAGGCCGAGGGTTTGAATATCCAGTTTCCAGGATTCGTCCCGTACCGTTCGGTGGAATTGCGTAGGCACTTGGCCGCAGCAGACCTTTTCGTGTTCCCATCGCGTCACGAGGCGCAAGGGCTCGCGGCGCTGGAGGCGGTGGCGATGGGAACCCCTGTTGTTGCCTCTCGTGTCGGTGGGCTAGGCGAGATGATTACGCCTGAGATCGGTGAACTTGTGGTCCCCGGCGATGCTGCGGCTTTGGCGGATGCGATCAGAGCCTTGTATCGGGATCCCGACCGAATCGCGGCGATGCGAAGTGTTTGCAGGGCTTATGTGCGGGATCACTTCACTTGGGATTCGGTAGCTCGGCGATATATCCAGGCCTTTAGCGATCTTGCAAGCCAGTAAAATTTGTAACTGTTCACGTGTTTAAGTAGGCGTGTAACGGCGGGCCGTGGATGATCCCGAGCTTGGCTTGGTATGGAGTTGGCGAGGAATCGGTCGAACTGCTTGCCGCGCTGCCGGCCCACAAGGTCAAGGGCGTGCGTGAAGCGATCGAATCGACGGGCTGCGACCCGTGGTACCTGCCGCCGCACAGGCCAGGCTTCGTGCCCCCGCTGGACGCTCCGATCGAGAAGCTTTGGAGCAAGGAGTGCTTGCTGCATTGGGCGGAGGCGAAGGCATTGGACGCGCTGAGCGACGCGCTCGTCGATGCCTTTCGAGTGGTGCAACCAGACGAATGCCGCAACTACTTCACGCCATGCGGGTAGTGAGGTAAAGGAAGTGTCAGTTGCTCTATCTTCGGCCAAAATCGTTAATTATAAGGGGGGATTTTAGTTTTTATCTCTGTAATCAGTGCGGTTTTGTTTGACTGAAGGTGTTTCTACGTCATAATAACGATGCAGTTCTCCCTTAGGCGACGGTGATCAGGGGAGTTTTTTTGATATGTACGACATGGGAGAAAAGTTTTGAAGAAAGTAATCAAGTCTTTTTGGGCAGTAGGGCTGTTATCGCTGTTTACTGTTGTCGGAACAGCGAATACACATGCTGCTTCCTTAGATGTGATGACTATCGGCGATTCCTTGACTGCTGGCAATCCTACGACCGGGACGTGGATTGAGCACCTGCAGACGAACTTGAACAACGCGCCCGGTGCTGTGGATAATTTCAGTTTTGTGGGTACTCAAAGTACCACCTTCAATTCTGTCACCGTACAACATGAAGGGTATGGTGGTTGGTACATCGAAACTAGCAACAATGTAAATGCTGGGACCAACAACCGAGAAGGTATTCGAGATAACCTTACCTCTAATGGCGGTGTGATCGCTCCACAGAATGCAGACATCGCGATGCTTGCACTTGGTATCAACGACGTCATTGGCTTAACTGATGGCGGCACGTCCCACAACGATGTTAGTGACTTGATTATTGATTTGGGGGAGTTGATCGATGAAATCGTGGCATTAGCCCCCAACACGACGCTTTTTGTCTCGACACTCTTGCCGGTAAGCGAGAATGGCCTTTTTGGTGTTATTGACGGCACTTACGACGGCGTCAATGACGACGTTGATGAATTCAATAGTCAACTCGTGAATGCATTCTTTGACAACACTTGGTTTGATGACGGTTCTGAACTTGACGCGTACGCCAGTCACACATTGCATGAGAACGTCATACTGCTGAACGCGAACAACGCGATTGACAATGGTCTTGGCGCGGGAGACATCGTCAGCGATGGTGTCCACCTGACTGTTCAGGGTAACGAGGCTTTAGGCGATTGGTACGCAGACCGTTTTGCGACATTGGTTCCCGAACCGGCCTCTGCTGCAGTGCTCGCGGTATTGGGTTGTCTAGCAATGTGTCGTCGCCGACGAAGCGCATGATGACGGATTGTCATTCGGTCCCAGATCGAGTTTGATATCGTATGCAATACGTCTTCTTCAAAGCCGTCTGTGGTTTTTCACAGTCGGCTGTTATGTCCGATAAAAGGCCGAATCGTAAAGCTTCTGCTGCCTTGTGTTTTTATCGGCCAGCGTATTTCTACTGGAAACGGAGTATGTTTACTTAGCCCCTGCGTTACGTCACCCGATATGAAACATCGATAGAGCAATTATGCGATTGCATCGCCCGTGCTACTTTCAGGCCGTTTGAGGGTAGGTCTAAGGAGTGGTTGGTTGAGTTGGCAACCGAATTGAAGTCATGACCACAGATCAAGCAAGCAACCAGGGCCAGCATACATCTCCAGCGCAAGCGCAACCAGGGATGGATCAACTCCAACGTCGAGTTGACACGTTTGGGTTGGTTGATGACAGCGCTGCGGGCACGATGTCTGGCCCGGGCCTCGGTCTGATCGAGCAAGCGATCACATCGAGCACAAAGCTTGTCTCGTTCGACGTGTTCGACACGGTCGTGTCGCGACGCTCAGGTTTCCCCGAGGCGGAGTTCCTCTTTATCGGTCAGCGTCTGCGTAGTCTGGGATTCATCCAGAGCAGTGCCGAGTCTTTTGCGCAGACGCGATTCCGCTGTGAGAAGCGGGCGCGTTCTAATAAGCCTGGCCGAGAGATCACGCTGCATGAAATCTACGAAGAAATGACGTGCTTCTTTGGGCTTGAGGCCGACATTGAGCAGATGATGGCGGTCGAGCTCGAAGTTGAGGCAGGTTCGATCGCCGCGATTGCGTCGATGCGTTCGGTCGTTGAACAGGCTCGCGAGCGCTTTGGCAAGGTCGTGTTTATCTCGGATATGTACCTGCCGCAACAGTTTCTTGAAGGCCATCTTAAAACGCTTGATCTCTTTATGCCCGGGGATCAGCTGTATCTGTCTGCTACGCACGGCGTCCAGAAAGGCGACGGCCGGCTCTTCAAAATCGCCCTTGAGCAGGAGCATTTGAAACCCGAGGAGTTGCTGCATGTAGGCAACTCGCTTGTCTACGATATCGAGCCCGCCAAAAGAATGGGGATCGGCCACTACTTCTTCGATGTCGGCAATGCTCACCCTAGCGAAGAAATCCTTAACCGTTGCACCATGTATAACGAAGGTGAATCGGCGTTGTTGGCTGGTGCGGCCCGGCATGCGAGGCTTCAAGGCCTTGGCCTGTCCGGACACGAGCAGGCGATCTGGGACACCGGTGCCTGCGTTACAGGGCCACTGGTTTGGATGTATGCGCAGTGGGTCGTCGCGCGGGCTAAGGAAAAACACATCCGCCAGTTGTATTTCCTGGCACGCGATGCCTATCCGGTGTACCTGGCGGTGCAGGCGATTCTGGAAGACCGCCTCGAACTGCAGATGCAGGCCAAGTACATCTACGGCAGCCGACCTACCTGCTACGCCCTGGGTGTCGAACAGCTTGACGAAGCGTCGTGGAAGGTTCTCACCGGTCACGGCAATCACCGGTACCATACGCTCAGCGCGCTGTGTAAAGGGCTTATGGTCAAGCCCGAAACCATGGGTCAGCACCTCGGCGAAGTGGGCCTAGCCAATCACGATTGGGACGCGATTCTATCGAATGATCAGCTGGATGTAATCCAGAAGCACGCGCTGGAAAACGAAGGATTCAACCAAGCGCTGCTCGATGATCTGCGGGTGTATCAGGCGCAGCAAAAACAATACTTCATGCAGCAGGGGCTTACCCCCAAAGACGGTGTGGCGCTGATCGATTCCGGCTGGACAACCAAGTCGCACGCGCCGCTCTATAACTTTCTCTCTAGCATGGGCTGCGAGAACCTGCGGCTGCTCTACATTGGATTGATTGTTGAACAGCCTCATATCCCAAGCGATGCGGTTGATACCTTCGTGTTTAACCGTACGACGAAGCAGGGCGTCATGTCGGATCACATGGTGTATACCCGTGCGTTAGAAACTTTGTTTACCTCGTTCCATGGGCGGACACAGGGCTTTGTGGAGCAAGACGGCAAGATCGTGCCCCAACTCGCGCCGCTTGAAGATCCGGCATTTGTGAGTCAATATACCGAACTCTATATCCGGGGGTTCAGGTCGTTCCTCGATCAGATCCGACCCCACGCGTTGGAGTTCGATGCCATCCGCAACACACGCGAGATTTTCGAGCAAATGCTGCGTCGGTTCTGGCGTGAACCGACGCGTGCCGAGGCGGAACTGTGGTCGCAGTTGTCGTGGGAGTGGGACCCGCTCGGGCAGATTCGTCACGATTTGTCTCGGCCTTATCGTTTGCGTGATGCGATTGCGGCGTTTATCCAGAACCGGCCGCCCGTGCCGTACCCTCAGTTCTGGGTCGGTGCCGCGAAACGCCTGACCCCTTTACCTGTACTGGGAGTCCTCTCGATTACACTCAAGTTACGTCGCGCGATCGATCGTGCGCTGAGGCTGATCCCTAGTTCATTGCGGCAGGCGATGACCCGGACACGCAGGAGGTTTATTTCGTTCAATCATCACGATATGCGATCAACGCAATCTGTTCCCGTTTTGCCCTTTGGGGATGAAGTTGGCCAGAAGAATCAACCGATGAAGAAGGCTGGCGAGGATCAAGCCGCTTGAGATGCATTGGTCGCTCGGTCGTAACGAAAGGTTCTGGCTGATACGCCGGAGGTCTAAGCCAGCCGATGAATCGACCCAAGGTTTCAATCTGTATGCCGACACTCAACAGCGAGGCGTTTCTTACGCCGCGCCTTGAGTCGATCCGCAGGCAGACGCTGAAGGACTGGGAACTGGTCGTGGTGGACAGCCAATCCGATGACGCGACGCTGTCGATGATCGATGCGTTCGCCGGGCAGGGGGGTGTCGTGCGGGTTTACCAGGGCCCGCGTGACGGCATCTATACCAATATCAATCGTTCAATCGAGTACGCGCAGGGCGATTACATCTACATCGCCACGAGCGATGACACGATGGCTGACGACTGCCTCGAGAAGATGGTGCAGGCGCTCGATCAGCACCCCTCATGCGGCATGGCGCACTGCAGCCTTCGGATGCTCGACTCGGTTGGCGAGCGTTTTGAACACGACTGGTGGGAATCGCGGTCGACATTTGCCCGCAGTGCCGGCGAGATGAGGCACAAGACGCATGTCCGCCGCGCGCCGTACGACGGGCTATTGCACATGCTTGGGGAGACCGTCTACATCTCGCTGACACAGTTGCTCGTCCGCCGCACGGTGTTTGACTGTATCGGGATGTTCCGCTCGGACTGGGGTTCGATCAGCGACTACTACTGGGACATGCGTGCGGCGTTGACGGCCGACACGGTCCACGTCGGGGATACCTGGGCGAGTTGGCGGGTCCACGAGACGCAGGCGACGGCCAGCGCCGCGATCGGCCAGCAGAGCCACACCGAGAAGATCGATGACATGATCAAGTGTGCTCTGCGTGACTCGGAAGGCGACCTGCCCGCCGAGGTTCGTGCCAAGGTGGACGCGTGGCTTAAGGACGCCGAGGAGCTTCGGCGGTTCCTTACCGAAGTCCATCATGCACCGGGCCGAGCGGCGCGTTGGGCCTATCTCGGCAAACAGATGCTGCGCGGGTCCGGCCCCGCCAAGGATTATGTCTTCGGCAAGGTATTGCGGGATCAACCGATGGCCGAGCGCTCCCCCAAGCTTGTCGAGGGCTGGCTGCAATCGGTTGGCCTCGATCCGTTTGATCGCGTCGTGGCGTCCTCGTGATCGAGTCGCCCGCGGGTTGATTGTTCGTCAGCCGTTCGCGATCTTCTTCGGCCCGTGCGGGAGTTGTGATCTAGACGGCGGTGGTGGGTTAGAGCTGCCGCATGACTGAGATGGATGTCTGTTTGTTCTCGGAGCAATCGGCCCCTCTGTTCGTGGTTTAAGTGCTTTTAACGCCGGTTCTATTGAGCAACATTAACGAGATTTATGCAACCGACCGATCACCTCAGGGGGCGTATGCGCGATCCGTTTTGGCGTGCGTAGTGAGGGTCCGTCCGAGTTCACGAGCACATCATTATGCCCAGTGATAAAAAAGCACTCGCGATGGGTTCTGGGCTACGGGTCGGGCATCGTGTTGCCCACGTCTTGGTCGCGCTGTTTCTGACGCCATTCATCATCCACACCCTCGGTGCAGAGGACTTTGGCCTGTGGGCGCTCGCGGCCGCGTTCCTGGGCTACTACGGGATGATGGACTTGGGCATCGGCGCGGCGGTGGCGCGCCAGGTCGCTGCGGCCCTGGGCAAGAAGAACGAAGACGGGGCCAACGCCTACATCAGCACCGCGGTCGGGCTGTACCTCGTTATCGGTACCGTGCTGCTGCTGGTGACATTGCTGGCGGCCTGGCTGGCCTGGCAGTACGACTACCACGGCAGGGGTGCGCTCTTTGCGCAGATTATCCTCATGGTCGGCGGGCTGCACTCGGTCGGCATGCCGATGAACGTGTTCGCTGGAGCGTTGACCGCGAAGCTGCGCTACGACCTGCTCACCTCCTTCCAATTCGTCACGCTGATCTTGCAGTCGGTCCTGATCGTGGCGGTCCTCTTGGCGGGCTACGGCATCCTCGGGATGGCGTACGTGATGCTGGCCTGCGGCCTGCTGAATCTGGCGATGCCTTACCTGGCGGTGCGCAAGGTCATGCCGTTTGTTCGCATCCGTTGGTCGCTGGTCAGCCGTGAAGTACGCAGGACGCTGTTGAATTACAGCGTGTTTATCTTCCTTTCAAGCACCTCGCGCGTCGTTCGCTTCCGCATTGATGTTGTGGTCATCGCCGAATTCATCGGCCTGGTCGCGACCGCGTATTACCAGGTCGCGGCGATGCTGATCAAGCAGTTCCGCTACGGCATGGACGCGATCTTCGGTGTGCTGTTCCCGTACTTTGGCAAGCTCAGCGGCAGCGTGGCCAATCGCGAGAAGATGTTCCGTGTCTTCGAGTTCATGATGCGGCGCGCGATCCAGGCGACGTTCTTTGCGGCGACCGCGATGATTATCTGGGGCAGGGATTTCATCGAGGTGTGGGTTGGTCCGGAGTTTACGGCCGCGTACCCATGCGTGGTCGCGCTCGCGGTCGCCGAGATCATCACCGGCAGCCAGATCCCCGCGTATCACTTTCTCGGCGGCATCGCCAAGCACAAATTCCATGCTTATGTGAACATTGTCGAGGCCGTCTGCAACTTGGCCCTATCGATCCTATTGGTCACGCTGACGGACTTGGGCATCCTCGGTGTCGCGCTGGGCACCGCGATCCCGTTGGCTGTGTTCCAAGGGATCGTCATGCCCATCTACTTCACCAAGCAGATCGGGATCCCGCTGGCCCAGTACTTCTATAACTGGGCCCGGACGCTTGCGATCTGCGCGTTCGTGCTTTCACCCTCGATTGTTTACGCCTGGTTCTACAGCGAGCCCACGATCCCGAGCCTGGTCGGCCAGGGCATCGTCGCGGTCCCGCTATACGTGATCGGGCTGTGGCTGATCGAGCGGCCTCGCGGCCAGGCGGATCTAGCTGTGGGCCCGATCCGCTGGCTGCTGAGCCCGCCAGCCGGGTTATAGCCAACGGCTGACTGGAGCGTTGCGTCGGTGCTTATCCCGACTTGGATGAGCGATACCGCGCTGTGACGGCCCTATGATGCCCTATTCTCGGACCTTTGTCACGGACCGCCTCGATCGCTGTCGGCGTACCGGTATTCGCGTGTGTAAAGCTGGTGAGCGACCAGGATTAACTTATCTTGACTCGGTTGGCGTCCGATGATGCTTAAACTAGTGTGATCAGGCGGCCCCGCGTAGCACGGGCCGCAATCAGTATGCCGATGCAGGGAAACAGCGCAACAATCCGCCACGAGCATGTGGCCAGGCGTCGACCGCCACGGGCTCTATCGGTCTCGCAGGACGAGCCGGTCTGGATGGGCTATCTGCTGGTGGTCTTCATGATCACCCTGTTTATTCCGAAATCCGTGGCCCTGAACCTCGGTTCGGTCGCGCTGACCCCGACGCTCGCCAGTGCGCTCATCCTTTTCCCCGCGCTGGCCTTTAATGGGCGCATTAAGTACGCCTGGCCCGATTTGTTCATCGTTTTCTTTATGGTATCGACGCTTATCTCGACGCTGGATACCGCGCCGCTGGCCGTGTGTATCGAGGCGTTTGGTCGGCGCGTGCTCACCGGTGGTGTGCCTTACCTCGTCGGGCGATACCTCGGCTCGCGTCCCAACGTCTTCAACCCCTTCATGCGCAGGCTCATGGCCGTCATGGCCTTCATGGCGATCTTCCTCGTGCTGGAGTCCTGGTTCCGACTGAACATCCACTCGGTCCTCTGGTCCGAGCCCTATGACCCGCACCCCAAGCCGCGCCACGGCCTGACTCGAGCCTACGGCTGGACCAGCCATTCGATCATGCTCGGTATCTCGTACGGTGTCTTTGTCCCCGTCATGATGGTCGCGGCGATCGAACGCATGAATCAGCTCGGTGGCCGTCTGCGCTGGCTCAAGCTCGGGCTGCTGATGCTCGGCGTCTTCTGCTCGCTATCCACCGGCGCCTGGCTGCCCGCGATTATGGCGGTCGGTCTGGTGGTCTACGACTACTTAAAATTCATGACGCCGGGCAACCGCTGGCTGCTCCTCTCGATCAGCAGCTCGTCGATGTACCTGTTCCTTGAAGTGCTCTCGGGTCGGCCGCTGCTGCGCATCATGATGATGAAGCTGCACCTGACCAGCGAGATGGCGTGGTGGTACCGCTGGCAGCTCTATAAGCGCGTCTACGCGTTGATGCCCGGCTACGAGTGGTTCGGCCATGGCCTCAAAACACCAGCCGGTCTTGGTTGGCAGTGGTCGATCGACAACAACTTCCTCGTGGTGCTGATGCTGTACGGCCGGGTCGGCCTCACGCTGTGGATCGCGATGCCCGTCGCCGTGCTGGTCTACGGGTGGAAGTCGATCTGGAACGTCCCGGACAGCTCGTACCGACGCGTGGCCCGCGCGGTCATGTTCGCGATCGTGGCGGTTGCGCTGACGCAGCTGAGTGTGGCGATGTTCTCGACCGCCGAGATGCTCAACTACATGTTCATGGGCCTGGGCATCGGGCTGGCGCAGGGGCTGGCGGCGTCCGGTCAGGCCAAGCGGCCGCGTCGCAAACCCCAGCCAAGGCGTCCCCGACACGATGCGCCCGCACAGCCCTCGCCCGCTCTCAGTGAACCCGCCGCGTTGCGTCCTGCGTCCGATGTTTGATTCGATGAACCAGGCCTAACCACATGCTCAGAAGTGATCTCTGCCTCGTGACCCCGTCGTACCGCCCGGACCTGGAGCGGTGCAAGGCCCTCTGCGCCAGCGTGCAGCGGTTTGTTGACCCCGAGATCGAGCACGTGCTGATCGTGCCGCGTCGGGACCGCGCTGCGTTTGAGCCTTTGGCCAACCACCGGACCCGGATCGAGACGGTGGAGTCGGTCCTGCCGTTCAAGGCGATGCAGGTCCCATTCCAGCGACGCTGGTGGCTGACCGGTTGTTCGTTGCCGGTACGCGGCTGGATCATGCAGCAGCTTACCAAGTTCGCTGCTTACAACGCGGTGAAGACCGACGCCATGGTGTTCGTCGATTCGGACCTGATCTTTATCCGCCCGTTCACCGCGGACCGGGCCTGGCATGCAGGCAAGCTCCGGATGCACCGCAAGCCGTGCCCGGCCCCGCAACCGACGCACGCGCGTTGGAACCACGACTCGTGCCGGCTGCTGGGCCTGCCCGAGTCGGACTGGTGTGGTGCGGATTACATTGGACCGATGGCGACCTGGCACTGCCAGACCGTGCGTGACTTGCTCGATCACATCAGCAGCAAGGCCGGCAAGCCCTGGTACCGCGTGCTCGCCAATATGCTGCACCTCTCCGAGTACATGCTCTACGGCCTGTACGTCGAGCACACCCTCAAGGGCGAGGGGCACCACTACGACGAGAGCAACCTGACCCACTGCTCCTGGGACTACCAGTTCAAGAGCGATCAGGACATCGAAGACTTCTTCGGCAAGACGCTGGACCCGCACCTGTGCGTGGTCTTGATGCAATCGAATCAGAAGATTGAGGTCGATCGTTACACCGAGCACGTCGAGCGGCTCATTGAACTTAACAATCCTGCCGAGGCGGCATGAACAAGGTGGAGCTATCAATCCTGATCGTCTGCTGGCAATCGCGTGAGGACATCGTCGCGTGCCTGGGCTCTGTGCGCGAGCACACAAAGCGGACCGGCTACGAGGTGCTGCTGATTAACAACTCCGATGATGGGCTCGAGGACTTTATCACCGAGCAATACCCGTGGGCCAAAGTGGTTGAGAACGACCAGAACCTTGGGTTCGCGTCGGGGAACAACCGTTTGGCCGAAGTGGCTCAGGGCGAGTACCTGCTGCTCTTGAATCCGGACACCTGGCATGATGGGCCCGCGATCGATACGCTGATGGGCTTTGCGCGTAGCACGCCGGAGGGCGGGCTCTGGGGCGGGGTGACGTACCTGCCGGACGGCAAGATCGATCCCGGCTGTAACCAATGCCTGCCGACGCTTTGGAACGCCGTCCTGCAGTACATGAAGCTCGGGCGCTTTTGCTGGCGCGGGCCGAAACGTGATCGGTCTTTTGAGGCAGAGGTCCCGGTTATCTCCGGCGCGTATATGCTGGCGCGGGCCTCGGCCTGGCGCGAAGTAGAGGGCTTCGATCCAACCTTCGTGATGTACTCCGATGAAGCGGACCTCTGTACACGGATACGCCAGGCGGGCTACAAGATCATGATGACCAGCAAGAGCAACATCACGCACAACGTGGGCAGCGGCAACCCGGACAACCCCGGGCGTTTGGCGGCCCGCGCCCGTGGCCGGATGACTTATTTCCGCAAGCACGCCGGGGCGCTGAGCACGACGCTCGTGGGCGCGATGATCTGGCTCCGGTTCCTCCTGCGTTGGTTGGTGATGACGGTCCGCCGCTCGCCCCTCGCGGCGGGGCAAGGCGTGTTGTGGAAGCACCCCGGTGAATGGTGGGGCGGTTGGGCCGCTAAGCAGGGCCGCGGGGTCCGTGATCGGTCCACCGCGTGTACGAGCATCAGTACGTAATCCGGGGCACCACCGGCCCGACGCGGGCTTTGTTTTGGAGGGAATATGAGTACCAGCACACTCGAACAAACTGAGCAGATGAATACGCAGGCAACACAGCGCGAAGTAAGGCTCGACCCGGTCTTTGTGGTCGGCTACAAGCGCTCGGGCACCACGGTCTTCCGTCTGATGCTTAATGCCCACGACCAGCTGTTCATCCCTACCGAGTCGGAGTACATCCAGCGGGCGCCCAAGATGATGGGCAAAGGTGTCTTTCAGAAGGAAGACATCGACGGCTTGCTCGAACGGCTGCCGCACGGGTCGTTTGACCTGTTCATGGACCGCGAGATGATGCGCCCCTACCTCGAGTCCGCGTTGCCCGGGGATCTGTCGGTCGTGATCGCGGCGCTGTACCAGGCTTGTGCCGAACAGCTTGAAAAGCAGGGCGCCCGGTGGGGTGACAAGAAGCCGCAGCACTGGCAGTTTATTGATGGCCTGACGAAGTGGTATCCCGATGCGCAATTCATCCATATCTGCCGTGACCCCCGCGACGTGATCGCATCTATCGAGCAGCACCTCAGCGAACAGGTCCATGGGCGAGGCTGGCTGCCGGCCCACGTCATCAGCGCCTGGCACTGGGACCACGTGATCCGACAGATGCAGCGTCAGTCGCACCGCCTACCCGAAACACGCTTTACACAAGTACGCTACGAAGACCTTATGGCCGATACCGAAGGCGAATTGCGTCGGCTGTGCGGCTTCCTGAACCTGCCGTTCCTTGATCAGATGACGAAGTTCCAGGAGCAGGCGAAAGACGAGCGTGTGCAGGGCTCGCATGAGCACGGCGATCTGCACGTCAACACCGCGAAGGAGGTCACGACCAATCGTATCGGGCGATATCAGGCGTCTTTCACCGCTAGCCAAGTCGCTGACATCGAAGCCGTTGCGACAAAGGGGATGGAAATCAAAGGCTACGTTCCCTCGGCCAAACCGGTCGGCCCAGTCAGGCGTTTGTATCTGAAAACACTCTGTATGACTTTTAGTGGGGCCTGGGCTTGTATCAGGCTCTTCCGCCGCCTGCGTGGGTCGCTTTGAACGGACGGCCTCGTGTCGAGAAGCCTAACCTGCAATAGAGCCTTGCACATGATCAGTGTGATTGTCCCCGCCTACAACGAAGAAGCCGTGATCGAGCGCTGCCTGCGTCACCTGACCGACGGTGCGCCTCAAGGGGCGCTGCAGGTCATCGTCGCGTGCAACGGCTGCCACGACCGGACCGCTGAGATCGCCCGCGCGTTTGACGGGCCGGTCCAGGTCGTCGAGACAACGACCGCGTCCAAGGTCGCGGCGCTGAACCTGGGTGACCCCGAGGCGACCGGCTCACCGCGTTTCTATGTGGATGCGGACGTGATCATGCCGTGGGCGTCGGTCAAGGCCTTGGCCGACGAGATGCAGCGGGCCGGCAAGCCCGCCGGTGGGCCGCGGCTGAAGATGGGGCTGGAGCACGCCAGCATCGGCGTCAAGGCGTTCTACGCGGTCTGGATGAAGATGTCGTTCCACCAGGCCGGGATGGTCGGCTGCGGCGTCTACGCGCTGAGCGAAGCGGGCCGCTCCCGCTTCGAAGCGTTCCCGGACCTCATCGCGGACGACGGCTACGTCCGATCATTGTTTGTGGATGAAGAACGCGCCTTGCCGCCACGGGGCGAGGGTTATGTGGTCGTCCAAGGCCCTTCTACGCTGGGCGATCTGATCAAGATCAAGACCCGCAGCAGGCTGGGCTTGGCTCAACTCCGTCGATTTGCGCCCGAGCAGACTGATCGTGGCCTCAAGAAAAGCCGATTCTTCTATAAGGATGTACTAAAACGTCCCTGGCTCTGGCCGGCGGCGGTGGTCTACCTCTACGTAAACCTCCGCAGCCGTGCACGGGCCGCCAAGCAGATCGAGACGATCGACGAGTACGAATGGGAACGCGATGACTCGGCACGGCAGACCG
>JAHQVV010000208.1 GCA_019634195.1 Phycisphaeraceae bacterium | reverse complement strand
GTCCGCGTTGGCTTCAATCGCCAGCAGTTCCTGCAGAACATGCCGCGGCTGTTGGATACTCTCGATCTGTTTACGCTTCAGGATGGACTGGATCTGTTGGTGCAGGATCGCACGCTCGGCAAAAACCCGCGCGACCTCGGGGTCGTCAGAGATCATCGCGTGCAGCTGGGCGGCGCCCTCGTCAGAGAGCGTGCTGTCCAGGTATGCATCGATCTGATCGATTAGTTCAGGCATGTCCCCCCTCAGCCTTCTTAAGACGCGTTTTAATGCAGTTGCCCAGTGCGGTGCGGATGCGTGTGAGCATGACGCGTACCGAGCCCGATGAGGTGCCGATTGCTTGGGCGATGGCCGCCGGCTTCATGTCCTGCTCGTAGCGCATTTCAAGAGCCTTGCGGCTTTTGCCTTGCAGCATCTCAAGGCATTGCTCAAGCGCTTCGCGTTTCGGGTTGATATCCGGGAAGATGTCTTCGAACGCGGTCGTGAGTTGGTCGAGCGAGTCGGCTTGGAAGACGTGCCGATCCGAATCGTTTTTGCGGTAGTAATCGATAACCTTGAAGCGTGCGATGCCCAGCGCCCACCCGATAAATGGTTTTGCGGGGTCGTAGCGATGGAACGAGGAGGCGACATCTTCCGCGACCTCTTGGAGCAGGTCTTCAGCCGTGTGGAAATCCTGGACGCACGACCAGATGTAGGCGGAGATCGCGGGTTGGGCGGAAACCCACAGGCGCGCTAGATTGCGCCGGGGATCATGTCCTGCTGTGTTGCTCTGGTTTCCATCCATCTAGAAAAGATGCCTCCACACCTAAGTATCCGAGACAAACATCAATTCGTTAACATGAATACGTTAGATGGCGCAAAAAATATTCGTAAACCGTGTTTTGGCTCTCAACGAGGTATTCTTTGTCGGTCAACCAAGAGTTATTTGATATGACACACAAAATCATGAAAAATAATTGTATCGATACCAATGTGCATATTATTATGCGTAGGTATAAAGAAGACGCAGGAGACGAACTGCACCTTGGCGTCTATTCCTTGCGGTCGGCATAACCCGAAGAGTTCCGAGGGACTATATCTTTACCGGCAAGGGCCAGCTTCGGCCGGTCGTCCAGCTCTGGCAGGAACCTGCCAAGCCCATTGAGCAAGCCGTACTCTGCTCAGGAGCAAGCGGCCGTAGAGCAACTCGGGGACGCGCTCAAGCATTTGAAGTAGGCATGATGGCGGGGAACTTGATGTCGGGCTTTAGGAGCCCGGCGTCACGGTTGTCTTGAAGTGCTCAATCGCTTCACGCATCGGCTTGACTCGGTCGGGGTGATCCGCTGCGATATTGTTGGCTTCCGTCGGATCATCCTCGAGGTTGTAGAGTCGCACGTCGTCTGCCTTGACGATCATCTTCCACTGCCCGCGGCGCATCGCGGTGCCGAGCTTGGGCTCGTAGCCGAAGAAGATGTCGCGGTCGGGGAAGTCCTTCTGCTCGAGCAGATGGGTTTTCATGCTCGTGCCGTCGAGGTTGTCCGGGTTGGACTTGGCAATCCCCGCGATATCGGTGAAGGTCGGGAAGAGGTCGAAACCGACGATTAATTCGTCGGTGACCTGCTCGGGTTTGATCTGGCCGGGCCACCAGGCAATCGCGGGCACACGGTGTCCGCCTTCGTATTGGCTGAACTTACCGCCGCGGCGCAAGCGGAACTCCTTTGGGCTCATCCCGACCGCGCCGTTATCGGAGAAGAAGAACACCAGGGTGTTGCCCGCGATCTCCAGCTCGTTGAGTGTGTCAAGAATCTGGCCGACACCTTTGTCCAACTCCTCAAGCATCACCTTGTACTTGGCGCGGTTTTTGTCGTTGATCGCGTGCTTATTGTCGTTCGGGTCGCGGCTCTCGGGCACGTCGGCCGGCGTCTGGTAGGGGTTGTGGACGGCCTGGTGCGAGACGTACAAGAAAAACGGCTCGCCCTTGTTTCGCTTGATGAAATCGACGCCCATCTCGGTGATGAGGTGCGTGCCGTAGCCCTCAAGGCCCTCTGCCTTGTCGACCCCATTGCGCCAGCCGCCGAAGCGGTGGAAGTCGCTGCCGCCGCTGAGGAAGCCGACGAACTCATCGAAGCCGTGGTGGATGGGGTTGTACTTGTCCTGGTGGCCGCAGTGCCACTTGCCGAATAGCGCGGTGGCGTAGCCGTTGTCTTTGAAGACGCGCGGGATTGTTGGTACCGAGGGCAGGATGCCGCTGTCGGGTTCTCGGTTGCCGACGATGACATCGGTGATCCCCAGTCGCTGTTGGTAGCGGCCGGTGAGGAATGCGACGCGCGTCGGGCTGCACACCGAGGAGTTGGTGTGGAAGTCGGTGAACCGGATGCCTTCGCTTGCCATCTGTTCCAGGCGCGGCGTCTTGATCCACCCGTCGTACAACGCCATGTCCCTGCAGCCCAGGTCGTCGGCCAGGATGACGACGATGTTCGGCGGGCGGTCGTCGGCCGCTGCGCTCGGTAAACCAACCAGCAGGAGAACGATAAGAGCGATGTTTGGCCTGATAGGCATCCAGCTGATTCCTTGTTGTCGACATCAGACGTAGTAGTTATCGCTGCGGGGCGCTGCGGCCTGATTCGACGGTCGCGTCCAGCATCGCCTTGAGCTTGGCGACGATCTCGGGGTGCTTGCTGTAGAGGTTCGTTGTCTCGCCCGGGTCGTTTTTGAGGTTGTAGAGCTGCCCGGGCGCGTCGGGGTCGTTGTCAGGCAATTTGTAGGGCTTCATGCTCCAATCGCTTCTGTCGAGGTTGTAGTTGTTGCCGCCCGAGCCCTTGTAGTCCATGTACTTCCACTCGCCCTGATGGATCGACAGCTTCTGGGCCCAGTGCGTCTGTTGCAGCAGGTAGGGCCGGATCGGCTCGGTCGCCTCGCCGGTGAACGCGGGCAGCATGTTGAACGAATCTTCTGCCGCGTCGTTGGGAACATCTTTGCCGACGATCGCGGCGCAGGTGGCGAACAGGTCGGTGAGCGACAGGGTCTGATCGCTGGTCGTGTTAGCCTTCACCTTCGCGGGCCATTTCACGATGAAAGGCGTGCGGTGGCCGCCTTCCCAGCCGTCGCGCTTGACGCCACGCCACGGGTTCGCGCCGTCGTGGTCGTGGTCCTTGCGCATGTGGATCACCGTCGGCACCTCCGGCCCGTTGTCCGAGCAGAAGACCACCATGGTGTTGTCCGCGATCTCCAGTTTGTCGAGTTCTTTCATCAGTTCGCCGACGATCCAGTCCATCTGGAAGAGGAAGTCGCCGTGCGGCCCGGCGTCGGTCTTGCCACGGAATTGTTTTGCGGGGATCGAGGGCAGGTGCACCGCCTGCATCGAGTGCAGCAGGAAGAAGGGCTTGTCCGGGCTCTTTGTTACGTGCTCACGCATGAACGAGAGGCTCTTGTCCATGAAGACCATATCAACTTCCGACGCGTCGAAGTTCGGCGCGGCCAGGCCCGGGCGGAAGTCGTTGGTGTACGCGTTCTTGGGGTAGTTGGACTTGTCGATGATCTCGGTTGGCGGGACGGGGACGCGGTCGTTTTCGATGTAGGCGTAGAGCCAGTCGGTGGTGGGACAGCAGACGGTGCCGTAGAACTGATCGAAGCCGTGATCGGTCGGCCCGCCGACGAAAGGCCGGGTGTAGTCGATGCGTTTGACACTGTCGAACCCGCCCTTGTGAATGGGCCGTCCCTCGTTGTCGTAGGCGGTCAGGCCGACGTGCCACTTACCAGACATCGCGGTGTCGTATCCGGTGTTTTTGAGCATCTCGGGCAGGGTCAGCCGCTCGTCCGCGATCAGGCAGGGCCCGCCTACGCCGGTGAAGACAGGTGACTTGCCGATGCGGAAGCAAAGCGCGCCGGTCATGACGGAGAAGCGTGTCGGCGTGCAGACTGTCGCGGGGCTGTGGGCATCGGTGAAGCGCATGCCTTGCTCGGCGAGCTTATCGATGTTCGGCGTCGGGACCTTGGACTCGGGGTTGTAGCAGGCGATATCGCCGTAACCCAGGTCGTCGGTGAGGATGATGAGGATGTTGGGGTGCTCGGCGTGGGTGGGTGGGGCCGCCGCGCACGCCGTCGCAACGAGGCTGATCATCAAGCAGGCGAGAAGGGGGTGTCGCATCAAACAACTCCGTGGGTGGTGTCGGCCGATTGAAACGACACGACGCGGTGGGGGGCTTGGCCTAACCAGGCCATCCTACGGTCTGGACCGGTTTTGGGTTGCTGGGGCTGTGTTTTCCATCTCGCTCCGGATCAGTCACGCACGATTGTCTCGTCTAAAGACAGGATCGTGCTGCCGATCATCATCCAGGACGCGAGCTCGGCAGCGTTGTATTGCTCGGGCAGGGGGTGCTCGCCCTGTTCGAGCAGGGCCTTGGCGTCCTCGGGGGCCTGAGCATAGCGCTGGCGGAAGTGGGCCAGCGCATCTTTTAAAACTTTCATTTCATCGGCGTTTGGCGCCTCACCGAGGCATCGGCGGGCCATGAGTGTGAGGCGGTCGTCATCGTTGGCCACTTCTTGGAGGGTATGCTGAGCGAGCACGCGCGCCGCCTCGAGGAACTGTTCGTCGTTCCAGAGGGCCAAGGCCTGTAGCGGCGTGTTCGTCGTGCCGCGCGTGACGACGCAGGCCTCACGGTTGGGCGTGCCGAAGGTCGCGAGTTGGGGCGGCGGGCTCTTGCGCTTGATGAAGGTGTAGAGGCTCCGTCGGTAGAGCTTGTCGCCGTCGTCACGCTTAAAGACGTTGGTGTTAGAGCGAGGCCCCATCGAGACCTCGCGCCACAGCCCGGCGGGCTGGTATGGCTTAACGCTTGGGCCCCCGATGGCCTTGTTCAGCAGGCCCGATGCCGCCAGCGCGTGGTCGCGGATGAGTTCGCCTGCTAGGCGCTGGCGAGGGAAGTAGCTCAGCAGCCGGTTGCCTGCGTCGGTCTGATGCGCTTGCAGGTTGCGCTTGGCCTGCTGCCGGTATGTTGCGCTCGTGACGATCTGCTTGAGCAGGGCCTTCTGGTCCCAGCCTGACTCGATAAAGGCCACCGCGAGGTAGTCCAGCAGTTCGGGGTGGCTTGGCCAGGCCGCCTGGCTGCCGAAGTCCTCGACGGTGGCGACGATGCCGGTGCCGAAGACCATCTGCCAGAGCCGGTTGACATGGACCCGCGCGGTCAGCGGGTGGCCGGGCTGCACGAGCCACTTCGCAAACCCCAGGCGGTTGTTCGGCACGCTGTCGGGCATCGGCAGGTCGATGAAGCTGGGCAGTTCCAGCTTGGCGGGTTTGTCCTTGATCGGCTTGTCGTAGGCCCCGCGCGCGAGCACGTACATCGGCTTGGGCTTGTCCAGCTCTTTCATGATCGAAACGGGAACGGCTTGCGTTTCTGCAGCGACAAGACTCCTTCTTGCTTTCTCCACTGCTTTTTTCAATTCTGCTTTCTTGTCTTTCGGTTCCTTTGCAGCGGTTTTAAAACGGCGCGTTGCTTCTTCAAGGTGCTTCTTTGCGTCTGCCATCGCAGTCTTCTGCTCGGTGGTTCCCGTATAAAGCCGGTCGCCGTACGCGATGGCGCGTTCGGGCTTGTTGGTCCAGACACCGCGCTCGTTGATCGAGTGGAAGTACTTGAAGAGGTTGTAGTAGTCCTGCTGCGTCGTTGGGTCGTACTTGTGGTCGTGGCACATGGCGCAGTTGTAGGTCTGGGCCATGAACACCGTGGCGATGGTCTCGATCCGGTCGGCGACGGCGGTGACGCGGAACTCCTCGTCGATCGACCCGCCCTCGTGGTTCATCATGTGCATCCGGCAGAACGCGGTCGCCAGCCTCTGCTCTTCCGTCGCGTCGGGAAGCAGATCACCGGCCAGCTGCTCTACCAGGAAGACGTTGTAAGGCTTGTTCTCATTGAACGATTTGATGACGTAGTCGCGGTAGGGCCAGGCGCTGCGGTAGTGATCGAGCTGGTAGCCGATGGTGTCGGCGTATCTTGCCGCGTCGAGCCAAGGCAACGCCATGCGTTCGCCGAAGTGTGGCGAGGCCAGCAAGCGATCGATCAGCTTCTCATACGCGTCCGCGGATTCGTCCGCCAGGAACGCATCGATCTCTTCGGGGGTAGGTGGCAAGCCCGTCAGGTCCAGCGACGCCCGGCGGATGAGCGTGGTCTTGTCCGCATCTTCCGACGGTGACAAACCGGCCTGCTCCAAACGGGCCGCGATGAAGCGGTCGATATCATTTCGTATCCACCGCTCGCTGACTTCATTGACCTCGGGCGCGGCGGGCTTGTTCGGTGGTTGATACGCCCAGTGCCCCTCGTATTCAGCGCCCTCGTTGATCCAGCGCCTGAGGAGTTGGCGTTCCTCCGGCGAGACGCTCATCTTCGCCTTGGGCGGCGGCATGACGAGGTTGGGTTTGGTGCTCGTGATCCGGCGGATGGCTTCCGAGGCGTCGGCGTCGCCGGGCACGATCGGGACCTTCCCGCTCGCCTCGGCCGGGGCGGTGGCGCCTCCGCGGGTGTCCAGGCGGAAGCCCCCGGCGTCTTTCGCGACCGCCGCATCCGGGCCGTGACACGCGAAGCACTTGTCCGAAAGGATCGGGCGGATATCCCGGTTAAACGAGATCGCTTGTTCGCCTGCCGCCTGATCCGCAACGGGGAGGGTCGCCGTGCTCGTCGAGAGGCCATCGGTATCCCTGGGCCCGACACGAAGCCGCATACCCACTAGCACTGCCCCGGCTATCACAGCCAGGCCAAGTATGCGGACTGAGGCGTTGTTTCGCATCGACGAGGGTTCCTTCACACACAGGCAGTCAGGGCAGAGACTCTTTAGGGATTGCTCATCAACCCGCGTATTACGTCTAAATTAATGCCAATCGAACGGGCTCTGGGGCGGATTCTGCTGATACGTACTCTACCCCGAAGGTTCGTCAAGGCTGGTGGATGCCGCCTTCCCGTCCTGAAAGGCCAATTGATCGGAGTATGCCCTATAAAACCCTTGATTTTTTGACCGGAACTCGATTAAGCTGGAGTTTCATCTCGTAACGGGTGGTGTTGATCGTGACGCCTGACCGTTCAACGCCGCATGGTCGCGGCATGTTTCATCATTCGTCTCAACGCTACAGGGGTTCATCGATGGTGAGTCGTACCGGCTCATGCCGCATCAATCTGGATTACCTGTTAGATCGCGCCGACCGGGTCACGAAGCTCTGTCCACACTGGTCGGAGCTGGCTCGGCAACGCATGGCCCTGTGTCTGGACGAGGAGATGGTGCTCGGCCGAAGCCTCTGGGATTTTGTCCAAGGCGGGGCGACGCAGCAGCTATACGACATGCTGATCCAGGAGTCTCGACGCACCGGCCGCAAGCTCGCCTTCAACTACCGCGGCGACAGCCCCGGCGCGATCCGCTACATGCGTATGACGCTGCTGCCCGGTTACCAGGGCATGGTCCGTCTCCGCAGCGAGCTCCTGCACGAGCAGTCGCGCCAGCGGGCCGTGTACTTCACCCACGCCGCCTACCCGTGCCGCCCCGAGCTTCTGCAGTGCGGCCTGTGCAACCGCCTGGAGCACAACGGCCGGTGGTACACCCTTGATGATCTGTTGCGGCTGACCGACGTGATCGATGATCTGATGCCGACGGAAGTCGGCGACACCGTCTGCGACGGCTGCGTCACCCGCATCGAGATCGTGACGGGCGTGCGGCTTTAGAAGCTATTTCAATTTGAGTTGATCTAGCGTGAACTTGGAGCCACATTCCGGGCACTTGGCTTCGGTTAAGCCGCGCATGTTGTAGCCGCATTCAGGACGGCTGAACTGATCACCGCTTGATCTAGGCTTCTTTTTAGATGGTGAAAAAGTTGGCCATAGAATGAATACGAGACAGGTGAGGCCTGTAAACAATAATCCTAGCCCAACGCTCCTGTTCGGGTTGAAAACTGAGGTTAGCTCAGCCAAACCAAATAGCATGACCGCGATTGCGGCCACAGCACCAATTGCAGTGATGGCAACATGAAGTTTCATGGTTAGTGTAAGAACAGCCGCAGCCCCGACATCGCCATCACCATGCCGTGCTCGTTGGCGGCGTCGGTGACCAGGTCGTCGCGCGCCGAGCCGCCGGCGTGGACGACGTACTTCACGCCGCTGCGGGCGGCGCGGTCGAGGTTGTCGCGGAAGGGGATGAACGCGTCGGACGACAGGGCGAGTTGGCCGTCGCCGAAGTTGGCGCACCAGTCGTTGGCTTCGTCGGGTGTGATCGGGTCGGGCCCGCTGCTCAGTAATGCAAGTAGTCCGCCGCGTTCGATGTCGTCGAGCTCGTGGTAGCGCACGAACTGATCCACCGCGTTGACCTTGTCGGGTCGTTTGACGCCGTCTTTGAATAGGCCGATCAGCGCCAGCGACTTGGGGTGCTGCTTGAGCATGAACCGGTCGGCCTTGTCGCAGGCTAGCCGGGTACACGCGATGCGCGACTGCTGCCCGGCCCCGACGCCGATGGCCTGGCCGTCCATGGCGACGGCGATCGAGTTGGACTGCGTGTGCTTGAGCGTCGCGGTCGCGACGAGCAGCGATTCAGCCGCGCTATCGGGCAGTTCTTTCTTGTCGGTCGTGATGTTGCTCAGCAGCGATTTGTCGATCACCGCGTCGTTGTAGGTTTGCTCGAGCGTCAGGCCGAAGCAGGTGCGGGATTCGGCTGAGCCAGATGCCGGGGCGTAGCCGGGGTCGATCTGCAGCATCACGTACTTGCCGCCTTTTTTCGCAGCCAAGATCGCTTTGGCGTCATCGTCGTAGCCCGGGGCGATGATGCCGTCGGAGACCTCCGGCTTGATCAGCTTGGCCAGCGATGCGTCGATGGTCTCGCTGACGGCGATGAAGTCGCCAAACGATGCGCCGCGGTCCGACGAGCGGGCCTTGGCATAGGCCGCAGCGATCGGCGAGTAGCCGTGCTCACTAGGTGCGGGGTAAAAATTCGCGGCGCAGAAGCTGTCCGTTAGTTCACCGGCCACCGCGGCCCCGGCGGGGGAGACGTGCTTAAACGATGCTGCTGCGGGCTTGTTGGTCGCGGTCTTAAGGTCACGGACCAGTTCCCAGCCGCGCAGGCCGTCGAGCGCGTTGATGAAGGACGGGCTGCCGTTGGCGACGGTCAGTGGGCAGTCGTCGGGGCCGTCGAAAAGGATGCGTGCGGTGGGCTGGTTGGGGTTGCAGCCGTACTTGAGGGGCAGTTCGGTGGTCATGCGCGGCATCGTAGCGGATTAGCCGGCGGGCTTGTCCTGCCGATCATGCCTGTGCTTCCGGATCGGCGGGACAAGCCCGCCGGCTAACCAGCCATCATTCCGCGATCGCGTCCGCGTATTTCGCCTTAAACGCCTCAATGGACTCGACACCCTCGGGCAGCGTCGCCTCGTCCATCAGCAGGACGGGGATCCCGTCCCGGATGGGGTAGCGCAGGCCGGCCCCTTCGGGTTTTTCTGCGATCAGCACGTCGCCTTCGAGCCGGAGCTCGCTGCGCGTCACCGGGCAGCGAAGGATCGCGAGGACCTGCGGGGTGAGGGCTTGTTTTAGTTCGTCGGCCATGGGCGTATCCTATCCGCCACCGACGCGTCTATCATGACGTGTCACAACACAAGGAAAACAACGATGCCGAAATGGATGACAACCGTGGGACTGGGCTGTGTGATCGGGGTGCTGGCGGTCGGGATCGGCCTGCAGCAGGGCGTGGCCGACGACGAGCAGGCTGGCGAGGACGGTGGCGCGACCCCCGCCCGTGAGGTCGATTTGAAGGTGATCAGCGACCCCTCGCACAAGAAGATGAACCTCACCGCGCCGGACAGCTACAAGGCGCTCTTCAAAACAACGCAGGGCGAGTTCACGATCAAGGTCACCCGTGAATGGGCTCCGAACGGGGCCGACCGGTTCTACAGCCTGGTCAAGAACGGCTACTACGACGGTACGCGCTTCTTCCGCGTCGTCGAAGACTTCGTTGTCCAGTGGGGTATCCACGGCGACCCGGGGGTCAACAAGGCCTGGTACGACCCCAAGAACGAGGCCGTGGTCAACCTCAAGGACGACAAACGCAAGAAATCCAACAAGGCCGGCACGGTGACCTTTGCTAACGCGGGGCCCAACACGCGCTCGACGCAGCTTTTTGTCAACCTCGGCGACAATGATTTCCTTGACAACGAGGCCCGCGTCGGGTCGATCTTCGCGCCCTTCGGCGAGATCGACGAGGCAGGGATGAAGGTTGTCAGGAAGCTCTACAAGGGCTACGGCGAGCCGCCACGTCAGCTCCAGGGCATGCTTGCTGAGCAGGGTAACGCCGTCCTCGACGAGTATTTCCCTAAGATGGACGGCATCAAAAGCGCAACGATCGTGGAAGACAAAGCCAAAGAAGACGCTGGCGAATAACGCTATACTCCCCGCCTCAATTCGAAGCCCACGGATTGAATCCGTGGGCTTCTTCGTCTGAACAAGATTGAACCGAGAGGACACCCCATGACCACCGCTACCATCCACACCGACAAGGGTGAGATCAAGATCGAGCTCTTCGTCGAAGACTGCCCCGAGACGACCGGCAACTTCATCAAGCTCGCCAAGGACGGCTTCTATGACGGCCTGACCTTCCACCGCGTCATCCCCGATTTCATGGTCCAGGGCGGCTGCCCACAAGGCACCGGCACCGGCGACCCGGGTTACAAGTTCGACGACGAAAAAAGCGCCCTGGCCAAGAAGCACCAGGTCGGCTCGCTCTCTATGGCCAACGCCGGCCCCAACACCAACGGCAGCCAGTTCTTCATCACCCACATCGTCACCGACTGGCTCGATGGCAAGCACGGCGTCTTCGGCCAGGTCCTCGAAGGCCAGGACATCGTCGACACCATCGAAGGCGGCGACACCATGAACCAGGTCGTCATCGCAGAAGATTGATTTTTCGATCGGGCTTGACAACAGCAAGCCGCGTTTTATGGTGAGGGCCACTGACTCACTCCTAGTGCTTAGGAAACTTGGAGCTTTCTATGACGCCGCTCCGTTTGATCCGCCGTTTGCATGCGCCGCTGACCTGCCTGTTGATCGCCTGCCTTGTCTCGGCGGGCTGCAGCGTCAGGCAGGAAGTCGTTGATCTCGGCAAGCCCTCTCAGGCCTACCGGGCTGACAACGGTGCCGTGCTGTTGGGTTACGACGTCCAGCCCACGCCTCAGGTCACGCTCGAGCCCGCGCTCCCGCCCGACTACGCCGGCTGGCATTGGCTGGTGATCGAGCCAGACACGGCGGGGCTGATGCTCAAGGCAATACCCCCAGACGCGACCGATGGCAGCAATCGGATCATCGCCGTGGATTACGAGGGGTGGGGCCGCAACGCACGGCTGATTCCTCCGCTGCTCGAGCCCGGCCTGTCGGAGAATACGCCGCCGGTGGTGGGCGAAGGCGGGCTGACCGAGCTGCGGTTCGTGTGGGATAACGACCTGCGCGGGGTCCGTTTGGTGGATAGCAGCGGGGAGACCCTGCCGCTGATACGGGTATCACCCGACTCTGCGACGCTTCGGATCAGGAAGCTGGACCGCGAGGCGATGCTCGATGTCCTCAGGGTGGCCGCGGTCGCGGGGCTCGTCGTCGGCCTGGTTTTCTTGGGCGGATCGGTCGATATCAGTAATTGATGCCGCTACGGCTTTGCGGTAGAGTATGTGGCTCGCCCTGGCGGATGTCGCCTCGGCAATTGTCCCCCGCCACGGCCCCTGCCACACGTTGGTAAGCCCCCCGGAGACCCTAAAATGGTCCGTATCCGTCTGAAACGTTTTGGTCGCACCCACTCGCCCGCTTATCGCCTGTGCGCGATGGACGCCCGCTCGCCCCGGGATGGCCGGCCGATCGAGGAGCTGGGCTACTACCACCCCTGCAACAAGAACGAAGACGAGCAGGTCAAGCTCAACGCCGAGCGCATCGCCTACTGGCTCGGCGTCGGCGCCCAGCCCAGCGAGACCGCCGCTGCCCTGATCAAGAAGGCCGGCATCGAGAAGCCGGGCAAGTAAGGCTTCCTGTCTGGTATAGAACGACAAAAGCCCCGCTGACCAAGCGGGGCTTTTTCATGCGCGGGCTTGCACGCAGGGTATTAATTTCGTATATTTCTGTAATGACAGAAATAAAAAGAAATTCAATTGTTGTCGCCGGCGGCACAGGCTTCTTGGGCCAGGGGCTGGCGAAGCGTCTAGAGGAGATCGGCCGGCCAGTCGTGGTCTTGGGGCGTCATAAACCAAAGGGGCGCTGCTATGGCCGCTGGGTGTATTGGGATGGCCGGACGGTTGGCGGCTGGGCCGGGGAACTCGATCGCGCATCGGCGGTCGTGAACCTCGCGGGCCGCACGGTGGACTGCCGAAAGACGCCGGACCGCTGCGATGAGATCCTGCGGTCACGGGTCGATAGCGTGAATGTCATCGGCGAAGCGCTGCGAACCTGTGGTGACCCGCCGACGGTCTGGGTCCAGGCGGCGACGGCTCATATCTATGGCGACCCGCCTGGCGCGGTGTGCGACGAGTCGGCGGAGTTCGGCTTCGGCCTTGCGCCGTTTGTCGGTCAGCGTTGGGAGGCGGCGCTCGATGCCGCATGCCCGCCCGAGGTGCGATCGGTCGTGCTGCGGACGAGCTTCGTCCTCGGCAACACCGGCGGGGCGTTCCCCGTCTTACGCCGACTTGCTCGGCTCGGTCTAGGCGGCAAGATCGGCAACGGCAAGCAATGGATCAGCTGGCTACACATCGGCGACATGGTCCGCATCCTGATGCGTGCGATCGATGAACCGGGGATGTCTGGCGTCTACAACGTGACCGCGCCGCAGGCGGTAACGAATGCGGACTTCATGCGTCGTCTCCGCCAAGCGGTCGGGGTGCCGATTGGCCTGCCTTCGCCGGGCTGGCTCGTGCGACTAGGCGCCGCGACGCTGGTTGATACCGACCCCGAACTGCCGCTCTATGGGCGAAACGTCGTGCCCAAGCGGCTGCTCGATGAAGGTTTTGTCTTCGAGCACCCCGATCTCGATGCAGCGCTGCGAGACTTAGTTGGCGTGTAGCGGGAGACGCGCAGCGTCCCGTGCAAACCCATCGTTATTCGACGGGGACGCTTCGCGTCTCCCGCTACACAGTGCTATAAACAGGCCTATGCGACTCGACTTCGTCACCTTGTTTCCCGAGATGTTTGAATCCGTGCTGGGTTCGAGCATTTTGAAGCGCGCGGCCGAGCCGCTGCCTGACTCGACGGATCCAGCGAAGGTCCGTGCGGCAGCGGTCTCGTACCACACCCACAACCCGCGGGACTACGCCGACAACAAGCACAACAAAGTGGACGACGCGTCGTATGGCGGCGGGCCGGGCATGGTGATGCAGTGCCAGCCGATCTACGACGCGGTCATATCGGCGGAGGTCCAGCAGCCCGAGCTTCAAGCGACGCGGATCGCGGTGACGCCAACAGGGGTGCCTCTTAATCAAAAACTGGTCGAAGAGCTTGCC
>JAHQVV010000207.1 GCA_019634195.1 Phycisphaeraceae bacterium | reverse complement strand
GCATAAAAAAACCTCCGCCACAGGGCTCCGAACCTGTGAGCGGAGGCGCGCCACGGCCAAAATGTCATGCGCCTCAGCAAGACGCTTCAGCTATCCTATCGCCATCCTTGAGCCCCTGTCAATGAGCGGCCTAAGCAATTCTTTAAACTGTTTAATTACTTATAAATAATTGCTTTATGAAATCACTGCGATCTATGAAACCGGATTAGGCACGAAAAAGCTGCTCTAATCCGACGTCGAGTACCGACCCACTCCGCAAGCAACTGGGCCCATAGACCCGCCTTTGGCCAGGGAAGGTAAAATGGGTTGATGAGCAGGGCAACCCAGCACACCCGCATCGTCGATGTCGCCATTGGTATCGTTGTGGACAAAATGTCGCCATCCGCGAACAACGCCGAGGCTGCAAACAACGTGCACGGCACGCCCGAGATCAACAACACCGCCCCGCGCATCCTTATCACCCGACGCAAGGCCGGACAAGTACTCGGGGGGTACTGGGAGTTGCCCGGCGGTAAGGTCGAGCCGAACGAATCCCCAAGCGACACTGTCGTGCGCGAGCTGCTTGAAGAGGTCGGCATCAAGGTCGGGCCCATCGACACACTCGACCCGGTCGAGCACCGCTACGAACACGCGCATATCCGCCTGATCCCATTCATCTGCGAGCACATCGGCGGCACGCCCCAACCCCTACAAGTCGATGAGGTACGCTGGGCCGCGCCCGACCGCCTCGCCGACTACGCGTTCCCGGAAGCGAGCCTGCCCGTCATCGCTGACCTCATCCGCTGGCTCGACAACACCACCCGCTAGACCGCAGCCCCACTGCCCATGGCACAGCGTCAGATCCAGATCCCCGAACGCCGCGAAAACGAGCCGCCCGCCTCACCCGAGCAGCTTGCCCGCATCCGCGAACTCACCTCCGGCCAATCGCTCCAGGGCTACCGCTTCGACTACCGCAAGCTCGGCAAAGACCAGGCCGACGCCGTCCTCAAACAGCTCCACGCCATGAACGAACAGCAACCCGCCCCCAACAAGCCAGCCAAGCAAGGCCCGGGCTGCATCGCCTCGCTCGCCAAAGGCACCACCGCCCTGACCGTCTGGCTCGTCGTCCTCGCGGGCGTTGCAGGCGGCGGATACCTCATCTACTGGCAGATAAATCAAGCCCCGAAAACCACGGAATCCACCGAAGAAAACCCCCTTGAAGGCGAACAGGCCGGCCGCAACCCCGATGCCCCCAACAAGCCCGAGCGCAACACCCGAGGCTCCGCCATCTTCGAGGGCCTAGGTGTCTCTGACGACACCCCCACCCCGCCCGGCATCGGCACTAACCGGCCCGAAACCCCCGGAACCAACCCCGGCCCGGCCCCTGAGCCAACCCCGCCGACGCCCACCGTCGATCGGGAGATCGCCCAGCAGCTCAAAGACCTCGAAGAGATGCTCGTTTCGCTCAGCCAGTACACCCGCAACGACTTCGCCCCCGGCCTCCGCGTCCGCTCCGCCGAGGGCATGATGAAAAAGCTCGAGGCCTTCCCCAAGGCCCTGTCCGCCCTCAAAGCCATCGACCCAACCATCCCCCCCCGTATCGATGCCGTCATCGACGCCTTCGCCGCCCCAGAAGTCGACGGCCCAGGCTTGCGCGACGAGATCAAAGCCATCCGCCAGGCCATCGGCAAGCTCAAGTAGCCCTCTCCCCGCATACAACAATACTGCGACGTCGCGCAGGACGTGTACCTCACCGCCCTTCAAAGGCACGCAGAAAACCACGCGCGCACAATCGGCGCGCCGCAGCGCATGCGCGTCTCAAGGCGAAGGGGACTTCCCCCCCCTCGCCAAACGCTCTGCCCTTTCAATCAAACCCCAACCCCTGTCCCCGCGCGCACAACCACACACACACCACTACCCACGCAACGCCGGCCAGCGTCACCGCCAACCCACACCCGCCCCACCGCGCATCTTCATGCACCGCTTGTGCAAGCGCCGGGTCGATCCGCGCCTGTTCAGCACGGGCCGCCCTATAAAGAGCCAAATCAACACCGAAGGGTGATGTGTAAAACCGGACCACCACACGATCCAAGCAACAGGGGCTACTCGGCACCGGCGGGAAGGCCGATCGCTTGGCCATCACGGCGTTCGAGTTACCGCCGGTTGCCTCGCCCTGGCCGGTGTTGCCTTCCTGAGAAATATGCTCAGCAGGGCCACCACCGTTCAGCTTGCCGTCGGCGTACTTGGTGACAAACCGGTGCTCATTCTCGCGAGATCACCATGAGCACCTCGATCAGGGTAAACGCACGGCCCATCGATACATTCCTCATTGCGGGACCGCTCTTTTATCGAGCTCAATCGGCGTCCTTACGGCGCGGTCAAACCGGCAGCACCACCGCTGTAACTAATCATTACGGCATTCGAACCCGGGACGCCGCCACTGGCACCATTGGGGTTGTCCGCGCCGTTAGCCGCATCGAACAGGCCGTCATCGGGTTCATCGCCGTCGGTGTTCAGCGAGCCGTTGGCGTACTTGGTCGCAAAACGGTTCTCGTTCTCGAAACTGACGTGGTTGTCGTTCCAGAGCACCGAGCCTGCCCACCTGCCCGGCTCATCGGTATGGATGCTCTGCAACGCCGTCGCAGCGGTGCCCGTGCCGATGTTGCGATCCGAGACGACGATCGCCTGCGAGTTGAGCGTCTGGGCCCACTCTCTCCCACGCGCCGCGCTATTCACCGTGATGCCGAGCGTGCTGGCTCCCGTGCTCTGAAAATGCAGCAGCGAATAAGAGTAGTGCTTGGTATTCGCATCGAAGATGACGTCGTTGGCGGCCGCACCAGCGCCTCCCTCCCACTCGGTCACGCCCTCGGTCTCCGAGGGGCTCAGGGCGTACTCGGGTGTGAAATAGTCGCCGGTCAGCAGGACCCAGTATCGGGATTGAATAACCGAGCCATTGCCTGAATCACCGGTATTGGCCGTACTGTCCGCGAGGACATCACCCTTGGAAGTCAGGCCGGCGAAGTAGTTCTTATTGGAATTCGCGAAGATGACCAGGCCCTGGTGGATGCCGCGGAGCTGGGTCGAGTTCTGCATCTGCCGGGCGGTCCGACGCGCAGCACCAAGGGCGGGCAGGAGAATCGCAATCAGCAGCGCGATGATCGAGATCACGACCAGGAGTTCGATAAGGGTAAAGCCACGACGCATAGATAGTCTCACTTCTACAAGGGGAGAAAACATGAAAGGTGTCACGCTTCTTTCGAGGCGTGGCACCGTTAAAGGAGGAAGCTTGATCAGCCACGCCGGCGACGCCACATCAAAAGGCCACCCAGCCCCAGGAGCGCGAGCGACGAGGGCTCGGGGACTTCGGTGATCTGGACGAAATCGATTTCAAAGAGGTTGCCACTAGCATCCGGTGCGCCGATGGGGTCGAGCCGGACCTGATTGATCGCGGTGGTGCCTAAGCTGGAGATATCGATGGTCACGGTAAAGAAGCCATCACCCGAAGCGACTCCAGTAGCACCGCCCAGTACGGCACCGCCACCAAAGTTGCCTGCCGAACCATTCACGACGAGGATCGTGCCCTGTGCACTGAACGTGTCGAGGACGGTCGGCCCATTGGTCGGCTCCGTTTCACGGACGCGCCAGATGACCTTGTCCCAGCCTTCGGTCGTCGAGGCGTTGAGCGACAAACGGGCGAGGCGTGGGTCGCCGCTCTGTGCAGTACCGTTGAGCGAGTCGCCATCGGCGCTAAGCGCTCCATTGATGTTGGCCAACGCCGACCATCCTTCCAGGTCGCCGTTGGTGTTGAATTGAAAGTCGCTGACGACACCCGCCGAGACGGATTGGGCCAGCAAGGCGGCGGACAGGGTGGCGAGACTGAGGTACTTCATGCGTTCTCTCCTTAAAGTGAGAAGGGGTGAAAAACAGATCGGTTAGCCGAGCGAGAAACACTCTTGCTAGCCATGTGATGCGGGCTGGGGTCGATGGTGGGTCCCTCCTAGGGATAGGTTGTGATCGATCAGAGGTTTAAGGCGAAGCCTGGCTTTCAATCAGCACGCGCGCCTGGTCGATACCGTCGCCGGTTGAAAGATGAAGCGTCAGTGTGCGTCGGTCATCGCTGACCTCAACGGTCTCGGGGTGTTGATCGGTGGACTGGTCAAGGCCGGTGTATCGACCGGACTTCCCATCGCTCGTGCTGCCGTAGCGCACGTCGGGCAAGCCCAGAAGAGCATGCGTTTGGGACATGGCCTGCGTGCTGGTGATCACGCCGACGATCGGGCGTTCAAAACGGACCGTCGCACGATGTATTCGGCCCGAGCCATCGCCAGGCAGCGTGTCGAGGTGGATCAGGTAGCTATCGACCTTGGACGGTTTTAATGCCACGGGTTGTTGCAGAGCTTCGTTTTCAAAACGACCCGGTCCGATGACATTGACCGCGACCGGACCAGACATCTCGACATTGGTTCGTTCCTGAAACAGCCGGAGCTCACCGCTTTCGTAAGCCCCGATACGCAGGTCGCTGGGGATCGAAGGCTCGTAACGGATATCGCCGGTGAGGGTTGGCGCCTGGGCGACGGCCTGCATCGTGGCCACGAATCGCTCCGCAACATGATCGACCCGCTCGACACGCAACGCATCAGATGCAACGATGACGGATTCCCCGGCAGCGACAACCTTTTGTTCGTCTGCATCAGAAGCCTGCGCCGGCGCGGCGTACACCTCGCCCTCGAAGACACGCAGGTAAGTGCCGCCGTCACGGCAAGAGACACCAAACCGCGTGCCCAAGTCCGTCACATCCATGTCCGGCGTGCGGACCAAGAAGCCTTTGGAGGGGTCGGTCTCGCAGATGCCAACGAGCTTGCCGGTGTGCAGGCGAAGGGCGTTGGGGCTATCGATCAGCTCGACCGTCGCGGGCGCTTCGACCACCACGACCGCGCCGCGGTTGGTGGTGATCTCCGCGATGCCTTGCTTCAGCGTCAGTGTACGCCCCGCAACAAGTGCCTGGCCCGGCTCGGGGACGCCGAAGCCAAAGTCCGGTTCCCATTGCGCATCGTACGCCGCGGTCAGTGTCGCGACCTGTTGTCGGACGGGCACATCGGTTGCAGGGGCCTGATCGTTCAGGATGGAAGCGACCGGGTCGGGCGCGTCGCTGGCGAATGGATTCACCAGCACAAGCACGAGCAGGAAGACCGCGGCGGCGGCCGAACAGATGCCAGAGACGATCACCCGCTTGTTGGTGAAGGCCTTGCGCAGGACGTACCGGCCGACGGCGGCGAGGTCGTGAGCCGTGGGGCCGGCGGGATCCTCAGCGTGACCGGCGGGCAACTCGCCAACCAGCGTGACCGGCTCGGCGACGGCCGAGGCCTCGATTTGTTGGAGCAGGTCCAGCACCTCGGCATCCATCAAGCCCTGCTTCGCGGCGGAGGGCTTGTCGGTCACGGCTGGCTGCTCGCCAGCCTCCTGCTCGCTCAGGGCTTCACCCAACTCGTTGGCCATAAACGCGGCGGTGACCCACCGGCGCAGGTGCTCAGGGTCTTCGCGCAGCCAGTTGTTGAAATCGACAAAGCCCTGGTCGTCGAGCTCGCCGTTGAGGTAGGCCTCTAGCAAGGGGTGCGGCTCGCTCATGGCCGGCCCCCCGTCTTGGCGATCGCGGCCTCGATGCACTTACGCAACGCCGCGCGGACGCGGTGCAGCAGTTGGCGGACCGCGTTGGCGGACATGGTCATCTCTTGAGCGATCTCTTTGGGTCCAACATCCTGGGTGTAGCGCAGTATCAGGGCTTGGCGGTTTCGGCCTTCGAGCTTGGCGACGCAGGAACGCAGGGCCTCACGGAAGCCGGAAAAATCGATCTCCTCAGACTGATACAGCTCGGCGGCTTGTTCAACGATGTCACTATCGAACTGGTGCCGATCGGTGGCGTGGTCTCGGCGGTAGCGCAGGACCTCGAACCGGGCGAAGCCGATCGCCCAGGGGACGAAGGGGCGCTGTAGATCGTAGCCCTCGAACTTGCGGACCAGGGTGACCGCGACCCGCTGGAGGACCTCCTCGGCCTGGTGGAAGTCGGGCAACAGCGTGCGGATGTAGGCCGAGACGACCGGCTGGGCCTGGGTCCAAAGCGCCGCAAGTTGCTCGGATTGTTCCTGTGTAGGGCGGTTCATGGGGCAGGACGCCTGCAAGACAGAGCAGAGAACGGAAGAAAAGGTAAACCCACTCATCCATACTCTGCGCATAACATCAAGGCGTTATGCCCATGATGGCAATAATCCGTAAAAATAACCCTTTACAGGTATATACGAGGGTTTATTGTCCCAATTTGTGTCAAAATAGAAATAAATGGGCCTGGATGGGCGTCGGGCATTTGGAGACGCGCCAATGATGAATCGCAGGACCATGCTCCGGGGGCTCGTCGGGACCGGCCTGGGTGCCGGGCTCGCGCCCGCGCTCAGCGGCCTGGTGCTGCCCAACCCCGCGTTCGCGTCGCTGTCGGGGGTATCGCCCAAGCGTGTCGTCTTCTTTATGCAGAACCAGGGCTTCGACCCCAAGACCTGCATCCCCAAGGGCATGGTCAACGGCGGGTCGCTGGCCAAGCAGACGCTGCCCGAGCCGATCGAGGCGTTGGAGCCCTACAAGGAGCGGCTGCACATCATCAACGGGCTGCACGGCGTCCACACCAGCCCGTCGCACAGCGCCTTCTTCGGCGCGCTGGGCGGGTACCGCGGCGGTGATGGCGTGGCACCGAGCGCCGCGACCATCGACCACGAGATCAGCAAGGTCCTGCCCGAGACGCTGCTGCCGCACCTGTGCATCGGCATGGACTCGATCGAGAACATGCGGACCAAGCCCACCGTCGCCAACCTCTCGGCCAGCGGCGCCGGCCAGCCCATCTTCATGCACTCCAACCCGAACCACCTCTTCCAGATGCTCTACGGCGGGATCTCCACCGGCAACATCCGCAAGCAGTTCGAAGCGCGCTCCAATGTCATGCAACAGATCGAGGGCCTGGCCGAAACCGAGGGTAAGCTGCTGCCCGGCCCGGACGCGCAGCGCTACGGCCAGTACGTGCAGGGGCTGACGGATGTCAACGCGTTGCAAGGCAAGCTCAGCAAGATCGCCGATCACCTCAAGCAGTTCGCGCCGAAAGTCGACGAGCGGTACGAACAGCCGGGCTTCGAGACGGACTGGCACGATGCGCTGCTGGAACTCGGCATCTCGGCGCTGATATCGGGGATCACCAACACGCTCACCATCGGCTCGGGCCGGGGCGAGATCTTCGGCGCGTGGAAGGGCCTGGGCATCGAGCAGCAGGGCCACAACCTCGGCCACATGAAGCAGCCGGACAACCCGATCTGGATCAAGATCCGGCAGTACAACTGCGACATGCTCGTCCGCCTCATGGAGGCGCTCGACAGCATCCCCGAGGGCAGCGGGACGATGATGGACCACACGCTGATCGTGTACACCAGCAACAACGCGGACAAGCAGCACACCAACGGCGCGAACTGGCCTGTGATGCTGCTGGGAAGCTTCGACGGCGCGTTTAAGACCGGCTGCTTCACGCAGCTCGATGGCAAGCGGCCGATCAACGCGTTCTACGCCACGCTGCTGCTCGCCGCGGGCAAGAAGTGCGACCGGTTCAACATGAGCGAGCAGCT
>JAHQVV010000206.1 GCA_019634195.1 Phycisphaeraceae bacterium | reverse complement strand
CGTCTTCCTGATCAGCGACATGTTTGGTAGCAGTCTTGAGGACGCAAGCGAGGCGAGCCGCGCGATGGCCCGTTGGCCCGTCGAGTCGCACGTCGTCCAGGTCGTGCACCCGCAGGAGGCCAACCCCGATCTGTCGGGCGAGCTTCAGCTGCTGGACGTCGAGACCGGCGAGACGAAACGGATGTGGCTGACCAAGCGTGACATCGAGCAGTACCGCGCGACATTCGATCAGTTTGTCGAGAATGTGCATCAGTCCTGCGCCACGCAACGGATCAATCACGTTCGCTGGCCCACCGACCACCCGTTTGAGGAACTGTTCCTCCACCTGTTGTCGCGCGGCAGCGCGTTGGCGGGCGACCAGTGAGCCGTCCGGGTTCAACGATTCAGCCAAGAAAGCATACGGAGCGTAAACAGCAATGTGGTTCGTGAATCCGGCAATGTGGTGGTGGGCTCTGGCGCTGGTCGTCCCGGTGGTGCTGTACCTCGTCCGGCACAAGCCCGTCCGCCAGCGCGTGACGACGCTGTTGTTCTTCAAGTCGCTTGCCAAGGAGCACCAGGAGGCGGCGTGGCTGCGTCGGCTCAAACGGATCCTTTCGCTACTGCTCACGCTGCTAGTGCTCGCGGCGCTGGTCGGGGCGCTGACCCGGCCGGTCATCGCGCCGCCCAGCGAAGGCGTGCGGTCGCTGGTCATCGTGGTCGACCGCTCGGCGTCGATGGCGGCCCGCGACGAGGCGGGCAGCACCATGCTCGATCTGGCTATCGCGTCGATCGAGCGGCGGCTCTCGGCCTTGCCCGCCGGCACGCCGGTATCACTGATCACCTACGACACTCGGCCGCGCATCCTCCTGGCGCGCAGCTTCAACCGCCGGGCGCTGCTCTGGGAACTGCGTGCGCTCGGAGCCCGGCCGATCCAGGGCCACGCCGCGCCGGCCCTGCGCCTGGCCCAGCGGCTCGCCAGTGTCGAGACGCCCGCCAACGTGTGGCACTTCAGCGATGCGCCGCCGGTCACCGTGACCGACGAGGTGGCGCTGGATCAAGCGGACGCGGAGCCGCCTGCCGCCGACGCGCTGGCCGCACTAGGTGAGGACGCGTTGCAAGTTCCAGGCGAGGAGGATGACGGGCTGGACATCGAGGTCGAGCACTTTTACGTGGCCACCGAGCAACTCAGTAATGTCGGGCTGACCGGTTTTGCGCTGCGTCGTGTCCCGATGGACCCGTCTAAGTTTGAGGCGTTTGTGCAGGTCCATGCCTCGGGCACGTCCCCGACCGAGGTCGAACTGAACCTGTTGTTGGGCGGAGAACTCGCGGGGCTGCTCAAGTTTGATCTCGAGCCGGGCACGCTGCAGCGCGTCATGGTCCCGGTCGAGGCGTCTGAGGACCAGACGGTCACGCTGCGGGTCAAGTCCGAGGGCGATGCGCTTTCGCTGGACGACGAGGTCGCGGCCTGGATCCCGACGCTGGACCCGTTGCGCGTGCTCTGGGTCGCGCCCAGGCCCGATTCGTTCACCGAGTTGGCTTTGCGGGTGCTAGGCAACGCGACGCAGGTCGAGGTGTTTCACACGCCGCCGGACGCTTTCCCGCCGAAGGAGCCATTCGACGTTGTGATTTTTCAGGGCTGGCTGCCCGAGCGGTGGCCCGAGGACACGCCGGCGATCGTGATCGACCCGCCGTATTCGTCGGGCCCGGTTCGGGTGACGAGATTGGAGCGGGGGGGGCTCCCGCTGGAGTCCGTGCGAGCGACGGACCCGGGGCACCCGCTGCTGTACCGCGTGGCGACCCCGCGCGTCGCGGTGATGCAGACTGTGTCGCTTGAGGCCGATGCGGCCAGCGCAGGCTTGCAGCCGTTGTGGCGTGGGCCGGCGGGCGCGGTGTTGGCCGCGGGGGATATCCGCGGCCAGCGGATTGTGGTGATGGGCTTTGCACCGGAGCGTTCCGAGACGCTGCCGCTGACCGCGGCGTACCCACTGCTGGTCGGCAACGCGGTGTACTGGTGCACGCAGTCGCGGCGGCAGGAGCAGGTCGGGAACCTGCAGCACACCGGCACACTGATCCAGCTCGACTCGGAGCCATTGAATTGGCAGACCACGCGCGGCGATGAAGCGCAAGCGGACGCCGTTGGCTCGTGGATCGAGCTGGACCGGGTCGGGCTGTGGAGCACCGCGGGGGGTAAGCGGGGCAGCGCGGCGCTGCTCGACGCCGAAGAGACGTTGCTGGGTTTCGCATCGACGGGCGCCGACGTCACGGGCAAGGGCGGCGGCATCGGGGGCTGGCTCTCGGGGGATCTGACGGAGCTGCTGCTGTTGATGGCGTTGGCTGTGCTGCTGCTCGAAAGCTACCTGTTCCACCGCCGGTCGGTGTATTAAGTAAAGGATGATCGACGCGATGGATTGGCTGCACCCCTGGCTCCTGCTTTTGATTCTCCCTGCCCTTGTGCTGTTGGTGCTGCTGGCGCGGCGTTCGCACCACCCGATGCCGCGGGTTCAGCACCGAGCGCTGTTGGGTGCGCGGTGCGCCGCGGCCGTGTTGCTCCTGATCGCCTGGGCCGGGCCGGCATGGGAGCTGACCAGCGACCGCGAGTCGGTCGTGATTATCCTTGACGAGTCCGCCAGCCAGGGCGAGGAGGGGATGGCCCGCGGCCGCGAACTGGAAAACTCCATGAGGGCAAACCTGCCGGCCGATACCACGGTGAGCGTGGTCTCTGCGGGGCGGGAGGCGCGGGTCCGCCGCATGCCTACCACCGGCCGGGCACCGATCGAGCCAAGCGAAGACATCACCGACGCCTCGGCCGCCCACTCGAACTTCGCCGCGGCGGTGCGCTTAGCCTCCGGGCTCTTCGAGCCCGGCGCGGCGCGCCGGATCGTGTTGGTCGGCGACGGGTTGGAGACCCGAGGCGACCTCCTCGCCGCCGCCCGCGAGGCGTCGCTGCACAATGTCGTGATCGATGCGGTGCCCGTGGCCGGTGAGACCCGGCCCGACGTGCGTGTGGTCCGCCTCCGCGCCAGCCGATCACGGCTGCACGAGGGCAGCGACCTTTCGCTCAACGCCGAGCTTGAGAGCTCCCTGGCCGGCAAGGGGCGCGTGCGCTTGTTTGAGAACGGCATCGAGGTCGCGTCGCAGGCCATCGAGCTGAGCGTCGGCGAGCCGCGCGTCGTGACGTTCAAGCGCACCCCGCAGCAGCGCAACCTCTACTCCTACCGCGTCGTCGCCGAGGGCTTTGGGACTGAGACGACCCACGCCAACAACCAGGCGATGGCCATGGTCGATGTCTACGGCCGGCCCGTGCTGCTCTACATCGAGGGCGAGCCCGGCGAGGCCAAGTGGCTCGCCGACGCGATGGCCAGCGAGGGCATCCGGCTCGACACCCGTCCCGTCGAGGCCCTGCCCAAGAGCCTGCACCAGTTGGTCGGCTACGACGGGGTCATCATTTCGGACGTCCCGGCCGACCGCCTCGGTGCCGACGGGATGAACCTCCTGCGCGATTATGTCGAGCAGCTCGGCGGCGGCTTCCTCATGATCGGCGGGAAGAACTCCTTTGGTGTCGGCGGCTACTACCGCACGCCTATCGAGGAGATCCTCCCCGTCAAGATGAAGGCGCCGGATAAAGAAGAACGCTACGCCACCGCGATCGTGCTCGTGCTCGACCGGTCGGGTTCGATGGGCGGCGGCAAGATCGAGATATGCAAATCCGCCGCGGTCGCGACCGTCGACCTGCTCACGCCCAAGGACTACGTCGGCGTGATCGCCTTCGACAACAGCGCGCACCAGGTCGTGCCCATCACCCGCGTGACCGACCGCGACGCCATCGCCTCACGCATCGCCACGCTCAACTCCGGCGGCGGCACCAACCTCGAGCCCGGTATGATCGCCGCCCGCCAGGCGCTCGCCTCGGTCACCGCCAAGGTCAAGCACATGATCGTGCTCACCGACGGCCAGACCAGCGGGAGCAACTACCAGCAGATGGCCGCGCAACTCAAGGCCGAGGGTGTCACGATCTCTTCGGTCGGCATCGGCGGCGGCGCGCACCTCCAGCTGCTGCAGGCCATCGCCGCGGCGGGGGGCGGCGAGTTCTATTCCACTCAGGACCCGTCCAACATCCCGCAGATCTTCACCCGCGATGCGATGACACATATCGGCCGACTCATCCGCGAGCAGCCGTTCCAGCCACGGCAGGTCGAACGCCACGCCATGCTCGACAGCTGGCCCACCGACCAAGCACCGCCGCTGCTGGGTTTCGTCAAAACACACCGCAAGGCCACCACCCAGGTACCCCTGGTCACCGACACCGGCGACCCGCTGCTGGCGACGTGGCGCTACGGCCTGGGCAAGGTCGTCGCCTTTACCAGCGACAGCAAATCTCGCTGGGGCGCGATGTGGGTCACCACCTGGAAAGAGGGCTACAACCAGTTCTGGGCGCAGGTCCTCCGCGAGACCGCCCGCGAGCCCCAGGGCCAGTTCATGGACATCCGCCTCGACCGCCGGGAGGAGGACTGCCGCATCCTCGTGGACGTGATGGAAGACTCCGCGGCCTACGACAACGAGTCGGTTGTCACGGCATCGGTCTCATTTAGCCCCGCCCGTTCCGGCGATGCGGCATTCGAGCCGATGCACGAGTTGACCCTGCAGCAGACCGGCCCGGGCCGCTACGAGTCGCGCTTCCCCGCCGAGCAAGCGGGGGTCTACCTCGTCCGGGCCCGGGCGGGGTCACGCATGGTGTCGGCGGGCCTCGTCCGCAACCCCTCGGGCGAGGCCGCGACCGGGCAGGTCGATCAGCAGCTGCTCGGGCAGGTCGTCGATCTCACCGGCGGGACGCTGATGGACGCCGACACCCCGGCCTGGTCCAACGCCCAGCGTGCCGGCTTTGCCCGCCACGTCGAACTCCGCCCGCCGCTGCTGATTATGCTCGTCTGTGTCTTCCTCGCGGATGTCTGCATCCGGCGTTGGCAGAACGTCCGGGCGCTGCTGCGGCGTTAACCCGATTCAGCCCGCCAACACCGCACGCGAGAACCACGCCCAGGCATCGCGATTAATCGCCTCTTGCGAAAATTTGCCGCTTTTTCTGTGAGATCGTGTGGTCCCACGCGTTATCTAGGATGAGAGGGTATTTCGCCCCGCATTGCTGTGCGTCCTATCTCTACGTGGGCCCTTCGCTTGTCTGACACGCCGGCACAACCCGACTCGTCTCTGGAAAGCCCACCCGAAAAGGGCTTCGCCGAGCTCTGGCTCAAGTCCCAGAACACGCTCGGGGGGTACGTCTGCGCCCACGTCCCCGACCACGCCCTGGCCGAGGACGTCATGCAGGAGGTCGCCCGAAAGGCCACCGCCAACTTCGGCCAGTACGACCATTCCAAGCCCTTCCTCGGCTGGCTCATCGGCATCGCCCGGCAGCGCATCGCCGACGCCTACCGCGCCAAGAACCGAAGGCCCATCGTCTTCTCCAGCGACATCGTCGACTCCTTCGCCAAGGTCTATGAAGAAATCGAGCCCGAAGAAGACGACCGTGCCGAGGGCCTGCGCATCTGTATGGACAAGCTCAGCGACCGCCACCGCCGGGTGATGGACCTCAAGTACGGCCGGCGCCAATCCACCAAAACGATCGCCGACCAGGTCGGGGCCAGTGTCGGCTCGATCGACACCATGATCTACCGCATCCGCGAAGCGCTGCGCCAGTGCATCAACCAATACCTGGAGAGACAAAGGTAGTGATTGCAAGGTGGGATGGGCGTCCCGCCCGTCTCGACACACAGGATCCGTATTGACGGGCGGGACGCCCATCCCGCCAAAGACCTCACAAACCCCAACCCCCAGCATGACCATCCCAACCCACATCCAGCAAGCGATCCAGGCTTACTACGCCGAGCGTGCCACGCCCGAGGACATCGCCGCGCTGGAGGACTGGTTCCGCGAGGACGAGGCGCACATCAAGGTCTTTGCCGAGCACGGCATGATCGAGTGGCAGATCCTCTGCCAACAGGAAAAAGCCGACGCCACCGCGATCCTGACGATGCTGCGTGAAGCAGAAGATAGCGCCGAGGCCGATACCGTCACGCTCCTTGGCGAAGTCGACGCCCCGGCGGCGAAAGTTTCGGCCCACGATTATGCCGAGGCCGGGCGATATCTCTTCGGACAAGCGATTGAGCATAAGCGCGCGATATACGCCGCTTGCTCGGCGATCGCTGCGGTACTTCTGATCGCGTTGACACTGGTCTTCGTCTTCAGTGGCGGCCAAGACGATCCCGTTGTCGACCCGCTCGCGAACACACCGCTGTGGGACACGCCGACGCCCAAGCATCTGCCGGTCGTCGCGACATTGACTGATGAAGTCGGCGCGCAGTGGCGGTCGGATGACAAGCCCGTCCCGATGTCGATGGGGGCGCAACTTGTCGCCTTTGAACGCTACACACTGACCCACGGCTTCGCCGAGATCACGACCCGCCGCGGCGCGAAGGCACTGCTGCAGGCCCCCTGCACGATCGAACTGACCGACCACGACAACGCGATCCGCCTGCACAGCGGCAAGCTGGTCGGGAAGTGT
>JAHQVV010000205.1 GCA_019634195.1 Phycisphaeraceae bacterium | reverse complement strand
GGCTGTGGCGTGGCGGGGTCCACAGTTTTCTGGTCGGTGATACAGCGGCGCAGATGATCCTCGGCCACGACTCGACGCTGCCGGTGAAGATGCCGTTCATGCTCGAGCTGACCGCGGCGGTCCGGCGGGGCGCGCCCAACGCGCTGGTCATGGCGGACATGCCCTTCGGCAGCTACCAGGCCGACGAGGCCGAGGCGGTGCGCAACGCGATCGCGTTCATGCAGGACGCCGGCGCCGACTGCGTCAAGCTCGAGGTGGACGGCAGCCACGCGACGCTGGTGGAGAAACTCGCCTTAGCGGGCGTCCCGGTCGTCGCGCATATCGGCAGCCGGCCGCAGCAGGTGCGCGTCGACGGCGGGTATAAGGCCGCGGGCCGGAGCAAGCGCGACGCAGATGTCACCGTCGATACCGCGCAGTTGATGATCGCGATGGGCGCGACGGCTTTGCTCGTGGAGGCGGTGCCCGACGAGGTCAGCCAGCGGATCAAGGACAAGGCGCGTCACCCGCGCACGGGCGAGCGCATCCCCGTGATCGGCTGCGGGGCCGGGCCGGCCTGCGATGGGCACGTGGTCGTGCTGCAGGACGTGCTGGGCATGAGCGATTGGCAGCCGCCGTTCGCCCCGCCGCTGGCCGGGTTGGGGCCTGCGATCCAGGACGCCGCGAGCAAGTGGTGCACGCAGGTCGAGGGCGGTGAATACCTCGCCGAAGGCGGGGTTTACAAGATGAAGGATTGATTGCCGATCCTTTGGCCCTACACTTCGTATAGATCATGGCCGACGGTTGTTGGCCCGTTATTTGGAGAGCCCCATGTCAAGCATCCGCTGGTACGGCCCGACGCTGCTATTGCTCGGCACGCTTGTGCTCGCGATGCTCGTGGGCCCGGGGATGGTCCGTCAGATCGCTAAGTCCTACGAAGGCGCGCAGATCGAACAGGTCCGCAAAGACCTCGTCGAGAACCCGACGCTGCTGACCCTGTCCGATGCGTTCAAAGACGTCGCCAGGGTCGTCCGGCCCAGTGTCACGAGCATCTCGCTATTGGCCCGCGAACCGCGCCTTGGCCGGCTCGAAGGCATCAGCAACGGCTCGGGCTGGGTCTACCGGTACTTCCCCGATTTCGACGCCGACCCCGGCACCTACACCGACTACATCATCACGAACAACCACGTCGTCGAGGACCTGGCCCGTGGCCGGGCCGAGCAGGCGGTCGTTCGATTCGACGACGGCGGCGAGTACCGCGCGACGATCGTCGGCACGGACCCGAAGACCGACATCGCTGTGTTGAAGATCAACCGCACGGGCTTGATCCCCGCGGCGCTGGCGACCGATCCGGCGGTGCAGGGCGAGATTGTTTTTGCGGTCGGCTCGCCGTTCCAGTTCGAGTTCTCGATGAGCCAGGGCATCGTCAGCGCGACGGGCCGACGCCTGCACGACGCGCGGATCAACAGCTACGAGAACTACATCCAGACCGACGCGGCGATCAACCCCGGCAACTCCGGCGGGCCTTTAACCAACGTGCGCGGCGAGGTGATCGGCATGAACACCGCCATCGCCGTCGAGGGCAACCCGCAGGCGACGTTCTCCGGCCTGGGCTTTGCTATCCCCATCGACCTGACCGTCAACGTCGTCAACCAGCTCATCGAGAACGGCGAGGTGGAGCGCGGGTACATCGGCGTCTTCGTCAACGACGTCGACTTCGCGACCAAGCAAGAGCTGGGCTTTGATGGCGACGGCGTACTCTGTGAGCCCGTACCAGGCGGGCCGGCGGAGAAGGCGGGCATGCAGGTCGGCGACATCGTCACGCACGTCGGGGGCAAGGCCGTCGGCTCGGCCGAGGAACTACGCATCGCGGTGTCCAGCCACCCGCCGGGCAGCGAGGTACCGGTCCGCGTCTGGCGTGATGGCCGAGTGAAGACGCTTCGGCTGCAACTCGTCGAGGACCCGCGCGAGGCGGGCGCGCCCACTCAGACCTCCCGGCTGGACAACCCCTTCGAGTCCGGCGTGGCGAGCCCCGCCACCGCCGCGGGCTTGAGTCGGTTCGAAACGTTTACCCCGGGCTTGGCCGCTCGGCTTGGCTGGGCCTACACGCCGGGCGTCCTGATCCGCTTGATCGAGGACGGCTCGTCGGCCGAACGCTTCGGCGTCCAGCGCATGTCCATCATTACCGCGGTACAGGGCACGCCCATCCGCGACCTCGAGACCTTTGCCCAAGCACTCGGAGACGTCGATGGCGACACATTGGGCCTGACGCTCAAGCAGTGGAACCCGCTGGGCGAGGGCCGGTACGAAGCCCGCGAGGTACAACTCGATACGCGGTGAGGTACTGCGATGAAATAGCCGCGTCGCCACGCGTCGCCGGATTACCGTGACACACGTATCATTCTCTTCCGATGACACATCGCGTCGCGGCTATTTCCCTCCCGTTATCATGTCTCCCATGACCACCGCCACGCAGCCCGCCCCCACCGCCGCGACGCAGACCGCTAAGCCCCTGCTTGAGGTGAAGAACCTCAAGACCTACTTCCCGGTCAAACGCGGCCTGCTGCGGACTCAGGTCGGCAACGTCAAGGCCGTCGACGATGTCTCCTTCACCGTCCACCAGGGCGAGACGCTCGGGCTCGTCGGCGAGTCCGGCTGCGGCAAGTCCACCGTCGGCCGATCGATCCTCCGCCTTATCGACGCGACCGCCGGCACCGTCAGCTTCGACGGCGAAGACGTCCTCGAAGCCTCCAACGCACGCATGAAGCAGCTCCGCAAGGAGATGCAGATCATCTTCCAGGACCCCGGCGGTTCACTGAACCCGCGGATGACCGTCGGCCGGATCATCGGCGAACCGCTCAAGGTCCACCGGATCCTCAACGGCCAGGCGCTGGAAAACCGTGTCCGCGACCTCTTGCAAAAAGTCGGCCTGCAGCCGCAGCACTACGACCGCTACCCGCACGAGTTTTCCGGCGGTCAAAAACAGCGCGTCGGCATCGCGCGTGCGCTCGCCCTGGAGCCGAAGTTCATCGTCTGCGACGAGCCCGTCTCCGCGCTGGACGTGTCCGTGCAGTCGCAGACGATGAACCTGATGCAGGACCTGAAAGACGAGTTCAACCTGTCTTACCTGTTCATCGCGCACAACCTCGCGGTGGTCGAACACTTCTGCGACCGCATCGCGGTGATGTACTTAGGAAAGATCGTCGAGATCGCCGACCGCGACACGCTGTACAAGAACCCGATCCACCCGTACACCCGTGCGCTCTTGTCCGCTGCGCCGAGCCCGGACCCCAACCGCGAGAAGCAGCGGATCATGCTGCTGGGCGATGTGCCTAGCCCGATCAGCTACTTCACGGACGAGGCCGAGGGCCGTGAACACTCGATCGAGACCACGACCGAGGAACGCGCTGAGATGGAAGCGGAAAAGATGGAGGGCATCGAGTTCGTCACGCGCTCTAGCCTGCTGGACCGTCCGCCGCTGAAAGAGGTGCCGGGCGAGCCGGGGCACTTCGTGAGTGCGCATGGGTTTGATCAGTAGCTTGCGGGGGTGGCCCTTGGATGCAAACCTCGTTGTGATTCTGTTGAGACCGATCGCGTTTCCAGAGCCGGAGGAGATCACCCATCGCAGTCATTTAGAACGCTGGGTGAAGCGAGCCAGGCGCCGCAGAAAGATTCTGTTGATCGGGTATCTGATCGGCGCCCTGCCTTTAATTCTTTTAACGGCCTATTTCACGGCACTGTCGGCCTTCAGGGGGCACACGATTAACCTGAATGGCCTAGTGTTTTCACTGCTTCCGAGCTGTTTGTGCTTTGGCCCGATCGTTCTGCTTCTCACTTGGATGGTTCTATCAAGCGGGATCAGTCAGTACGAGCGGCTGGTTGGTCGGCTGAGGTCTTCTAATCGAGTTTGTAATGTGTGTGATGCGATCGCGCTGTATGGAGACCGCTACTACCTGCCCTCGAAACAAGACAGGCACACACGGGCAGACCTCATCCCACATATGAACGTCATCAAGGAAGATGGCCATGTCAATGTGCTGTGCGATCAATGTCTGGCCGAGGTCAACGCGATTGATTCAGCTTAAACCGGTTCGACCCCGGCGTGGTTACGCGGCGGCATCATGCCGCTGATCGTGGGCAGTGATGGCTCGGCGGCCTCGCAGCGATTGGGGCGATCCCGCAAGTCCACTTAGTATTTTCACAACTTCACCATGGACGCTCTGCGGTCTTGCGGTATGGTATTCATGTTCTGCTTAGGCCTGCTTCACGAGGGTTCTTCCTTCTCCAGAGGGTTTGATATGACGGGGTCTCAAAGGGGTTTTACGTTACTGGTCATCGTATTGCTGTGCCTCTGTCCGCTGCGGGCGGGTGCACAGGTCGGGGATATTCCTTACGGCGAACAGTCGGCAGAAGAAGCCGACCTGCTGCTGTACCTGCTCACCGAAGATGCCTGGCACTACCGCTGCTTCGGTCTGTTCCGGCTCGAGCGCTACACCGGCGAGGAGGTCGATAAGGCGATCCTCGAAGCGTTGTCGGACGGGGCCTGGCAGGTGCGCAGCTTCGCGTTACGGGCGGCCGCGCGTCGGGGTGTCGAGGTCCCCGCGGGGCTGTTCGACAAGGAGCCGCAGGCGCGGGTGATCCGGATGGCCCAGCGGGTCGAGGTGCCGGTCGATCCGAGGCAGGTCGCGCGGATCGCCGAGAAAGAGATGCGCAGCAAGGTGCCCGAGCGCGCGGTGCTGGGCATCGAAGTCGCGGCGCGGTCCGGCGACGGCAGGCTCCAGGGCAAAGCGAAGAAACGCCTGGGCCAGCTGCTGCAGGGCATGACCCCGGCGGTGATGGTGACGATCGGGGACCGGTTGGCGGAGCTATTGGATATCCAGCCGGCACCGACGACGCTCCGTGCCTGGCAGCAGAAGATCGAGGCCGGGGGCAAGGGCCTGCGCTTCCCCGAGTTCCAGCCGTTGACCGACGCGATCCGCGCCCAGCCGATCGCACCGATCGCCGAGATGGACAAGGCCACATTCACCGAGGCGGTTGACTACATCGACACCCTGCACAAGCAGGACCTGCAGATCGCGGTGATGATCGATGGCACCGGGTCGATGGGCTCGGCGATCGCCAAGGCCCAGGGCCAGACCAACCGGCTGATGCTGACGCTCAACGACCTGGCCCAGTCGATGGAGATGGGGGTCGTGGTCTACCGCGACCAGGGCGACACGCCCATGCTCGAGGCGGTTCAGATGACCGACAAGATTGGCAAGATGCGCGAGTTCCTCTTTAAGGTCCAGGCCAAGGGCGGCGGCGACGCGCCCGAGGCGGTCTACGAGGGCCTGTCCGCGCTGGGCCAGCTCAACTGGTCCTCCAAAGCCACCAAGCAGGCGGTCATCATCACCGATGCCCCGGCCCACGAAGAGAACATGAAGGCGATCGAAAACATGGTCAAGGAGATGCGCGGCTACGGGATCACGCTGCACGCGCTGATGCTCGGCAGGTCCAAGCCAACCACGGACTGCCTCAAGAGTATCACCGGGTGGGGCGGCGGCACGCTCAAGCCCTTGAGCGAGACCGGCGACCTGGCCAAGACCGTCATCCACTATGTCATCGATCCGAAGATGCACGAGACCTTCGACCACCTCTACGACCTGTACGTTGAGATGGGGATGTAGCGCGATTTCGTGTCATCGTTGAACATGTCACTGGTTTCTCACGCTTCACGGGTTGGTCGATTGCCCCTGCTCACCCCCGAACATCTCTGCCAGGACCTTCGCGCGGTAGGCGAAGATCTTTTCGACATCGCGCTGCACGACGAGCTTGTTGATGAGTGGTGCGAGCGGGCCGCCGGGCGGGGCGTACTCGACCAGGTCGTTGCAGCGGGTCCCGCCGTTCTCCTCGGTGAAGGTGTGGGTGTGGTGCCAGCGCTTGTAAGGCCCCTTGAGCTGCTCGTCGGTGAACTTCGCGTAGGGCTCCCAGGTCTCGATGAGGGTGCGCCAGCGGATGGGGACGCCCCGGACCTTGAGCTTGTAGTCGATGAGGGTGCCGGGCGCCATCGAGATGGGCCCGGGCGTGACGACCCGGAAATTCAAGAGGTCGGGGGTGATCTTTTCGAGGTTGGTCGCGTCGGCGAAGAAGGCGAAGAGCTCCTCGCGGGGCTGGTTGAGCCACTGGCTCATGGTCAGCCGCCAGATTTTTCCGACACGCTCGACACTGGGTTGATTCATCATAAAGGGCCTGTCAATTGCGGGAAACGGGGTAAAACGGTTGTTTTTCAGATTTGCATAAGCCGATATGAATGAATAATATGCAAAAAAAGCCTTTCCAGGCAGAATTGGTTGATTATAATGAACGGATTGGACGATTAATAAGTTGAAGTCCCCGGATCTGAAGCCTTGAAATACCTCTCCCCCAAACAGCTTGGCCAAGCGATCGGCGTCAGCGAGTCTTCGCTCAAACGCTGGATCGATGATGGCCTGATTGATGTGATTCGCACCACTGGCGGGCACCGGCGCGTTGAACTGGCCGAGGCGATCCGCTTTGTGAGGCTGCGCGGCTACACCGTGAAGGACCCTTCGGTGCTGGGCCTGACCGCGGCAGACGACGAGACCGGCCGGGCGGGCAATACCCAGCTCTCCGAGCATTTTTACGACCTGCTGACCAATGGGCGGGACAAGGAGTTCGTTGCCGCGGTCACCCGGCTGTACCTGGACGGCCACGCGATCAGCGAGATCATCGACGGGCCGATCCGCGAGTCGATGAACCAGATCGGTGAGCTCTGGCACGGAAACCCGGATGGCGTTGGCATCGAGCACCGGGCGACGGACATCTGTATCCGCACGCTGGGCTACATGCATTCGCTGATCAGGCCCGCTGCGCCAAACGCGCCGGTGGCGATCGGCGGTGCCCCGGCCGGGGATATGCACCTGATCTCGTCGCTGTGTGTTTCGCTGGTGCTGGCCGAGCAGGGCTGGCGTGAGATGAACCTGGGCGCGAATACGCCCTGGGATCAGTTGTTTAGCGTGGCCAAGCAGGAACAGGCCTCGCTGGTCTGGGTCTCGATGACCGCCGAGCCCAACGCGGACTACGCCAAGAAGCTGCATGAGTTGGCCGACGAGTTGGCGGCAGAATCCTGCCAGATCATCGTCGGCGGCCGGCAGCTCAACGACGCGATCCTCCGGCTGGGCCTGGACAACCTGCACACCGCCCGGTCGATGGCCGAGCTGCAGTCCTTCAGCAAGGGCCTGCTCGCGGCACAAAAGGCGATGCACCCCGCCAATGCGTCGGCGACGAGTTCCCACAGCGGGACCGAGCAGCAGGCCTGAGCCTTGGCGCGGTATTTGTCTCATTTGAGTTTGGCAAAATACGGCCCAGGGCCACATGAAGGCCATTCAGTGGACCGCGCACTCCTAGATTGTCGAGCTATAATACGCTCGCCCTCCTAAGGAATTGATATGCCTGCAAAACCACGGTTTGCTCCCCTCCGGGCCATCGGACGCGCGATCGGACAATTCTTCGATGGCGAAGCCGCGGTCAAGGAGATCGAGCTGCCCGGCCCGAAGAAGGTCGAATGGGTCCGCAACCTGCCGTACTTCGCGATGCATGCCGCGTGCCTGTTCGTGTTCGTCGTCGGCTTCTCGTGGATTGCCCTGGCGCTCTGCATCGCGTTCTACTTCGGGCGCATGTTCGCGATTACCGGGTTCTACCACCGGTATTTCTCGCACAAGACCTTTAAGACCAGCCGGGCCTTCCAGTTCGTCATGGCGGTCTGGGGCCTGACCGCGATGCAGCGCGGCCCGTTGTGGTGGGCGGCGCACCACCGCCACCACCACCGCCACTCGGACGAGCACCCGGACCTGCACTCGCCCAAGCAGCGCGGCATGGTCTGGTCGCACATGTTCTGGTTCACGACCGAGGCCGCCTTCGGCACCAATCAAAAGGCCGTCCACGACCTGGCCAAGTACCCCGAGCTGCGGTTCCTCAACCGTTTCGACATCATCGTCTACGTCGCCTTTGGCGCGGCGATGTTCGGCCTGGGCGTCGCGCTGCAAGCCTTTGGCTTGAACACGTCCGGCTGGCAGATCTTCGTCTGGTGCTTCTTCTTGTCCACCGTCCTGACCTACCACGGCACGTACACGATCAACTCGCTGAGCCACAAGTTCGGCAGCCAGCGCTACAAGACCGGCGACGACTCGCGCAACAACTTCTGGCTGGCGCTGTTGACCCTCGGCGAGGGCTGGCACAACAACCACCACCACTACCAGTCCTCCGTGAAGCAGGGCTTCTACTGGTACGAGATCGACATCACCTACTACACGCTCAGGGCCATGTCGTGGACCGGGCTGATCTGGGACCTGCGTGGCGTACCCGAGAAGAAGCTGATGGCCAACCGCAATGACCAGGGTGCGTTGAGCTCGGACGAACAGCTCGCCGCCTCGCGTGCCGAGGGCGCAGCCGCCCCGCGCAAGAAGAGCAGCGCCGCCAGCAAGCTTGGCAAGAAAGCCAATGACGCGAAAGACAAGCTCGGCGAAACAGCGGGCAAGCTCGGGCGAAAAGCCACCGGGACGGCCTGACCCATGCGCATCGCCATCGTCGGCACCGGCGTCAGCGCGATGACCGCGGCGTACCTGCTCCAGCCCCACCACGACATCACCGTCTTCGATAAGGCCGGCTATGTCGGCGGGCACACCAACACGCTCGATGTTGAGCTGGGCGGCCAGACGTACGCCGTGGACACCGGTTTCATCGTCTTCAACGACTGGACCTACCCCAACTTCATCAAGCTGATCGATCGGCTTGGCGTGCCGTCGCGCGCCTCGACGATGACCTTTTCCGTCGCCTGCGATCAGACCGGCTTGGAGTACAACGGCGGGTCGATCACCGGGCTGTTCGCGCAGAAACGCAACCTGGTCAGCCCACAATTCCTCGGCATGCTCCGGGACATCCTCAAGTTCAACAAGCTCGCCAAGCGGTTCGCCGAGCAGGGCGACGACCAGACGGTGATGGAAGGCTTCGCCCGGCAGCACGGCTTGGGCGAGATGTTCTACGACAAGTACCTCATCCCCATCGCGGCGTCGATCTGGTCGGCCGACCCGCGGGAGGTCGCGCAGTTCCCGATGCGCTTTATAGCGCAGTTCTTCCGCAACCACGGCATGCTTAATGTCTGGGACCGGCCGCAGTGGCGCACCGTCGTCGGCGGGTCGCGCAGCTACATGGCCGAGCTGACCAGGCCTTTCGCCGACCGCATCCGCCTGAACGAAGCGGTCACCGCGGTGCGCCGCTTCGATGACCGCGTCGAACTCGATACAGAGCGTGAGCCGGGCCAGCGGTTTGACCATGTCTTGCTCGGCTGCCACAGCGATCAGGCCCTGGCGATCCTCGGGGAGGGCGCGACGGACGACGAGCGTGCCGCGCTAGGGTCGATCCCGTACCAGCCGAACCTCGCGATCCTCCACACCGATGAGAACGTGCTGCCCAGCCGGCGGGCCTGCTGGGCGGCGTGGAATTACCGAATCCCATGGGAGGGCGAGGCTCCTGCCGAGCCGCAAGCGACGAGTGTTTCGCGGCTCGGCAGGAGCCTCGCCCTCCCGAAATCCAATAACAAGCCCGTGGTCCTCACCTACAACATGAACATCTTGCAAGGCCTGGACACCGATCAAACCATCAATGTGACGCTCAACGACGAGGCGGCGATCGATCCGGAGAAGGTCATCGCGAAGGTGCCGTACGAGCACCCGGTGTTCCTGCCGCAGCGCAAGGCCGCGCACGACCTGTTCGACAAGATCAACCACCACAACCGCACGGGCTTCTGCGGCGCATACTGGCGGTTCGGCTTCCACGAAGACGGCGTTGTCAGCGCGCTGAACGCGGTGAAGCCGTTCGGCGTGTCCCTTTAGCAAGGGATCACTCTAAATTCGCTTCGTACGCGATCGTTTGTCCGGGTACAAGCCGGTCGCATTGGATGCTCAGCGATGTTTGGTGCCCGGGCCGCGCGGGGATGGTGAAGTCTCTTTCCTTACCGGGCATGAGTCCTTTAAGAGATGTTTGGCTTTGCGTTTCACCGAGTGCGGGGAAGGCTTCATAATAGATCGGTGCAACACCGACATTTTTGATGCGCAGCCTGACGACCTGATGATTCGTTTGATAACGGGTGATCTTGAAACGATACCCCATCGCCAGGCCCGCTTGCTCGATACGCGCCATCTTTTGATAGCGTGGCTGATCATTACCGATGACAAACGAAACCCCATATTGTCCCACCATCTGCTCGATGCTGGTGCCATTGGGCCCGTTCTTCGCTAGTGCATACTGCTGGTCGTTTTGGTTGTAGTAAGAAAACTCGCCGCCGTGCGGCCCGAGCTTGGCGTGTTCCTTGCCGCCCAGCTTCTTCCAATTCATCGCGTTCACACGGTCGTGCTCTTTACACAGCAGCGAGTCATCGAACAGGCCGAAGCCGATCTTGATCAGCTCTGGCTCATCGCCTACGGGGGACTGCCTGGTATCAATGCAATTGACAGACATCATCCAGGGTGTCTGCTTGAAGCAGCGATTCATGTGCTTGTAAAACGTTTTTTGGAACGCCTTGGAAGGGAATGTTTGCCCGGGTTTCAAGGGCCCGCCGAAGCAGTGGTACTCCGCCCAAAGGCCAAAGCCTGTCTGCAAGAAGGCCAGCCGGGGGTCCTGGTCGTAACGCTTGGCGAAGGCGCTGTAGAAATCCAGTGTGAATTGTTGCAGTTGATCGTGTGACCAGTCGGGGTACCAGGTCGGCTTGCCATCGCCCTTAGCGAATGTTTCCTGGTAATCGGGAAGTGATTTGATGTAGGCCGGCACGGCGGTCTGTTTGTCGGGGTAGGTGAACCAGAAGCGGATGACCATCTGGTGCTTGCGCTTTGCCGCGGCTTTCAGCAGGCTGTCCACGGCGGTCCAGTCGTACTTGCCCTTGGCGTTGATGACCTGGTCGTATTTGAGATAGGCGAATTCAAGTTGTACCGCCTGTGTATCGACATGAGGCGAACTCGACCACAGGACCACGCCGGTCATGGGTTGGACACGCGCGATCTCTGATTGAAGGGGTATATCGTGCCAAGCCATGTCATCGGCAAGGGCGTGTTGAGCGTAGACAGGCAGGCATATAAGAACGAGCACGATAGGCCGCATCATGAGCGAACTATACTCTAGCGATGCGATCAGCGATCTATGAAGGCGTTGTTCGCCACCGCCGCTACCAGCCCAAGGCTCACGCCCTGCGCTATCGCCTGTTTATGCTTGCGCTGGACCTTGATGAGTTGGACACGGTTTTCAAAGGGCCGGGCCGGCTGCTGTGGTCGGTTGGCCGATGGAATATTGCTTGCCTGCTGCGCAAGGACCATTTCGGCGGCCCCCGGAAGTCCATCAAAGAAGCCGTGCTCGATCGCGTCGAGGAAGAGGCCGGCCGACGTCCGACCGGCCGGGTCGTGATGCTCGCGCACCTGCGGACCTTCGGCTACGTGATGAACCCCGCGACGTTCTTCTATTGCTACAACAAGGACGGGCACCTCGCCGCCATCGCGGTTGAGATCCACAACACGCCTTGGGGCGAGCGACACGTCTATGTCTTGCCGATTGAGCAAGAACACCGAGACAAGAAGTCCCACCGCTTCCAACTCGCAAAACGTTTCCACGTCTCCCCCTTTCTCCCGATGGACCACGACTACGATTGGCGCTTCAACGCCCCCGCAAGCGGCCCGGGTGACCCGCTGATCGTCAGCATGAAGAACCTGGACCACGGCCGGCGGGTTTTCGACGCCTCGCTGAGCATGACGGCAAAGCCCATCACCTCGGCCCGGCTGAACCTGATGCTGCTCAAGCACCCGCTGATCACGGTCAAAGTCGTCGCCGCGATCTATTGGAACGCCCTGCTGCTCTGGCTCAAGCGTGTGCCCTTCGTGACGCACCCCAAGTGGTCGGATGAGCATCGCCAATAGCCCCGCCGCGAGGCGGGGGCGATTGGGACCTGCTCTCCTATTTGTTTTGAGCGGGTTGAATCCAAAACCGGCGCGTGAACGAAATGACGGTTGTGATTTATGGCGCCGCTGCGCCTATCCTTTGTGACAGCTCAACACCGCAAAACCATGTCCAGTTCCATCATCCCCGCCCCCCGTGACCTCCCCGCCGCCGACCGGCCCGGCCTGACCGACCGCGCCTGCCGAAGGCTATTGCTCAGCCAACTGGAGCGCATCCAGGACGCGCAATTGACCGTGCTGGACCGCGGCCAACGCCTGGCCTTTGGCCAGGCGAACCGCGACGCCGACCCGCGCTGCACCATCACCGTCCAGCACCCGCGCTTCTACCGTGACGCGGTCCTTGGCGGGCACCTCGGCGCCGCGGAGGGCTACATCCACGGCCTGTGGGACTGCGACGACCTGACCGGGCTGGTCCGCATCTTCGCCCGTAACCTCTCGCTGTCCGACCGGATGGACAAGGTCTCGGTCCGCCTCGGCGGGGCCCTGCTCAAGATCGGCTACTACCTCAAGCGCAACACGCTGTCGGGCAGCCGGGGCAACATCGCGGCCCACTACGACCTGGGTAATGATTTCTTTGAGCTGCTGCTGGACCCGACGCTGACGTACAGCTGCGCGGTGTTCGAGTCGCCCGAGGCGTCACTCATCGATGCCCAGGTCGCCAAGCTGGATCGGCTGATCGATAAGCTCGGGCTCGACCAGGGCCAGCACCTCCTGGAGATCGGCACGGGCTGGGGCGCGCTCGCGGTGCGTGCCGCGCAGCGCACCGGCTGCCGGGTCACAACGACGACACTCAGCCGGCAGCAGCACGACCACGCAAGGAGGCTGATCGCCGAGAACAACCTGGGCGACCGTGTCACGCTGCTCAAGCGCGACTACCGCGAGCTGGACGGCCAGTACGACAAGCTGGTCAGTGTGGAAATGATCGAGGCGGTGGGGCACCAGTTTTATGGGCAGTTCTTTGAGAGCTGTGCCCGGCTCCTCAAGCCGACGGGCCGGGGCGTGATCCAGTCGATCACGATCCCCGACGGGCGCTACGAGTCGGCCCGCAAGTGTATTGATTTCATCAAGAAGTACGTCTTCCCCGGCTCGTGCATCCCGTCCATCGGCATCCTCCGGCAGGCGATGGCACGCGGCAGCGGCCTGGAGCTGACGCACTTCGAAGAGCTCGGCCCGCACTACGCGGCGACGCTCCGCCTCTGGGCGGAGAACCTCAGCGACAACCGTGAGCGCGTGGTGGCCCGGGGCTACCCGCGCGAGCTGCTTAGGCTGTGGGATTTCTACCTCGCCTACTGCGAGGGCGGGTTCATCGAGCACAACATCGGCCTGGCGCAGATCGAGGTCCGTCAGCCGGGCTGCACCGATGCGCCCCTTGTCGTTCAGCCGGTCGAGCCGATGGGGGGAACGCCGTGAGCGAGCCCTGGCTGTGGCTGGCGTGGGCGTGGGGCGCCGCGGCGGTCGCGTTCGCCGTGGTGTGGTTCGTCTGCCACAAGATCAGCAACGCGGGGTACGTCGATGTCGCATGGGCGTTTTTGATCGGCGTCGGCGTGATCGTCGCGGGGGCCATGCTTGAGGGCCAATTCCAGCGTCGCGTCTGGGTCGGTCTGATGGGTTCGGTGTGGGCGCTGCGCCTGGCCTGGCACCTTTTCAAGCGTCTGAACGGCAATGAAGAAGACGGGCGCTACGCGCACATGCGTACGTATTTCGGGGACAAGGCACCACTCGCTTTTTTTGTTTTCTTTCAGATGCAAGCAGTCTTTGTTGTGTTATTTCTCGCGCCGATGATTGCGGCAATCACGGCAGCCGGTCCTTCTGACTGGCGCATGCCAACAGGTATCGTGATCTGGTTGATCGCGATCGGTGGCGAAATCATCGCTGATAAGCAGCTCGCACAATTCAAAGCCAACCCCGACAATCAAGGCAAGGTCTGTAAAGAAGGTCTCTGGCGGTACTCGCGGCACCCGAACTATTTTTTCGAGTGGCTGCACTGGTTCGCGTACTTAGCGATCGGTGCAACGCTAGCGACATCGATCGGTTACGCCGCGCTCGCCGGGCCGGTCCTCATGCTGGTGTTCCTGGTGTTTGTGACCGGCATCCCCTACACCGAGATGCGCGCCGTGCAGAGCAAGGGCGAGGCGTACAGGCAGTACCAACGCGAGACGAGCGCGTTTGTGCCTTGGTTCGTCAAAAAGAATCGGTTTTAACCACAGAGCACTCAGAGGGCCACAGAGCAAGGCAGACTAGTTTCGGTAAGAACAGCACGAGTTATGAAATTTCATCCACAAGCCCAAATGAATAACGTCGCTATTGAGCCTGCACACGACTAACGTGTCCTCTTTGCTTGCTTTACTCTGTGGCCCTCTGAGTGCTCTGTGGTTAAAACCAAACACCATGACACAAACTACTACTGAAACATCACGCCCGGAGCATCAGCCGCGTGATACGGATCGTGAGGCTGGGGTGATGGGGTTGGCGGAGAAGGGCTGGGTGCCCGATTTGCTGATCCGCATGGGGATCCGTCGCTTACTTAGCCACCGGCTGCAAGAAGAAGCACGCGGCGGGGACGAGGCGAGTGCACAGCGAACCGAACAGCTACGCGATTCTTTATCGCAAGGCCCGATTGCGGTGAGGACGCAGGATGCGAATCGTCAGCACTACGAGGTACCCGCTGGTTTTTATGAGCATTGTCTGGGCCACAGGCTGAAGTATTCAGGCTGCACCTGGGCCGAGGGCGTCACGTCGCTGGATCAGGCGGAAGACGCGGCGCTAGCATTGGTCTGTGAACGTGCCGAACTCGTCGACGGGATGGACATCCTCGAACTCGGCTACGGGTGGGGTTCGCTGACGCTTTGGATGGCGGAGCAGTATCCCAACAGCTCGATCACCGCGGTAAGTAACTCCGCATCCCAACGCGCGTTCATTTTGGGCCGCGCAGCCGGGTGGGGCCTGACGAATATCAACCTCATCACCGCCGACATCAACGACTTCGACATCGATCAGCGGTTCGACCGTGTCTGCTCGATCGAGATGTTCGAGCACATGGCCAACCACCGCGAGCTGATGCGCCGCGTCTCGGGCTGGCTGAAAGATGAGGGCAAGCTGTTCGTGCACATCTTCACGCACCGGCGGTTCACGTATTTGTTCGAAGAGGACGGCCAGAGCAACTGGATGGGCCGGCACTTCTTCGCCGGTGGGATCATGCCGGCGCACGATTACCTGCCCGGCTTCGATGAGCACCTCCAATGCGAGGCCGACTGGGTCCAAGACGGCACGCACTACCAGAAGACCGCCGAGGCCTGGCTACAGAACACCGACGCGAACCGCCACACGATCCTCCCGCTGTTCGAGCAGACCTACGGCAAGGCGAACGCAAAAATCTGGCTGCAACGCTGGCGGATCTTCTACATGGCCTGCGCGGAGCTGTGGGGCTACGCCGACGGCAAGGAATGGGGCGTGTCGCACTACCGGTTCGCGAAGCGTTGAAACATTTTTCAGCGCCGCTTCCTGCTAGAGCCGTTCGACTTCACCTGCTCTGTCTTTCAGGTCGGATACTAAATCGGCATCTGACTGCTGATAGTCAAACTGGATCACATCCGGATCGCTTCCGAATTCGTGGATCCCGCCGATCAAATCGCGCTCACATATATTGCGGATGACGACTCGATGATCGAGCCTCGCGGATCGGCGGACCGTTGCGATGTCAAAGTCTCCTCTGGTGATGACCCAGTCTTCGTTCTGTTCTTTTTTGACGGCGTAGGTCGTGTCGAGCCCCATAGAGATACCGATGCCCTCAATGTCTGTGTCTGAGGTCGGGGTGTCGTATGAGAAGATCAGGCGCGTCACGGTCGGGCTGTCCTGTATCGCATCGACATTGACGATGAATGGGGCTGGCTGTGCAGCTGGGGGGCCAGGCGACGTGTCGATCCCGGCGGTGTCATCGCAAGATGCCAATACAGCGACTGCAACGACAAACAACAGTATTGGGAGCGTGCGTGTCTGCATGCTTTCAATTATATGTGCCAACCCATAAGCTCGAATTAGAGATGTATTTGTGCCCATCCGTGTGCATCCATGGTTGCAAAACCAACCCACCAAAACCTGTCAACACTCGACTTACGAACGCGCAGATTAAAAAATTCTTCAAATTGCGGGAAAAACTGTTGCACGTTCCGCGTTGTCCCGATATGGTTCCAACAGCCGAGGGCTTGTCGCCCTCTTCACCCGGACAACCGGGAGCAGAATCATGAACGTCACCAGGCAGCACATCTCGACCCACTTAGGACGCGTCTATAGCGTTCTGTTGCCTGGTGGTACTTGGCTTCTCGGCCAAATCTTAGCCGAGCTCTGCCCAGCGGAACCCGTCGCCATCCGTGCGATGAAACACCAGGCCATGCCGTGCCGCGATTTTAATCGTGGCAATCGCAAGGCCTGACCCCCCGCTACCCCCACCACAACACAGGCAGCGCGGCGTCACCACCCTTTTGGGTTTGTTGCGCCTTATTTCGGTCGCAAAACCGTGGCAGCGGTTCGGCGGCATTCGGCCCGGATGGTCTGGGCCGTGTTCTTTGGCAAGTCAAGAGCAGATGGTTGAAACCCTTTTCCCGGGTTCGGCGGAGACGCCGCGCCCGGGTTTAGATCGCCGTCTTTGGCGTACCATACGCCGATGCGTTTTGGGCTTGTTTTATCGGTGATCGCCCTGTTGCTCGGGCCCGCGTCTGCCGCGCGGGCGCACCTGGCCGACGAGTTCCCGCAGGTCACGGTCCAGGTCGCGATCGGCGACGAGGCGGTCGACCTGATCGTCAACATCCCGGCTAAGGACGCGAAGCTGGCGGTGTTTGATGGGCTCTCGCCGGTCGAGATGGACCGGATGGAGCCGGCGGACCTGTCCGCGGTGGTGAGCAAGGTATTCGCCGAGCGTTGCCCGGTGGCGATCGACGGCGTGGTGGTCCCGCCGGTTGTCTTGGGCGCCGTGGTGGGCATGAGCAGCTCCCGCCAGCCCGCCAGGCGGTTCCCCGAGGCGCAGGTGCTTGCGAAGGGCACGCTCAAGTTTTTCGCCCGCTACGAGACGAAGGGCCCGCCGGGCCGGGTGTCGATCGGTTGGTCGATCTATGCGAACGAGTACGACGCGGACGGCAAGCCGATCCACGCGGAAGAAGACTTGCAGGTCGTCGCGGTGGTGAGCGAGGCGGGCCGGGAGCAGGTGGTGTTATTCGCGCCGCAGGAGCCGGGCTATACCTGGCACTCAGGCGAAGCGATCGCGCTGCCCGAGGCATTGCTCAATGCCCAGCCGGTGCAGCGCAACTTCATCAACGTGCCGGTGCCGTCGATCGTGCTTGTGTTGGCCGGTTTGGTCTGTGGGGCGATCACGCTGAGACAATCCAAGCCCAGGGCGGTCGGGCTGGTGGTGTTTTCGTTGGTGGCTGCCGGCGCGTGCCTGCCCTACGGCAACATGAAGCTGGAGCACACTTCCACAGGCGCGACGCCGAGCAGCGACGAGGCCCTGGCGATCTTTGAATCCTTGCACCGTAACATCTACCGCGCGTTTGATTACACGGACGAGGGCGCGGTGTACGACGCGCTAGCACAGAGCGTCGACGGGCCGATGCTGGAGACGATCTACAACGACGTGTACCAGTCGCTGATCCTGCGTGAGGAGAACGGTGCGGTGTCGAAGGTCGTGCGGGTTGAGATCGAGGAGGCCAAGCTCACCGGCAAGTTTGATTCAGCGGCATCGACGCCGCCCGACGAAGAACTGGGGTCTTTTGTGGTCCACGCGTCCTGGCAGGTCGATGGGCTGGTCACGCACTTCGGCCACGCGCATAAGCGGACCAACGCCTTTGAGGCGGTCTACACCGTCGCGCCCCGTGCTGCGGGCTGGCGCATCGTCGAAGTCGATATCCTTGATCAACGCCGGATCGACAATGGTGGGCTGTCGGCCGGAGAGCCGACTGAGGAGCCGGGCAACGGTCCATGATCGAACTCAATGACATCACGTTTGCCTACGAAGCCGGCGGGTTCACGCTTAATGCGGGAGCGCTGTCGATCGCGCAGGGCGAGAAGGTCGCGGTCGTCGGCCCAAGCGGCAGCGGGAAGACAACGCTGCTGCATCTGATCGCCGGCATCCTCGTGCCGACGCGGGGCAAGGTGAGCCTTGATGGGCAGGTGGTCTCGTCGCTCAGCGACAAGGCCCGCCGACGGCTGAGGCTATCGCGGATGGGGCTGGTGTTCCAGGGGATCGAGCTGGTGGACTACCTCTCGGCCAAGGAAAACGTGCTGCTGCCCTACCGGTTAAATCGCGGAATATCCCTTGATGACAAGGCGAAACAACGTGCTGAGCAATTGCTGCAGCGTGTCGGGCTGAGCGAGGTGGCCGGCCGGGCGGTGTCGGGTTTATCGCAAGGCGAGCGGCAGCGGGTCGGGATTTGCCGGGCCCTGATCGCGGAGCCGGGCCTGATCTTGGCCGACGAACCCACGGCCTCGCTGGACGAGGCGAGTTCGGCGTCGGCGGTTGACCTGCTGATACAGCTTGTCGAGGACAGCGGGTCGACGCTGGTGATGCTCACGCACGACAAGGTGCTGCTGCCGAGGTTTGACCGGGTGGTCATGGTGGATCGCGGGGCGGTTTCCGGGGGGGTGTCATGAGGTCGGCTTGCTACCTGGCTTGGGGCTACACGAAGGCGCACAAGGGCCGGACACTGATCCTGGTGCTTGCGCTGGGGCTGCTGTTGCTGTTGCCCACGGCGGTGACGCTGGTGATCCGGTCGTACGACGCGCGGATGGGCGCCCGGGCCGAGGCGACGCCGATGATCATCGGGGCCAAGGGCAACCGGTACGACCTGCTGCTTCAGGCGCTCTTTTTCCGGGATGGGCGGACGGACGATGTGCCGGTCGGCCTGGTAGAGAGGCTTGAAAGTGACCCGGCGTTTGATGCCGAGGCGATCCCGCTTTACGCGCGGTACACGGCGGAGCACGCGCCGATCGTCGGGACGGAGCTGGAGGCCTACTTCGCTTTCCGTGGCTTGAGCGTGGAACAAGGCGGGCTGCCCGACCTGATGGGTCAGGCGGTGCTGGGGCGCAGCGCGGCGAAGCGCCTGGGCGTGACCGTCGGCGACACGCTGACGACCGACCGCGTAAACCTCTACAACCTGGCGAAGTCGATGCCGCTTGAGCTCAACATCGTCGGCGTGCTCGCCGCGACAAACAGCGCCGACGGCGAGGCGGTCTTCGTCGATATGAAGACGGCTTGGATCACCGCGGGGCACGGCCACGGCCACGACCCGACGGCGCACCAATCCGAGGCGTCGCACAGCGCGGCGGTGACGGCGATCAGGATCACGCCCGACAACGCGGCGTCGTTCCACTTCCACGGGGACGAGAGCGGGCTGCCGTGTTCCGCGGTGCTGGTGCTGCCTGAAACGGACAAGGACCGCACGCTGATCACGTCGCGCTACAACGCCTCGGCGGATTACCAGGCGCTGCGGCCGGCGGCGGTGATGAACGAACTGATGGGCCTGGTGCTGCGGATCAAGCGGCTCTTCGACGTGAACACGGCGCTGGTCGGGATCGCGGTCGTGCTGCTGATCGGGCTGGTCATCGCGTTGTCGATGAAGCTGCGCGAGGCGGAACGCAAGACCCTGCACAAGCTCGGCTGCGGCAGGTGGCTGATCGTGCAGACGCAGGTCGTCGAGCTGGCGATCGTGCTCGCCGGCGCGGCGGTGATTGTCGCGGCGGGGTCGGCGGCGGTGATGGTGATCGCGCCGATGGTGCTTGGTTGGTAGGTCTTATCTATTCGACAGGTAGGACAGGCATTCGTGCCTGTCAGTCGGCGTAGCCGAAAACCAAACGTACATAAGGCCTTCGGCCTTGTGACAGGCAGGAATGCCTGTCCTACTTTTTAAATAACAAACCGGTTTGTGGTTTCAGCCTTTCTTGCTCTTGACGCAGCGTAAGGAGGCCAGTCATGGCCAGTTTGGAAACGCGGACCTTCAGCATCGGCGTCTTGACGCGCCGGTTCAACGTGTCGGCCGAGTCGCTGCGCAATTGGGAGCGCGCAGGGCTCATCCCCCCGGCACACCGCACCCCCGGTGGGCACCGGCGTTACGGCCAGGCCCACATCGATGCGGTCCACAAGCTGCTCTACGCCCCAACGGTCAGCCTCGGCAACGTCGATCACGACGACGCCGAGCTGGCCGGGGTGTCGGGCGGTGAACCGGTGCTGGCTTAAGCCGGCTGGATGTACGTGACTACAACACGCGGGCGCGGCGCGGGGGCGCTGCGCCTGTTTTATGCGCGTGGCAAGGCGGTGTTGGCGTGCGGTGTGGCGGGTGACGCGGAGCGCCCCGTTCGACGCGTTTGGCATGATCCGCGGGGGACGCTGCGCGTCACCCGCTACACCGCGCTATGATGATTCACCTCATCCTAAGGAGACTCCGATGTCGACACCTTTAGCCAACGACGCGATCAATGCCGCCCTCTCGGACCTGCCCGGCTGGTCGTACGCCGACGACAAGCTGACCAAGACCTACAAGTTCAACAGCTTCCGCGAGGCGCTTGCGTTTATCGTCCGCATCGGCTTCGAAGCGGAGGCGGCAAACCACCACCCGGAATTGTTTAATGTCTATTCGGCGGTGACGGTTTCACTGAACACGCACGACGCGGGCGGGAAGGTGACTCAGAAGGATGTTGCGCTGGCGGGCGAGATCGAGCGGATCGCGTGGGTATGAAGCGGTTTGAAAAAGCCCACGGATGTAATCCGTGGGCTTCGTGTATGCAGTAGTTGTCTGACGCTTACTTGCGGCGTGGGCCGCGCGCCGGGCCCGCGGTGGTCTTGACCTGCTTGCGGAGGGCGCGTTGCTTGCGCTCGGAGGGCTTCTCGTAGTAGGCGCGCTTCTTGATTTCCTTGGTCAGCCCTTCTTTTTCACAGAGCTTCTTGAAGCGGCGGAGCATCTGCTCAGCGGATTCACCATTGCGTGCCTTGATACGGATAGCCATCGAGGTTGCCTTTCGTCGGCGGGGTTGCGATTTCGAGCCGGGTATTGTGCCAAAGAGTGGCCTGGGACGCAAGTACGGCCTAGCCACCCATGCGTCATGGCCAAGTTTTTAGGGCCGGGAATAAATCCCGTCTATCAGTCATTTGCCTGTGTGTCAGAGGCCCTCCGCCCGTTTGTGATGGGTGTAAGCGAGGGTATTGCTGGCTTTAGTGGAGGTTGAGCTTGGGTCAAGGGTATGAGTTAAAGGCCTCTGATCCCTCGGATTGGCTGAATCGGCACGGCGACGCCCTGTACGCTTACGCGTTGTCGCGTGTCCGCCGGCCGGATGTCGCCGAGGACTTGGTGCAAGAAGCGTTGCTCGCCGCTTTGCGGAACGCGGATACGTTTCAAGAGCGTTCCCAGGAGCGGACGTGGCTGGTCGGTATCCTTCGTCACAAGGTGCTGGATCATTTCCGTAAAGCCAAGCGTGACGATGACTTAAAGGCGGATACGCGCGAAAAAAATCAGGGGACGCTCGGGTTGTTCAACAAACGGGGCCGGTGGGCGAAACAGCCATGCGAATGGAAGGACGACCCGGCGTCTGTCTATGAGCAAAGAGAGTTCTGGGAAGCCTATGATGCTTGCCGGCGACGATTGCCCCAGGCGCTAAGTGAGGCGTATATCCTCCGGGAGCTTGAGGGCCTGAGCGTAGAAGAATCTTGTAATGTTTTGGAGATCAGTTCGACCAACCTGTCGGTAAGACTGCACAGAGCCCGTCTCGCGCTCCGGGAGTGCTTAGAAAAAAACTGGTTTGAATCGTGACCGCGACTAGCCTTGCCAGAAACCTGTGATGCGCCATTCATTTGTAAAAAAAGTCAAAACGATCCTGGCACTGTCTTGTGATCAGTCGTCACGGCTGGTCTCTGATAGCCAGGAGCGCGACCTAATGCGGTATGAGCGGGTTGCGCTGCGTCTGCACATGTTGTCTTGCAGAGGCTGCCGGCGAATGCGGCGGCAGTTGAGCCTGCTGCGTCAGATCGCCAAGCGGATCCGGGCGGGTGAGGCGCCCCAGGCGAGCCGTATGCCCAGCGAGGGCCGCGAGCGGATTCAGCAGACACTGAAAAATAGTTAATTCTTTTTGTGTAATCATTCTGGGGGTCAAGCGACATACCTGCGAATTTCGGTTTGCTATCTCTGCAATGTGCGGGGTTGCCGAGGTTGTGTGCCGGTGGGTGTCCATCGGCGATCAAAAATGGAGTTTGAGTATGCGTTTGGTGTCTTGCTCTCGTTTGGCTTTGGCGGGTGTCGCCGCGGTTGGCACAGCAGTTGGTTCACACGCCTTGGATGTTCAGGTCGAGGTCACGAACGTCGGCCCAGCCGGCGGGGTCTATATCACCCCGCTGTGGGTCGGGTTCCAGGACGGCAGTTTCGATAGCTACAACGGCGGTCTGGCGGTGCAAGAAGGTTTAGAGCGCGTCGCAGAAGACGGCAATACCGCCGTGCTCAGCGCTGATTTCCTCGGTGGGTACACGTATGTCGATAGCGGCAGCAATGCCCGCGTCCTGACCAGCCAGACGGCCGGCCGAGTCGATGGCACGATCGCGAGCCCGACTGGCCCGCCGCCGATCGCCCCGGGTGAGACCGTCTCCCAGCTGTTTTCGATCGATGCCAACGGCAGCAACCGGTACTTCTCATACGCCTCGATGGTCTTGCCATCGAGCGACTATTTCATTGCCAATGGCAGCGCGTTCGCCCACGATCTCAGCTCCCTCTACAACGCGCCGTCTGGCTCAGAGATCACCTTCTTTATTGGCCAGACCGTCAATGACGCGGGTACCGAGGTCAACGATTTCGGCACGGGTCCAGGCAACGGCCTGTTCCCACAACTCAACATCGTCGGCGGTCAGAGTGGGCCCAACGATGGTGTTGATGAGAACGGCGTGGTCCGCAATATCGATGGCATCCCCTACGGCGGATTCCTCAACAGCCCAGCAGACCTGGACACCAACCCTGCTGCCGCACTGATCGATTTTAACCGCGGCGACCTTTACCCCAATGGGCTCGCACAGGTCACGATCCGTGTTGTGCCCGAGCCGGGCTCGCTCGCGGCGATCGGCCTTGGTGGCCTGGTGATGCTTCGTCGAAGAAGGCGTGCATAAACCGCATCCCGCTGCGGGAGACATCAATCTTTATCTAGCCGGCTCACACTTCTTTGAGGTGTGAGCCGGCTGTTTTTTGCCCAGCCGTTATAACCGCCCAACTTTCGCGGGATTCACAGCCGATTCAGGGGTTCGCCTTGTTGGGGGGGGTGTTGAATCCGAGATTGAGGGAGTACCTGCCTTGTGGAGCCGGCCTGCCGCCGGGCCACGGGCGCACCCGACTGGACCCACGCCATGACCGCCTTGCCCCGCCTTTCTGACGCCCGCCGCCGGGCCTTTACGCTTGTCGAGATCCTGATCGTGGTTGTGATCCTGGGGATCCTCGCCGGGATCGTCCTGCCGCAGTTCTCGGACGCGGCGGATGAGTCCAAAGAGTCGGCGATGAAGCAGAACCTCATGCGGATGCGTCAGCAGATCGAGCTCTATCGCCAGGAGCACAACGGCAGCTACCCGACTCTGGCCAACTTCATCGACCAGATGACCCTGGTCAGCGACCAGGCCGGGGCGACCGCCGCCATCGGCACCGCGGGCTACCGCTTGGGCCCGTACCTACCGAAGATGCCCCGCAACCCATACACCGACACGATCCCGATCGGCAGCGGCGTGGTCGGCTCGTCCGCCTGGTACTACGACGAGACCACGGGCCACATCGCACCCAACGACTCGGCCGAACGCCGGGTGTGGTGAGTTCTTCGGTGGGACAGGCTTCCAGCCCGCCCCACCATCAACTCCGCACCCCCAAGCGGTCTTGGGCGTATAGAATTGGGCCATGACCCAGGCCCAGACCACCCCCGCCTCCGGACGTGACCCCGCCGGTGCTCCGACCGACGATATCGTCGTCAAGGCGCTCGGGCTGACCAAGATCTTCAAGGACTTCTGGCTGCGCGACAAGGTCCGCGCGGTCGACGCCATCGACTTTGAGATCCTACGCGGCGAGGTCTTCGGCCTGCTGGGCCCCAACGGCTCGGGCAAATCCACCACCATCAAGATGATCTTGGGCCTCTTGCACCCCAGCGGCGGCAAGCTCGCGGTGTTCGGCAACCTGCCCCGCGACGTCAGCACCAAGAAACGTATCGGCTACCTGCCCGAGGAGACCTACCTCTACAGGTTCCTCACGCCCGTCGAGACGCTCGAGTACTACGCCAAGCTGTTCCACCTGAACCGCTCGACGCGCAAGAAGCGCATCGCGATGCTGCTGGACATGGTCGGGCTCGAGCACGCGGCCAACCGCCCCGTTGGCGAGTTCTCTAAGGGCATGATGCGGAAGGTCGGGCTGGCGCAGGCGCTGATCAACGACCCGGAGTTCTTGATCCTCGATGAGCCGACCTCGGGCATGGACCCGATCGCGACGGACGACGTGAAGAAGGTCATCCGCCAGCTGCGCGACCGTGGCAAGACGATCCTGCTGTGCTCGCACCTGCTTGCGGATGTGCAGGACGTGTGCGACCGCGTGGCGATGATGTTCGGCGGGAAGATCCGCCGCGAGGGGCAGCTCGACGGGCTCTTGCAGGTCCAAGACAAGACCACGATCACGACCGGCGCCCTGGCACAGGTCAGCGACGAGCAGATTGTCGCGGCGCTTGAGAAGCTGGGCGTGACGGATGTTGCGCTGGACCACCCGCGTCGTACGCTCGAGCAGGTGTTCTTGGAGATGGTGGACGAGGCGCAGAAGGAAGGCTTGCAGACGTTCGGGGCCCGGTCGGGCCGCGATGTCGCGGCGTTTTTGCAGGGCGAGGAAGGCGAGGTGTCTGCCGAGCAGCGGGTTGAGCAGCAGCGGGAGGTGCTGATCGAGTCACTGGTCAGTGGTGAGCCGGACAAGCCCGCCGCGTCGGCAGAGGACGTCGCCGAGCCGATCCCCGCGCCGCCCCCGCCCCCGACCGAGGCCGACAACGTGCTGGCCGGCCTAACCGGCGAGAAGCCTGCCGAACCCGAGAAACCCAAGACACCTCCCCCGCCTTCCAAGCCGACCGGCTCTAAACCCGACGCGGACAGCGGCGTCATCGACGACCTCCTCAGCGGCTGATCCGATCGCTCAATAGCACCGGGCCCGAGCCCGGAGCATCGATGTAAACGAAACAACACGCTCGCGACCAGCGACACACGCGCACCCCGGGCTCCCGCCCGGGGCTATAGAAGAAAGAACCGCCCGACTCTCGCATGTTCAAGCTCACCTGGAAAACTTGGCTGGCAGTGTGGCTGGGGATCGGCCTTGCCTTCGGAGGCTTGACCCTGCTCTTCAGCGCGCAAGACGCGATGGGCGTTGCCTATTGGACTAATTTTGTTGGTGGGCTTCTTTCTAAGGGCTGGACCATCTTTGGTTTGATCCACTGGCGCGATGTGCCTTGGGTCAAGCGTGTCAACACCTTTGTGATCACGAGCTATGGCTTTGGCCTGCTGATCCTGCTGTTCCTCGCGGTCGATTGGGAACCGGGCTGGACGACGTCGCTGTACTGCTATCTCGCGGTGCTGGGGTTCTTGCTCGGGATCAACCTGCTGCGCCTGATCCTTCGGCCGGGGCACCCGGTGCTGGGCGTGGCGCGGACGATGCTGGAGGAGTCGCTGCGGATGGGTGTGGCGTTGATCTTCATCATCGCGATGCTGGTCTTGCTGCCGATGCTGCCTTTGATCTTTGGCAGCGAGGACCGGGTGACGTACATGGTCCAGCGGTTCCTGACGTACTCGAACATGATCGTCGCGGTGCTGCTGGGGCTGATGACGGTGCTGCTGGCGGCGCGCACGGTGAGCCTGGAGATCGCGACCCGGCAGATCCACATGACGCTGACCAAGCCGCTTGGCCGGGTGCAGTACCTGCTGGGCAAGTGGCTGGGGATCGTGCTGCTCAACGCGGTGCTGCTGGCCGTGGCGGGGATCGCGACGTACGGGTTCACGATGGCGATCGCGCAGAACCCGGCACTCAACAACCTGGACCGTTATGCCGTGGACCGGGAGGTGCTGACCGCTCGTCTGGCAAAGACGCCCGACCCAGTCGGCACGACGTGGGAGCGGATGTACCCCAACGTGCTCGAGGAGAAGCAGCGCACGGTCCCGGGCCGCTTCGGCACGGAGGGGACATCGTTTGCGATGCTGGCCGGCGACGCGCAGCAGGAGATCGTCTCCGACACGGTCTCGCGTTTCTACACCGTGCCGGGCGGGGGTAGCCAGGACTTTGTGATCACGGGGCTTGGCGAGGCGGCCGCGGCGGCGCGGCGTGCCGCGGCGCAGGGCCGGGAGATGCTGATGGACGGCGCCGGGCTGACAGGCGATCAAGCCCAAGCCTACGTGGACTTAGCCATGGGCCGGCCCAGCGACCTGGACAACGAGACAGCGGCGAAGGTCTCTGCCGAGCTGCGCGACCGGGTGGTGCGGGTCCTGGAGCGCGAGGTGATCCAGCTTTCATTGACGCCCGCGGCGAGCCCCAAGCCGGAGAACCTGAACACCGAGGTGCTGCTGAAAGTGAACGGCCGGCCCTGGCCCCCGCCGCCGGCACCGACCGCCGACGCGCCGCGCACACAGCTGGTCGTCGAGATCGCCAACGAGTTGCCCGTGCCCGCGGGCCTGATCAACCCCGACGGCGAGATGGTGATCAACATCGCGATCCCGGAGAAGCGCCGCGACGGTTTCGATCAGCAGTCCACGCGCTTCAACTTCAAGGACGCGGTGATCGAGGTCTTCTACCGCGTCGGTTCGTTCGGGGGCAACCTCACGCGGGCGCTGATGATCGTCTGGCTCAAGCTGGCGTTCCTGGCGATGGTCGGGTTGATGGCCGGGGCGCTGCTGAGCTTCCCCGTCGCGGCGATGCTCGGGCTGATCGTCTACGTCGCCGCCGCCGCCAGCGGGGTGATCAGCGAGTCGCTGGATTCCTACGCCGGCTTCGCGCGCAGTGAGAACAGCTGGGAGGTCATCACCGGCACGTTCGGCACCTTCTTCAGCCAGATCGGCAGCGGCGCGGTCTACGACGCCTTCAAGCTCCTGCTCCGGCTCATCGGCGAGGCTTTCATGCTCCTTATCCCGTCCTTCGGCCAGTTCAACACGCACCAGCCGCTGTCCGACGGCCACGTGATCAGCAACGCCGCGGTGGCCAACGCCGCCCTGAAGATCGGCCTGATCTGGACCGGCATCGCCGCGCTCATCGGCCTGCTGCTGTTTCATCGCAAAGAGATCGCGCGTGTCCAGGTGTAGCGGGTGGCCCGAAGCGTCCCCTTGCGAGTCGTGATAGATCTTTCGTAAGGGACGCTTCGCGTCTCCCGCTACACATGGCTTGAACCGCCTAAAATGATTCGACGTAAAAGTACTACACCATGTCCACCCGCCTGATCCAACTTGCCGCACTCATCATCACCGCCGCGGGGATCCTCTGCGCGTTCATGCTCTCGCCGGTGATCAACCAGCAGCGCGTCGACCGCCAGCTCACCTACGACCTGGAGGGCGGCAGCAGCGCGCACCCCTCCTACACCCTGGCCGCGTCGCTCGGCTCGTTCCGCGGCGTACTGATCAATATCCTCTGGCAGCGCTCCGAAGCGCTCAAGCAAGAGGGCAAGTTCTTCGAGTCCAACAACCTGGCCGAGTACATCACGACCCTGCAGCCGCGCTTCCCCGACGCGTGGGACATCCAGGCGTGGAACATGGCCTACAACATCTCGGTCAAGTGCAAGACCGCCGAGGAGCGCTGGGACTGGGTGCAAAAAGGCATGGTGCTGCTGCGCGACCGGGGCATCCCCAACAACCCCAACGCGGTGGTGCTGTACCGCTCGATCGCGTGGATCCTCGGGCACAAGATGGCCGGCGGCACCGACGACATGCACTGGTACTACAAGGCCCGCATGGCCGAGACATGGCAGACCATCCTCGGCGCGCCCGACCCGGGCTGGGGCTGGAAGCCTGAGTACCGGGACCCCGCCAAGCGCCCGCTCGAAGAAGACTTCGATCGGCTTGAGCACGGCGAGTGGCTGGCGACGCGGCAGTTCGCGCAGATCGCCGACATGGCCGAGACCTACCTCAAGAAGGCCAACCGCACCGAAGGCGACTTCCGCGCCAGCAACTACTTCACCACGCTGAGCCCGGACAACCTCGCACGCTTCTACACGGACTACCCCGACCTGAAGCCGGTCGTTCAACAGCTCGAAGCGCTCAAGGGGCCCGGCGGCGAAGAACTCGAGCTGGGCCTCAATCCGCGCACCCTCCGCGCGTTTGGCCGGGGGCAGATGTTCCGCGACGCGGGCTACGACGTTGGCACCGAGGTGATCAACAACCCCGATGTGCTCGGGATCGACGCGATGGCCGTCTATAAATGGATCGTCAGCCAGCCGCCCGATGTCGCGCTCAACCTCAACCCCCGCAACAACATCGCCGCCGCCCGCGAGCGCAACCCCGACCTCACCATCGTCGACCTGGTCCCGCTGCTCAACCTCCTGCGGGCCCTGACGCTGGTCGGCGAGTACCACATGGACCCGCCCTACATGCTCGTCACCATGCAGGCGTACGGCCCGATCGACTGGCGACACCCCGCCGCCCACGCGATGTACTGGTCGGCGCTGGGCACGCTCCGCGCCGAGGAGTGGACACAGAACAAGGGCCGCATCGACCTGCTCAACGCCAACCGCAACATCATCCACAACCTGCAGAAGCTCGCGCACGAGGGCAAGATCAACTTCCGCCCGCAGGTCCCAACCATGGGCCAGATCGGCAAGGAGACCATCAACCACTCGCCGGACGTGCGGATGATCCCCGCGTACGACCGCGCGTGGGAAGACACCCTCACGAAGGCGAAGGCCGGCGACTTCGGTGATAAGCACGAGGCGGGTGACAGCTTTGCCAACGGCCACGAGAACTTCCTGCAGTCGGCGGTCTACCTGTACTACTACGACGGGCAGGAGACGAAGGCCCGCGACTACTTCAAACGCGCCAAAGAGATCTACGCCGACAGCCCGACTTCGCCTGTGGCGGAGGACGGCGAGTATGAGCTGAGCATGCCCGACTTCGCGCGCGTCCGCTTTGACGACGACCTGGGCTTCCAGAACGTGATGCGGATCCTCGTGCGGATCCGCCTGGCGTGGCGGTACGGCCTGGCCGAGCGCAGCCGGGCGGTCATGAAGCGTCACCTGGACTCGGCCAAGAGGTCCTACGACGACTACCTCGAAGAACGGCAGATCACCGCCCGCGCGGACCTGGATGTGCAGGCCCGTCAGAACATCCCGCCGTTCGAAGACCTCGTGCTGAGCCAGTTCATCGAGATCATGGGATCGCCGGAGCAGGGCTACAGCCTGCCGCAGAAGGCCAACATCTGGCAACTGGCGGTACCACTGCTCGTGGCGGAGTCCGACGAGCGGGCCCTGGTCTACGAGGCGTACGCGCGGATGATCCCGTTCCTCATTAGCCAGGCCCAGCTCGAGGGTCTGAGCGGCGACATCCGCAACGCCTTCCCCCCGCCCCAGGGCTTCGAGCAGTGGTACCAGCAGAACGTCGCGCCACAGCAGCCCGGCCTGCCGCCACCACCGCAGCCCAACCCGACGCGGTAGGCACGCTGTTTAATCAGAACGCAAAGCGTCAGCGCGTGACCCGGATCGTCTTCAAATCGGGTCACGCGCGGACGCTTCGTGCTCGGTGAATCCATCCCCTTTCGAGCGAATCAACTCGTCCTGCCGCTGCATACGCTCGGCAAATGCTTCGCTGCTGAGTATCTCGGCGTGGCCGTCGAGGAAGCCGACGCAGTAGAAGTCGTGATCCAGCCGGGGTGCGCGGTAGACCAGTATGAAGTCGTCTGGTTGCTCGATGTCATCGAGCATCAAATCTTGTACAAACAGGAACCAGTAGCTGCCGTAGGCATACCAGCCTGGCCCAATCGTCTCGTCGAACACGACGGAATCCTCGTGATCGAATCGTGAGTAGAAAAAATCCTCATCTACCCAGTAGTCTTTGGCGTCTTTAATGTGGGTTGGCAGGTGCCCATCGTGATCGATCGCGTATGCGTTGATCTGAACGATCCACTGCCGAAGATTCGAGAGGTCATATGCAACCCGGGCTCCATGCTGGTGGTGCGATCCGCAGGTGGTTGGTGCAATCACAACGAACACTGCGATCGCGATGAGCAGTAGAACCAAGATGATTTCCATCGCCCGGTTGGAGATCGGCCGATGCAGGATCGAGGTTTTTTCTTTCCCGTTGGCGTCCTCTGCCATGGATGGATTGTAACGGTGGCAGGTTCCAAGGCACGCGCACTGCTTGGGATTATGCGCGTCTAAGAGTTGGTTCTGCATCGGGCTTTGGCACGGGCATGTAAGGCGGCAGTGAGCCCATCTACCTACAGCCTGCAATCCGTTGCGGCCGGGAATCGATTGACCGGCACGACCGGCACGACCGGGCGCGGGTGCAAATTTAGATGCGGATGCGCCGATGCGCGCTATAGTTCAGTTGGCGGCTGCTCGATACAGAGCCAGCCGCGCGGCACGCGGAACACACTCAAAAGCTCCTTGGAAAGGTGCAGGCGGCGGACCGCTAAACTCCGCCCCTGCATCGCTTTTTACGTTCAGTCAGTGGCTATCATGGCTCTAAGGACCCCCAGCGAGCCAAGCCATGCCTATCGATCTGACCTTCCTCGGCCACTCCGGCTTCCTCATCCAAGACAACGATACCGGCAAGAGCGTCTGTGTCGACCCGTTCCTGACGGGCAACCCGCTGGCGGTGCACAAGCCCGAGGACATCCAGTGCGATTACGTCGCTTTGACCCACGGCCACGAGGACCACTTCAATGACGACGCGATCGCGATCGCCAAGGCGAACAACGCGACGGTGATCGGGGCGTACGAGCTGTGCGTGTATGTCAGCACGCAGTGCGGGCACGATCAGATTGATCCGGGCAATCCGGGCGGGCGGGTGCCGACGGGTTTCGGCTACGTGGCGTTTACGCCGGCGTTTCATTCGTCGAGCTACAAGGGCCAGTACATGGGCCAGCCGATGGGCCTGGTGTTTTCGATCGGCGGGGTGAAGCTGTACCACTGCGGGGATACGGCGCTCTTCTCGGATATGAAGCTCATCGGCGAGGTGGCTAAGCCGGACATCGCGATGATCCCTTGCGGCGACCGGTTCACGATGGGCATCGATCTGGCGACGAAGGCGGCGGAATTCATTAAGCCCAAGTTCGCGGTGCCGGTGCACTACAAGACGTTTGATGTGTTGAACCAGACGATCGACGGGTTTGAGCCGGCGGGTGTCGAGGTGAAGGAGATGCAGCCGGGCGAGACGTGGTCATATTCGGCGTGATCGGACTGCCCGCAAGTGGTCAGGGTCTGAAAGCGATGCGGTTGGTCACGAGAAGGCGCAAGAAGTGAAACAGTGAATGCCTGTTTCTTGCTTTTTCTAAGTCGTTTTGCGGCTAGCCTCTTTGCCTTCCTTGGCGACCTTGGGCTAATCCGTGAGCGTATAAAAAAACCACGCCTCGCTGGACGGAACCCGCGGGGCGTGGCGGAGGAGAAAAGACACTTTAAGGGGCCTGATCGGCCGGGGCATTGATCGGATACTACTATCTCTACGTGAAAGATTATCGTCACGTTCATCACTTTGTGACCAATAGTTTACCTAAGTTTACGCAATTTCTACCCCAAAGGTTGGATTTTTTTTGCCTATCTTATGGATTTGGAGGTCTTTCAGGCCCTGCTTGGGGCTGCTGAAAGGGCGAGATAGGGTGCGTCTTGGCTGCTGCCGAGGCGGCGGAATGCGAGATAATCTTGTTTTGAAGCGGCTTTTTGGCGTTGAATCATGCCGGATGGGTTGGGGCATCGGTCAGAATCGTCCGCCGGGGCTGGCGACGGAAAATTTGTCCGATAAAGCCCGCGCGGCGTTGCGCTGGGCTTTGTGAAAGGCAGCGGAGGGGCCTTGTGTCGCTGGCGTTGACGGTCGTGGTTGGTCGCGTGAGCTCCCGATCACTGATGCGGCAAATCCGTCTGATACGCTCGGCCAAGCCGTCCTTGGCTTGCTGAGGGCACCTTCCAGGCCAGTGACACGTGGCCGAGACGAGTCCGTTCGACCCCCGCTGCTTGTCTGTCGCGTCGTCGGCCCGGTTCCATCCGGGATTCTGACGCCTTCTTAAACCGGCGGGAGCTGGACATCCTTGCCAGCCCACCCCGCCAACTGCTTTGTCACGTTTTTACGTGGATTCCTTCGGTTTTCGACCCAGCATCATGCGGGGGTTGACCAGCATGTTCGGCCGGTCCTTCAATACGTTGTCCAATCGCGACGCCCAGGCCGCGCGGTCTCTGATCTTCAGGTGGTCGCCCGCGCCGGCGAGGACCACTTCTCCCGACAGGCCCGTCTGTTTGAGCAGGTGATCGGGGAGTCGGACCCGCCCTGCCGAGTCCATCTCGATGCGTTTGCTGTTGGCGTAGAAGATTTCTTCGTACTCGAGCAGCTCGGCCGGGTCGATGTCTGAGCCGCGTAGCTCGTCCGCCAGGCGCTGGTAGCCCGGCTCGGTGTAGAGGCACAGGGCGTCGGTCCCGCCGAGCACGCAGTACAGCACGACCGTGTCCCCCTCGCCGGTGCCCAAACCCCGCTGCAATTCGCGGCGGATGTCGGACGGGATGGCGAGTCGGTGTTTGGCATCAATCGCGTGCTCGTAGGTGCCTGTAAAAACCAAACGGACGTGTCTCCCAGAAGAGAGTACGACACATCGCCACACAATGCAACACAACTAAACTCGATCAAGGGATTATGCCCCCACATTTTCAATGCCATTGGCTCAGTGTCTGATAAACAAGGTAATTTTATGCTTTTACTGCCTATATTGGCGTCGGATCCGCGGTTGTATGGGCCGTGGATTTTTGCACATTAAGGTCCGATAGCGTGCATAGTTCGTGGAAAAACTATCGGCAATGTTTGTCAATGGCGCTGATTTTTGACCGGGGTGCGGCGCCCTGAGCCTGCTTACGAAGCCGCTGGCAGTTCGATCCGGAAGGTGCTGCCCGTTTCGGAGCTGCTGTCCAGGTTGATCTGGCCCCCCACCGCCTCGATGAGCTGTTTGCAGATGCTCAGGCCCAGCCCGCTGCCGGCGTCTTGTGATGATGTGCCACGGGTGACGAAAGCTTCAAAGAGCTGATCGCGGATGTCGGGGGGTACGCCTGGCCCGTTGTCGCCGACGCTCAGCACGACAAGGGTGCCTGCCCGCTGTGACTCGATGAATAGCTGCCGACGCCTTTGCGACCCCGACATGGCTTGGCACGCGTTGCCGATCAGGTTGATGAACACTTGCTCCAAGGCGAGCTCATCGATGCGGATGGCGACGGGCTCGACGCGGGTGAGCACATGCACGTCCCGCTGCTTGATCACGGGCATCATGGATTGAATCGCTGATGTAACGGCCGCATCGGCTTTGCAAACGCCTGTTTGAATCGGGGTGTTGGGCGTCGACAGGCCCAGGATCCGCTCGGTCAGTGCCTCGGCCTTCTGAGTGCCCTCCACTGCCGCCCGCAAAGCGAGCTCGCTAAGGCGGGGGTCGTCAGGGTTTGCCAGTGCGAGCTGGGCGTAAGTGCGTACGGGCGTCATAAAGTTGTTGGTCTCGTGGGCTAACGCCGCGGTCAGCATCCCCAGCTGCCCTATCCGATTCGACCAGGCCAGTTGATCGCGCAGCACATCGAGCTCCGCCTGCAGTTGCTCGACTGTGGCGAGGAGCTGCTCGGCCGCCAGATTGTCCTGCCCAGTCGGCTGCGGCTGGCATGAATTTTGTTCAGCCATGTAGGTGCCCCGTAGATCGGTTCATACAACGTTCATCGACCGTATCGATGGCCGGCTGAGGCCTTACCCACCCCCTACAGGCAGGTTTTCTTAACGCGGCTCAACGCGTCCGATAAGCGTGCGCCTGCACGCGTGCCCCGCTTCAAATCTTGGGTCTACAGATTATGCATCGTTTTCAGGTTCTGTGCGGAGCATTTGGTTTCTTTAGAAAATAGACCGTTCCACGTGGAACGGGTGGCATCCATGTCAGCGCCTAGCTGTTCCACGTGGAACCTTGCGGCTGGCTGCCTGAGACGGTATCGTGGCGGCTTGAACAACACACTGGCAAGGAGGCCTCATGGCTACGAAAAAAAACCGCCCATCCCGTCTTGGCCGCGGGCTCAGCTCCCTGATGGCTACTCCCGTCGAGGTTGTTCCGCCTCAGCAGGCCGAATCCGGCAAGCCAACAGTGCCAGCAGCCAGCCCTTCAGGCGATCCATCCCCAGCGCCCAGCCAACCCGACGGAGCCGGTGATCAGGGCTTGGTTCATCTCACGGTTAGCTCGATCAAGCCGAACCAGCACCAGCCCCGGCAGCGGTTCGACCCCGCAAAGATCCGTAGCCTGGCCGAGTCGATCAAGAACGACGGCTTGATGCAGCCGATTGTCGTCCGCCCAGCCGCTGCGGGCCCGGGCCAGTACGAGCTGGTCGCTGGCGAACGCCGCTGGCGTGCCGCACAGGAGGCGGGGCTGGACCGGGTCCCCGCGTTGGTGCGTGAGATCGATGAGGAGAAAGCCGCCGAGCTGGCGCTCATCGAAAACCTGCAGCGGGAAGACCTGAACGCGATTGAAAAGGCCGAGGCCTTCCAGCATCTCGGCGACCAGTTCGGCCTGACCCACACCCAGATCGCCGAACGTGTTGGCCTTGAACGTTCTTCAGTTTCTAACCTCTTGCGTTTACTTGATTTATCGGACTTTGTGCGTGATCTGGTCCGCGAGAAGGTGCTTTCGATGGGGCAGGCCCGGGCGATCGCGGGGCTTGCGGACGCTGTTCAGCAGCGGGCTCTTGCCGAGCGGGCGGTGCGGGAGGGCTTGTCGGTTCGGCAGGTCGAGCAGGAGGCCCGCCGGCTACAGCAGCCCGCCGCGGGCCGAACGCCCAGCGGTTCCTCGCCCAGCCCGGTCCTTAGCGACCTGGAAAAGCAGATCGGCCAGCAGCTTGGGACGCGCGTCAAGATCAGGGCCGGCAAGAAGAAGGGGGCTGGCACGATCGCCATTGATTTCTACTCGCTGGACGAGTTCGACACGTTGCTTGCCCGTCTAGACGTCAAGGCGGATTGATCGAACACTGTTCGGCAATGGCGAGAGTTATTGGACCTTGACTATCGATTTCGTGCGCACGCATGCATGCGCCAGACGACGCATGGCTATGTGTAATTGCGCTGCTTGTGGGCCTTTACCTGGCGAGATGGCATACCAGAAGGCGTTCCAGTGAAGTATGGTGTGCGTCAAGCAGGCTAAAACGAGGACCGTTGATAATAAAAATGTCGCGGGGACTAGGCCCGGTTCACCTGTGGTGAATGACACGGTGATCGCCACAACGAAAAAGCAAGGACAAGATCGCGAGCGCGGTCCAACTGCCTATCAAGCCTGCCCGAATCAGTGGCCGACTACTTCGCCACGTAGTCCACCACAAACGGCTCTTCGAGCAGCGGCAGCAGCTTCTCGACGAACGCTTTGTGTGCCGGGTGGGGCAGGTAGGCATCCAGGCCCGCTTTGTTTTTGAACGTCACGAGAAAGACATGGGTGAAACCCTGGTCCAGACCCTCCGGGCTGACGTTGGTGCCGTGCTCGAAGGCGATGATCTCTTTGATGTCGTTCTGCAGCTTGCCGAAGTCACCGACGATCTGCTTGATCTGTGCATCGGTGGCCGTGTTTTTAAACTTGAACACAACGACGTGGCGGTAGACGTCTTGGGTCTCTTGCATAGCGGGGGCTTTCTGGTTGTCGCACTTCTGGTGCGTGTGGCAGCCGGCGAGAGAAATACAAAGCAGCAGGGCGGTAAGGGCAAGCATTCGCATCGTGTTGAATTCCTTGTGCGTGAAGTCGTGCCACACATGATAAAGCCCATGCTCAAAGAACGTGGTCTTCGCGTTTTCAGATCGTGTAGCGGGTGACGCGCAGCGTCCCGTGCGAGTTGTGATAGATCGTTTGAACGGGACGCTGCGCGTCTCCCGCTACACAGTGAAGCCGTTGCGAAGGCATTCAATCAAACCACTCGTCATTCGGATCGAATCTCGGGATCGGCATGTTCAGGATCGTCATGCTCCCGACCGCGCGGTGTCGGCAGCCCGGGCGGATCAAGATCGAACTGCCCGGCTTCACCGGCACCTCTTGCCCATCAAGCTCCATCACGCCTTCGCCCTCGAGGATGTAGTAGATCTCGGTGAGCTTCTTGTGGTAGTGCGTCTTCGCTTGCTTGTCGATCACGACCCGGTGCAGCGAAGCGGGGGCGTCGGCCGTGCCCGCAAACGCACGCCGTGTCGTCCCGCAGGGGCACTGTGTTGGAGGCAGATCGTCCAGGTGCACGACCTCGAAGCCGACTTGTTTTTTTGTTGTTTTTTCGGTCATTTACGATACCTCTTTGCTCTGGAACAACGCGGCGCCCAGCCCAAGGACCGCGGTGATGTACGCCAGCGTGTACGCCGAGACCATGCCGAGGTAGCTGAGGCTGAAGTTGCCGTCCGCGTCGTGCACGAGTGAGTTGCCCTGCGTGATCGCGTCGGCAGGCCAGTGGAACTGGAAGTTCGGCGCAACGACATAAACCGCCTTGGCGAGCAGGTACGCCGCCTGCCTCGCGACCGGGGTCTCCGTGCCCCACACCGCGCGGACACTCTCGATCAGCCCCGCGCCCGCCTCGATCCCCGTGGCCGTGTTGACCAGCTGGTTGAGCGCCCCGGACATCAGCCCGATCGGCATCACCACGCCCAGGCAGATCACCAGCGTGACCACCTGGCTAAACCGCGTGGACAGCGCGACCGCGAACGCGCTGAGGATCAGCAGCCCCTGCATCAGGAACAGCCCGCCGACCGCGACTTGGCCGATCCGGCCGTGGTCCGCCGCGAAGTCCGTCAGCGGGCTCTGCAGGTGCCAGTCCTTGTCCACCAGCAGCACCAGGCAGAACGCCCCGGTGAGCATCAGCAGCAGCGCGTAGATAAACGTCGAGGTGAAGACTTTTTTGTAGAGGTAGTTCGCCGCCGCCGCCAGCCCCAGCGCCCCCAGCACCGCGCCGACGCCGCACAGCATCACCGGCCAATCGATCGGGTCCGACTTGTTCTGCAGGACCCGGTGCCGCAGGGTCAGCATAAACACCAGCATCAGCAGGTACCCCGCGACCAGGATCGCGCCGCTGACCCCGATGTACTTGCCCAGAATAAACACCGGCCGGGGCACGGGCTTACTGACGATCGTCAGCGCCGTCTTGTTGGTCAGTTCCTGGTGGATCACCCCCGTCGCCGTGAACGCCGCGAGGAACACCCCGACCAGGAACACCGTCCCCAGCCCCAGGTCGACCAGCATCTTGTTGTCCCCGGCCCCCGGCTCCATCGAGTACCCCGCCACCGACGGGTTGAGCACCATCAGCAGTGTCCCCAGCAGCAGCAGCACGACAAAGATCGGTTGGCGGATCGCCTCGACAAACGTGACACGCGTGATGGACAAGAGCTGCATGAACATGGGCCCCACATGATACGCCTAAGCCCCCGAATTGGCTCACCGAATCGCCGTGATCCCGCTGCGCTTCCCGATATCCCGGCCAACTCAAGCGATAGAATGACTGCATGTTTCCGTGGCTCTACCTCGTACTAGCTTTGCTGCACGCGACCGTTTTAACGGTGTGGATTTGGCGTTGGCGTAAGAACCGGGTCCAGGCCGGCCTCGTCAAGAGTCAAGACCAGCACGCCTACTGCGCCTCCTGTGGCTACGACCTGACCGGCCGGGATGTGGACAAGATTGCTGAGATCGAAGCGGTCCAATGCCCGGAGTGTGGGCAAACCATCCAGACCCATCGCGACGCCGTGATTCCTAAGCACATCAAGGACAAAATGTCGCACAAGACGTTTGCTCTGACCATCGGGATGCAGGTTTTTTTTGCCGCCATGGCGCTCTGGTTCTTCTACGACGATCTCGGTAATCCAAGCCCGTCCCACACGACAAACACAACGCTGATCAACACGGTGACGCAGCAGGGCGGGGCGGCTACAAACGTCTCTGACCTATATGAGCTCGATCGCCGGCTTGATCGGGGCGACCTCACGCAAGCCGAGGAGCTCAAGCTGCTGTCGCTGGTCCTGGCGTACCAGGCCGACCCAACCAAGCCATGGGAACACATGTACGGCGAATGGATCGAACAGGGCCGAGCCAAGGGCCTGGTCAGCGATCAGCAGTGGCGGCAATACACCAACCAGCCCGGGTTTGTCTGGCTGACGTGCCGCGAGCACATCAAGCCCGGCGACCCCCTTGTTTTGCACTTCGAATCCGACGGACGGCGACTCCGAACCTCGCTTGACTATCGCCATGCGCTATACCCCGCGCCGGTGGGTGATGTCACTGTTGCAATCTTTCCCGAAGCGGCCGGCCAAGATGCCGAGCCGATCTTCACCCGGGATCAGCTGCCGCGGAACTCGTACTACGGGCGTGAATTCGTCCCGCTTGTGGATGGCAAGCCGCTGCCGCCGGGCAAGTACAAGGCCGTCGTTGAAACCGAACTCGACTGGCCCGATCCCCGCGCGCAAACCCCGACACCCAAGCCACTGACACTGTCTGCAGCGTTTGAGGTCCACCCCCAGGATGAACCACTACTCATTCCAGTTCGGGATGGGCAGATCGCAAGCGATCTTCAGGACGCCATCCACGAAGAAATCTTGCGCTCGGGCGGCACGGGGCTGGGAACATTCAACCCGGACACATATCTATCGATTTCAATGAAAGACCCGCCAATAGCAGTCGCGGGTAGCTTCGATGTGACGCTGATCTTAGACGGTCATAGCTACACGACGTCTTGGTCCTTCGAGCCGAACAGCGCGGGGAACACATGGCGCCCGCTCACGTTCCTGCTGCCCGATCGCTTGATCCATCAGGCAAGTAACCCATACAAGCCCTTTGACACTTTTTCGCTGCGTCTCACGCCGAACCCGGAGCACCTCAAGCGATTACCAAGAGGCTACGAATACCTCGACCACACCCTCTGGCTCAAAGATATCCCGATGGTCCTGCCGGAACCTTGAGTGTGTGATAGGTTGGCCGCTTCGAGCGTCTCGTCAGCGAACACGATCTTCATCCAATAGAGCGAACACCATGCTTGCATCACTATTCATCGCCCGGCCGATCGCCGCCGTCCTTGCCGTGCTGCTTCTCGTTAGTCCAGCACATAAGACGGTTGCGGCAGAGACGGGCGCTGCCGCGGATCGCCTGCTCGACGCTACGCGCGACAAGCCCAACATCGTGATCCTCTACGCCGACGACCTCGGGCTCGGGGACCTGGGCTGCTACAACGACAAGTCGAAGATCCCCACGCCGAACCTCGACAAGCTCGCGCAAACGGGCACGGTGTTCCTTGATGGGCACTCGTCCTCGGGCATCTGCACGCCGAGCCGCTACGCACTGCTCACCGGTCGGCACCACTGGCGCGACTTCCACGGCATCGTCGGCGCCTTCGGCAAGTCGGTCTTCAAACCCGAACGCCTCACCATGCCCGAGATGCTGAAAGAGACAGGCTACGCCACCGCGTGTATCGGCAAGTGGCACCTGGGCTGGGACTGGGAGGCCATCCGCACCAAGAAGGGCGTCGGCCCAGACTGCTTCGACTGGTCTAAGCCCATCCCCGACGGCCCGCTCGCGCACGGGTTTGACCACTACTTCGGCGACACCGTCATCAACTTCCCGCCCTACGCCTGGATCGAGGACGACAAGATGGCGCAGGTGCCCGACACGATGATGGACACGAAGAAGTGGCCGGCGATCAAAGAAGGCAACTGGGAGTGCCGGGGCGGGCCGATGGTGACGGGGTGGAACCCGTACGAGGTGCTGCCGACGCTCGGCGATAAAGCGGTCGCCTACGTCGAGTCGCGCAAGGGCAAGGATGAGCCGTTCTTCCTGTTCTTCGCCTACCCCAGCCCGCACGCGCCGATCATCCCGAACGATGAATTCGACGGCAAGAGCCAGGCCGGGCCCTACGGCGACTTCGTAGTGGAAAGCGACCAAATCGCCGGCCGGATCATGGACGCGATCGAGCAGGCGGGCATGACCGACAACACGGTTGTGATTTTCACCGCGGACAACGGCCCGGAGCACTACGCGTATGCGCGGGACGCGAAGTTCGGCCACTGGTCGGCCGACCCACTGCGTGGTTTGAAGCGCGATATTTATGAGGGCGGGCACCGCGTGCCGTTCATCGTGCGCTGGCCAGGCGTGACCAAAGCGGGGCAGGTGGGCGACGCGCTGATCTCGCAGATCGACCTGTACGCGACGTTCGCGTCGCACCTCGGGTTTGAACTGCCCGATGATGCGGCCGAGGACTCGCACGACCTGTTGGGCTACCTCAAGGGCGACACAGACGCTGTGCGCACCAGCCACGTGCACAACACGTTTAATCACTCTTGGGCCGTGCGCGACGGCGACTGGCTGCTCGTCAACGCGAAGACCGGCGCCCACTCCAAACGCGGCCTGGCCGAATGGGAGAAACGACGCGCGTACGAGAACGATGAGCTGCCCCTCGAGCTCTACAACCTCAAGGACGATCTCGGCCAGCGGAATAATCTCGCCGAGCAACACCCGGACAAGGTGAAGGCGATGCAGGCGCTACTCAAGAAGATCCAGGACGACGGCCGGACGCGTTCAGCGCGTTGAGCCGATAGGCAAGCATCATGTTCGGCTACTTCCGCAACAAACGACGCAAGCGACTGCGCAATACGCCGCTGCCCGGGGCGTGGTGGGACATCATCGATGAGAACGTCCCGCTCGTACGCGGGATGGACAAGCCCGACCGCAAGGAGCTCGGCGGGATCATCCAGATCCTCATACACGAAAAGACCTTTGAGGGCTGCGGCGGCTTGGAGATCACCGACACGATCCGCCTGACCATCCTCGCGCAGGCCGCGGTCCTGCTGCTGAACCGTGACACCGGCTACTACCCCACGCTCAAGACCATCCTCGTCTACCCGTCCACGTACTTCGCTAACCACCAGGAAGTCCTGCCCGATGGCACGGTCGTCGAAGGCAAGCAGGCCCGGCTCGGCGAATCGTGGTACCGCGGCTCGCTCGTGCTCGCCTGGGACAACGTGCAGTCTTCCGCGTGGAACCACGACGACGGCCGCAACGTCACCCTCCACGAGTTCGCTCATCAGCTCGACGGCGTCGCCACCGGTATGGACGGTGCACCGGACCTGAATTGTTCGGAGCGATACCGCTCCTGGGCCCGCGTGCTGGGCGACGAGTACGCGACGCTGAGCGAGAAGCTGCACAAGGGCCACAAGACCAAGCTCGACCCGTACGCCGCGACGAACCCGCCGGAGTTTTTTGCGGTCGCGACGGAATACTTCTTTGAGAAGCCGGGCATGATGCGTCGGCACTACCCGGAGCTATACGACGAGCTGGCGGCGTTTTACAAGCAGGACCGGGCGGGTGATTGAATCGTGACGTGCTCGCGGGTGATCACCAGTTGTGTGTTGTTTGAGAAGGCGAGCGTGCGTGTCCCGCCGACGCTGTCCTGTGCCGCCTCGGCGGCAGGGCGTAGCGCCTGGCGCGCGAGCCGGCCGGGGTTGCAACCGGCGCTGATCAACGCGCGACGCAGCACCTCGGTGAGTACCGCGCGGTTCATCGTGCGGGCGAGATCGCGGCCCAATACGACGCCCGGCTCTGTTGTTTGCGACTGTGTTTGATCCGCGGTGTGTTGCACGAGTTCGTGGACCTCGCGGAAGTGGTCGATCAGGTCGTTGGCCTTGCCGGGCGCGTCGGGCTGCAGGTCTTTTAGCACGGGCAGGACATCATGCCGCAGCCTGGCGCGGGTCCGGCTTGTGTCGTCGTTGGTCGCGTCTTCACGCCAAGGTTGAGCAAGCTGATCGAGCAGGGCGGCGATGTCTTGCTGATCGACCCCGAGCATCGGGCGGATGACGCGGCGCGCCCCGTTGGTTTTCGCCGACAGTGGTTTGTCCCACGCGATCCCGCGCAGGCCCGCGACGCTCGTGCCGCGCAGGATGCGCATCAGCAGCGTCTCAAGCTGATCGTCCGCGTGGTGCGCGGTGGCGATAAACGGCGCGTGGTGCTCTTGGGCGATCTCCCCCAGTGCCGCGTAGCGCAGCCGGCGGGCGTTGGCCTCGAGGTTGCCCGGCAAGTCAGCGGGGCGGATATCACGGCGGGCGAACGGCAGACCGAGCGTCTGCGCGAGCGCCTCGACGAATGCTGCGTCCTCTTCCGCCTCCCCGCGCAGGTGGTGCTGGACGTGCCCGACGACCAGCCGCAGCCGCCACTTGCGTCGCTCGGCCAGCATCGCGAGCGCCCGCAGCAGGGCGACCGAGTCCGCGCCGCCGCTGCACGCGACGACGATCGACGCACCGGCAGACACCCCGCAACGCTGCCGAAGCCCCCGCGCAACACTGCGGACCATCGGGTGGTAGTGGGTGGGGGGGCCGACCATCGCCGCGATTGTAAGGCGATCGGGGTGGGACGGGCTTGCAGCCCGTCATGATGCTTCGCTTTGAACCGATGACAGGCTGG
>JAHQVV010000015.1 GCA_019634195.1 Phycisphaeraceae bacterium | reverse complement strand
TAGCGGAACCCGGCTCTTCAACCCAAGGAACACACTCTTGGCTTAGGCCTGGTTAAGCTCTAAATATAAGCTGTGTTACGCTGCTCGATTCGGCGTTGGATGCACCTCGACCTTGGTGCGAAGTTCGACACCCAAGGCTTCTAGAACACGGGATACCCGCTCCAAGGTGATGCCGTGATACTCGTTGCGTTCATCGCGGGACACCTGTGATTCATGCACGTCTAGACGCTCTGCGAGTTGGCGCTGCGTAATACCTTGGGCGATACGCATACCGACCAATAGACTGCCTAGTCCCTGGAGGTTTGATATCTCGCCGAACTCGCCTCTTTTCAGGCGCTCATAGCTCTCTACTTCTTCCCGAAGCTGAGCATGAAAAGACGTCATCGGGTCAAGTGCATTCTTGATCTGAGCGGGAGTCAGCCCCTGTTCGCGCAGCCGGGATTTCTGTTCTTTAAGCCGCTCTTTCTCAGCGTCGAGACGGTCCATTGCTTCTTGGTATTCTCGTTCATTGCGGATCATGGCTATCTCCTATGATCTTGATAATCCCTCGGGGCTTGCCATCACGACGTGATCGCCTGAAGGCCGAAGGAAATTCCAACTCGTATCCGAACTCGTCCTTGATGCCAGAAGGCTGTCCATAGTGCGGGTAAAGCTCGACGCGGTGCCGGTGCCACATCGGCAATTGTTTTTTGGGATAACCCTTGTAAGCACGGCGTGAGTCGGGATCCCAGGTCCAGACCTTCTCGGGGTCCAGCCGGTTTAGTTCGCGCTGAAGATCACCGCTGGCTAGGTGCATGAGATCGCAGACAAAGTAGCCGTCGATGTCATTGGGGTGGTTCTTGTCTTCGGCGAATGAGCCATCCACAAAAATATCTGTGATGCCCACCTGCCAGAGTTGCTCCACCATCAGGGCCAGGTTGTCGACCAATTGCTTGCGCCACAAAGCATCCCAATCCGGGTAGTCCGTCGCACTTGACGGCCCAACGACGAGCAAAGACTGTCTTAGCTTGTCGAGCGTGAGCGAGTGGTCCCCTGGGGGCAACAACCCTTCTTGGGTGAATTCGGTCGGGCAAGTCATATAGATAAATATAGCAAACATGACATATATGTCAAGCTATCTTGACGCGCTTTCTTGTCGCGTTTGAGAGTCAATAGAGGCTCAAAAACGCAGTCAAATGCTCAAAATCGCATCTATCGCCCGATCATAGACCCGCTTGAGATCATCCTTGACCAGTCCCAGATATGGTTCAACGATGGTTCGTGCGTCAGGCTGCGGCCGACGCATAAGGATCACGTGTGGAGCTATGACTTCGTTCAGGCCCGGATGCGTGATGGGCGGAGCTTTAGGGTGCTGACGCTGATCGATGAGTTCACACGTGAGTGCCTGGCGATCGACGTGTCGCGGAAGCTGAACCACGACGATGTGCTTGAGCGTTTGTCGTGGCTGATGGCGACGCGTGGCGTGCCCGAATACATCCGCAGCGATAACGGCAGCGAGTTCACGGCCAAGGCGGTGCGTGCATGGCTCAAGCAGGTCGGTGTCAAGACGTTGTTTATTACCCCCGGAAGCCCGTGGGACAATGGGTATATCGAGAGCTTCAATGGGAAGTTGGCGGATGAACTGCTGGAACGCGAGGTGTTCGATACGCTGCATGAGGCGAAGGTGCTGACCTTTGACTTGATTGTCAATGACGACCGGCCCGACCCCGGAAAACCGGGCCGGTGCGCCATCAAACAAGATGCCTGGTATGTGCGGTGCGGAGCCGCAGCAGTTGCACACACACTAAAGCGATGGTGCCGATTGCTGCCCCCTGCCAAAGCGTGTAGATCAGAGAGATCGTTATCCGATAAGCGGCTTTACCGGCAAGAAATTTGGTTGAGAGAAGCGATCCCAAGGTCATGCGTGAGTCCTCTGTCAGCCGCTTGAGTCGGTCTTTTCTTTGAGTTCCTGAACTAGCTTCTCGACTTTTTGCAGCTCTTCGGTTGTGATGTCACGGCTCTCGATCAGCTTGAGCATCATTGCAGCGGCAGAGCCGTCAAAAACACGGTCGACCAAGTCGCCGATCATCCCTCTTGAGATCGTGTTTTCTCGAACCTTTGCCCGGAAAAGAAAGCTTTTGCCTTTACGCTTGCGAGACAGATAGCCTTTGTCGGTCATTACGTTGAGGGTTGTGATTACAGACGTGTGCGCTAGGTCTCGCCCAATATCTTCGGCAAGCTTATCGCGTACATCAGCGGCTGGAAGCGAGCCTTCCCGCCAAATGATCTTGAGGATTTCGAGCTCTAGTTCGGTGGGGTATCGGGATGGCGGGCGTGGCATAGGAGGCCTCGATGTGCTTTGTCTTCTATAAAAATAGAGAGAGTGTGGCGGTAAGTCAAGACCGAGGCTTACAAAATGTATCAAAGCGAGACTGGCTCATGCCGTTCTACGCCGCAATATCAAGCAACTGATTGTGCCCGGCGGCGGGTGGACAGGCGGGGTGACATGATTCGTGCTGGCGTATCCAAGAAGGCGTAATGCGGGGGGAGGGCAAGATATAAGCTTGTACAGGAATGGATTGAGGGAGGGTTGTGGAACCATTATATTCTATTTCGATAGAAGTTTTGATGCCGGTGTTTGGGGGGTATACTCCATGGCCTTAGCAAGGCTCAGCAGTCATGCGGCTCCATCATCTTTAGCAGGTTTTTTGGGGTTGATGTGGCGGGCGATTAGCCTCCATCGATAAGTCCTAGGCTCGGAGCAACCGATGAAAGCGATCTATTTTCTATTACTCCTCAGTACTTTTTCGGGGATGACTTTGCTGTTGGTTGGAGACGACCTCGGCGTGTTGATTTCTAATAGAGCATCGCTATTTGGTAGGCAGCTGATTGAGCCAGACCTGGCCTCCCTCGCCGAGCGGGCGCACCCCGACTACGAGCAAGACGGGGCAAACACGTCTTTGGATGAACTGTTCTATCTGAGGCATCACCCGGACCCGCAGGCTCTCGGGGCCCTTGAACAGATACTGCAGGACAACGCGGGGCGAGCGCGCGGGCATTTCATATCCGCTGCGATGGCACTTCATGCACTCGATACCCCTGAATCCATAGCGATTCTCAAGAAAGCGCTCTCAGACCCACGCCACTACGGTGGCACGGATGGACGCGTCCGGCAAGCCCTGTTTAGTGCGTGGGGTGACGCGGGCATGGCAAAATCTTTCATCAACCGGTACCTTTTGACCACGCTTACCGACGGGATAACGGTTACTTTGAAGCAAGAAACGGGCGTCGAGGATGAGCCTAATGTCGTCCGGCTGACTTACGCGTTAGCGAACACATCGGACCGTGTGGTGGGATTGTTTGATTTTCAGCCAAGGGATGCCGCCATGGCGATCTGGCTTCGTGATGCCGAGGGGCGCCTTTACCCGCCGTACCGGTTAAGTAGGCAAGATGATGCAGCTCCTACCGGCACGCCCCTTGAACCGAATGATCCCCTGATTCATGAGATCGCGCTAAGCCTTGTTAAAAGCGGTAGCAAGTACCGGGCTGTTTCGAGCCTAGCGTTCTACTCATTGCCTGGCCCGGGTGAGTACGAGACGTTCGTTTTGTTCGAGCGACGGGAGATGAATGCGTCCGATTTTATCGACGTGGGGCATCATGGCCTGAGCCTGCCTGATGCCGAAACATGGTGGTCTGGCCGGGTGGTTTCAGGCCCGGCGACGATCAGGTTTGATGAGCCTCAGACGAGCCCAGGCTCTCCGTAGGGCCTGCAAAGGGGTGGGCTGCCCTTAAGGAGGAAGCAATCTAGGCCGGCGGGGCGGAAAACCGAAAAAATTAGTTGATATGAAACTAGAATCGGCGAAACTATTGGTAATTGGTCGCGTGCCCCTTCCCCTCTCCTCCAGACGTCATTGAGATGCCCCGTAAAGCCGCCAGTCAGCCGACCGAAGTTGAGCTACAAATACTCAACACCATCTGGAAGATCGGGCCAAGCCCGATCCGTAACATCCACGAGGCGCTCGAATGTGAGCGTGATGTCGCCTTTACCACCACGCAGAAGATGGTGCAGGTCATGACCGAAAAAGGCCTGCTTATCAAGGACGACTCGGTTCGCCCGATGGTCTTCTCCCCCGCGACGTCGCGCGACCAGACGCAGATCGGTTTAGTCGATGACTTGATTCAGCGTGCTTTCGGCGGCGCTGCCGACAAACTTGTAATGCAGGCCCTGCGTTCCCGGGGGGTCAGCGAGAAAGAGCTTAAGAAGATCAACAAGATGCTCTGCCGCATCGAGGGTGCCGACTAATGCAGAGTTATTCCGAGCTACTTTCATCTGAGGCAGCCAATATCATCGGCTGGGCGCTGATCCATTCGCTCTGGCTGTTGTTCCTCCCGGCGATTGCCCTGTGGATCGTGCTCCGCTTGTTGCCGACACGCTTTTGCAACGCGCGCTATCTGATCGGGTGTACGACGTTGTTGATCATGGTGTCTGCGATTGGCCTGGCCGGTCTGCTGGCACCTGATCGTGATACCGCCGTTGATCCAGTCGGTTTTTTAGACCCCGGCGGGGAAGGGTTGTCCGCCGCGGACGCTGGCGACGGGGCCGCGCCTTTATTGCAGGCTGAAAGCACTTCGCCCAATAACGTTGTGCATGATCCGTCGAGTTCAATCATTGAGCCCTTGGCGCCCTCTGATCCGTTGCTGAGCAAACCAAATTCTTCAAGCCCAGCCGCGGGTGCGAGCCTGTTTCGTGAGGGCGACGCTGTTTCCGGGGAGCAAGGCGGCGCAGTGGAGGCCGGCTGGTACGCCAGGCTCGCCAAGGCCGCGCAGCCTTGGGTCGCCTGGCTCGTACCCGGCTGGCTTGTCGGCGTCTTCGGCGTGGGCATCTGGCACTTGGGTGGCTTCATCGCTGCCCAGCGCCTGCGGTCCATCGGCACCAGGGCCGTACCCGATGATCTTGCCGCGCAATTCAATAAGCTGGCTCGGCAGATGGGCGTGAACCGAGCAGCCCGCCTGCTCGAGTCCGCGGTTGTCCACAGCCCCGTGGTGATCGGCTGGCTCAAGCCGGTCATCCTTGTGCCCACCAGTGTGTTGACAGGGATGCCCGCCGAGCAGATCGAGGTCATCCTCGCGCACGAACTGGCACACATCCGTCGGCACGACTACATCATCAACCTGATCCAGGCGGCTATCCTCACGCTCCTGTTTTATCACCCGGCCGTGTGGTGGGTCTCCAAGCAGATCCGCAACGAGCGAGAGTGCTGCTGCGACGACATGGTCGTCAAGCTGACCGACCGCAAGCTGGACTACGCGCGTGCACTGACGAACGTTGCACTGATGAACACGGGTAAGCCCGTGCTAGCGGTCGCGGCTGACGGCGGGTCGCTCAGCGAGCGCATTCGTCGGTTCGCTGGGCTGGATGACTCGGCGGGTGTTTCCTCCGCGTCCTGGCTGGCGTGGTTGGTGTTGCTGCTGCTCGCGGTCGCGCTGCCGATCAGCCTGATGGCGGGGCAAGACGATGAGGCAGTAAACGAAATCGCCGATGCCGCCGACGAAGTGGTAGGTGAATTCGATCCCTCCGAAGCAATCCTTGGTAAGTGGTACGGCCAGTTCGTCGACAACCGTTTCTTGCCCAGTGGTCAATGGTGTGTCTGGGAGTTCCGCCCGGACGGGACCGCTACCTACACCCTCGGAGAGGGTGAGCCGATTGATGAAATCGATCCGACGGACAACAGGAGCATGGTCGCCGACTACAAGATCGACGACCAAGGCCGGTTGGTGCTCTACCTGCCCGGCGAGGGGCCCAAGGCCTGCCCGTTCGAGATCCGCAATGACACGATCTACGTCTCGGTCGACCACCCCAACGACTTCGTATTCACGCGTGAGCCCAATCACAAGGGGTTTAAGAAAACGCGGGAGACGATATGGGGCGAGCGAGCTGTGGACCGGGTCCAGACGAGCGTCCGCCTTGTCATGCGGTGGATGAATCAACTCGCTCGGCAAGGCACCGAGCCGGCAGACTTCATCGAGTTGATTGGAGACAGGCCCCAGTTGGCAGTTTCGACGCTGGTTACGCCCGATGGGCTTCCTGACACGTATCAGAGTTGGGACGCCGAGACGCAGTCGGCCTGGCTGAACAAACACGCGGGCTTCGGGTATCTGCCGATCGGCGGAGAGGGGGTGGCTCAGAAGATGCAGCACGGCAAACTCCCCGCCGGGCATATCCTAGTCTTTGAAAGGCCGATACCAGAACGCAGCAAACTACTGGTCGTGCGTGTGGATGTGAATGGCCTCATCGATGCGCGGCCGCAGTCGATCGCAGCCAACGAACTCGACACGCTGCTAAAAGAACAGACAGGCAAGGGGCTCGACGCGTGGGCGTTTGAGGACACGAAGACGCAGCGCACAGAAGCAGTGCCTCCGGCAGGCGATGAATCGGAAGCACAGGAGTCAGCGATCCAGCCGTTTGATTTCTGGATCGCGCCGGCGAGTTTTGAGCCGCCAAACACTAACGCGAATAACTCCGCCCAGCGTGTGCCCGGCCAAGATCGGCCGGTTTATCGCACCGGTACACCGTTCGTTACGCTCAGCGACATCGCCCACGCAATGATTGTGGAGGGAGCAAATGCCGGTCCGGTATTTGATTTAAGGCTTAGGCCCGTCGCCTCGCAGCGACTCCAAGCGTACGCACGCGAACACTTTGGCGAGCCGATGTTGATTTCGATCAGTGGCGAACTTGTGAGTGCGCCGATCGTTCATGCCGGACTAAGTGAGCATATCCAATTGCCCGACGTTAACTCGGGAAACCGTGCGGCGTATGAGTCGGTCGTCAGGGCCTTGCAGCGCATCGCCGCCGACCGCAAGCGGATCGCAGGTACCTGGATGACGCTGCTGAACAATGAAGAAGGGGGCCCACACTTCAGCCTGCTGACGCTATCTGAGGATGGCCGATGGACAACGGCTCACGTGTGGGGCACGCCGCACGAACCAACAGCCATCAAGATCGATGACCGCCGGATCGGCTGGGATCTGACTCTCTCTATACCCATGTTCGCACCCGGCGCAGATACTCATGTAAGCGGGCCTTGCTACAGTCTCAACCTCCGTCTTGATGAGCAATCTTCACTTGCGGGGGGGGCAATTAACTTCATCGATGACGATACGTTTAAGTCAGTTGATTTCAATAGCGTTTCGATCGAATCACTCTCCCGGCGCGTGGTGGCGCAAAATTACCCCGAGTTGCTCGTCGCGCTCGAGAAGGCTGTCGCAGAGCACGAAGCAAAGCAGGCAACAGCACGCGAGTCGGGGGCTGCTGAACAGTTCAATCGTGGTGACGCCCTCGCCATTCATCAGTTGTCTAGTTACGCAGATAGCGGGACGCTAGGCGTCGCCTATACCCCGCCCGGCGGCGAGCGTATCGAGATCGCGATCGATGCACGCAGCACCAAAGCGGGCGGCGACGATAATGCCTATCTACGGCTGTACGCCGGTGCAATGCACCCGGACCATGACGCGGCAGAACTTATCGATGAAGACTCGCAGTTTGAGCGGCAGGTCTTTGCGGCGCTAGGCAGTTGGGTTAACTCGCACTTCACGGCTCAAGAGGTCGACAAGATCCTTAATGAGCCTAATACCGATGGTCTCTCAGAGAAGCAGCGGTGGGCGCTGCGGATCGAAAGAACCTTGGACGAAGTTCGTCGATATCGGCATTCGAAGAAGTTTGCGATCTTCCCCGCAACTTACTACAGGCAAGACGACGGCGGGCAGGTCGCCATCGCAACGCCGGAGACTCGGCGGCCGGTCTATTACACGGAACACACGCAGATGCTGACGTTCGACGACATCGCAAACGCCCAGCTGGTCCCCGCAGAGCGGGGCGACCCATTGCTGCAGATCACCCTCAAACCCGAGGCGGCAAGGCGGATTGAAGCACACACCCGCTGCTACCAGTCCGATGCGCTCCTGATCATGATCGATGGCAAGCCGGTTTGTGCCCCGGTTGTCTGCGGTGTCAATAAGGGGCGGTTTGAGATCCTCAGCCTCGCGGATGATGCGCAAGAACGATTTGAACAGCTTATTGATCTTGTTCGTGGGCGCGGCCAGCAGGCTTTTTCGGTCAATCCCATCAAGCCCGACAATGGCGATCCCGC
>JAHQVV010000014.1 GCA_019634195.1 Phycisphaeraceae bacterium | reverse complement strand
GGACGGCAAGACGATCGACGTCAAGACGTTCGGCCGAGGCGGGCATAAGAACCAGGGGCGGATCGTCGAGCCGCGCTGGAAATTCAAGCAGTACGGCGAGAGCGGCAAGTACGTCTCGGACCTGTTCCCCAACGTCGCGAAGCACGTCGACGATATCGCGTTTATCCACTCGATGTACGCAGACTCGCCGCTGCACGGCAGCGCGCTGCTCATGATGAACTGCGGTCGGATCCTGTCCGGCTACCCGTCGCTGGGCTCGTGGGTGAACTACGGGCTGGGCACGGAGAACCAGAACCTGCCCGGTTATGTCGTGATGCTCGATGAGAGCGGGGGGCCGATCAGCGGCGCGAAGAACTGGACGAGCGGGTTTATGCCCGCGAGTTATCAGGGCTGCGTCGTGAACGCGACGGGCACGCCGATCCTCTCGCTGGACTCGCCCAAGGGTGTCAGCCGGGAGCTGCAGCGCGACATGATCGAGCACCTCAACGCGCAGAACGCGGCGCACGCGGCAAGCCGCGCGGACAACTCGAATCTGTCGGCACGGATCAATAGTTTTGAGTTAGCGTACCGCATGCAGGCGGAGGCCCCCGAGGCCGTCGCCATCGACACCGAAGACGAGCAGACCAAAGAGATGTATGGCCTGGACAAGAAGGAGACGCGCGAGTACGGACGCAAGTGCCTGCTCGCCCGCCGGCTTGTCGAACGCGGCGTGCGCTTCGTGCAGGTGTACTCCGGCGGCGCGCACAACGACCACAACTGGGACGCGCACGGCGACCTCGAAGACAACCACAACCTCCACGCCGGTGCGACCGACCAGCCCGTCGCGGCGCTGCTGACCGATTTGAAGCGCCGCGGGATGCTCGACGAGACGCTGGTCGTCTGGGGCGGCGAGTTCGGCCGACAGCCCACGGCGGAATATGCGCAGGGCAGCGGCCGGGACCACAACAGCTACGGCTTCACGATGTGGATGGCCGGCGGCGGTATCAAGGGCGGCGTCAGCGTCGGCGAGACCGACGAACTGGGCGCCCAAGCGATCAGCGACCGGTTCCACGTCAAGAACCTGCACGCGACGATCCTGCGGCAGATGGGCTGCGACCCCAACGCATTGACCTACTTTTTCAACGGCCTGGACCACAAACTCGTCGGTGTCGAGGGCGCAGACCCGATCCACCAGATCATCTAAAGCCCACGCACCCACGAATGTATGATGGTTCCCTGATCTCCGTCTCTTTGTAGACACCTTTATCTGGGAGCCCGTTCATGCGTCGCCTGATTTGCCTTCTACTTGTTGTGTTTGCGGTGCCTGTACTCAGTGCGGATCGGCCCAACGTCATCTTCATCATCACCGACGACCAGGGCTACGGCGATGTCGGCGCGCACGGCAACGAAATCCTAAAGACCCCCAACCTTGACAAGCTGCACAGCGAGTCGATCCGGCTGACCGACTACCACGTCGATCCGACGTGTTCACCGACGCGCAGCGCGTTGATGACCGGTCGATACTCGACGCGTGTCGGCGTCTGGCACACGATTAATGGCCGATCGATGCTGCCCGGCGATGAACTAACTCTCGCCGAAGTCTTTAAAGCGAATGGCTACCGTACCGGTATGTTCGGCAAATGGCACCTCGGCGATAACGCGCCCTGCCGGCCGATGGACCAGGGCTTTGAGCACGTTGTCTGGCACAAGGGCGGCGGTGTCGGGCAGGGGCCGGACTACTTCGGCAATGACTATTTCGGCGACACCTACGAGGTCAACGGGAAGAGGCAGAAGTTCGAAGGCTACTGCACGGACATCTGGTTCAACGAGGCGATGAAGTATGTCGGCGATGTGAAAGATAAAGACGAGCCGTTCTTTATCTACCTCGCGACGAACGCGCCGCACGGGCCTTTCCTGGTCGATGAGAAGTACAGCAAGCCGTACGCAGACCTTGGCGTTCCGGGCTCGAGCGCACCGTTCTACGGCATGATCGCAAACATCGATGAAAACCTCGGGAGGCTACGGCATTACCTCAATGAACAAGGCCTAGCCGACAACACGCTGCTGATTTACACGACGGACAACGGCACAGCCCGCGGGAACTTCCAGAGCAAAGAAAAGAAGGGTATCAAGGGTTTCAATGCCGGCATGCGGGCGCAGAAGGGCTCGCAGTACGACGGCGGTCACCGCGTGCCGTTCTTCATGCACTGGCCCAAGGGCGGGGTGAGCGAGGGCAAAGACATCCAAGCGCTTTGTGCTCACATCGATGTCCTGCCCACGTTTGTTGATCTGTTGAAACTGAAGAAGCCCAAGGGTGAGCCGATGGACGGCCTGTCGCTCAAAGGCGTGATCCAAGGCGATGAAGACAGCCTGCCCGAGCGGACGATTGTCACCGCGACACAGCGGCAATTTATCCCGCCGAAATGGGAGAAGTCTGCCGCGATGCAGGGCAAATGGCGCTTGATCGATGGCAAGGCGTTGTACGACATCCGCAAGGACCCGGGCCAAGAGGTTGATCTGGCGGATCAACGCCCGGAAATGGTCGCCATCCTTCGGCAGGAGTACGAAGCGTGGTGGCGCGAGATGCAGCCGTCGTTTGAGAAGATCGTTCGCTACGACCTCGGCGGTGCGGAGAACCCGACGACGCTGATGAGCCACGACTGGCTGGTCGAGAAGGGGTCCGCGCCTTGGAATCAACCCGCGGTCAAGCAGAACAAGCTGATGAACGGGCCGTTCATGTTGAACGTGAAGAAGGCGGGCAAGTACCGCATCACCCCGATGCGTTGGCCGGAGTATGTGGACAAGCCGTCGGGGGTGGTGAGGGCTGATGTCGAAGTGAAATACGGAACCCGTGGCCTGCTCGGCCAAAGCTCATCGTGGAACACCGATCCTACGAAACCAATCAAAGAAGTGAATCACCAATCGACCTTTAATCTGCCGGTCGGTCCGGCGAAGCTCACCTCCACACTCACCCGCGAAGACGGCAAAGAGTTTGGTGCGTACTACGTCGAAATCGAGTACCTCGGCGAGGAATAAGAAATGATTCAGCGACTCATCACGGTTGCTTTGTTGACAATCGCGCTGCCGTCGCTTGCTGACGAGCGCCCCAATGTCATCCTCATCCTCACCGATGACCAGGGCTATGGCGATATCGCGGCGTTGGGTAACCCCGTGCTCAGAACGCCGAACATGGACAAGCTCCACAGCGAGTCGATCCGGCTGACGGACTACCACGTCGACCCGACCTGCTCGCCGACGCGTGCGGCGCTGCTCACCGGGCGGTACTCGACGCGTACCGGCGTCTGGCACACGATCAACGGTCGGTCGCTCATGCACGGCGACGAGTACACCCTCGCCGAGTATTTCAAGGACAACGGCTACCGCACCGGCATGTTCGGCAAGTGGCACCTCGGGTCCAACGCGCCGCTGCGACCGATGGACCAGGGTTTTGAGCACTGCGTCTGGTCCCCCGGCGGGGCGGTCGATCAGGGCGGCAACTACCTGGGCAACGACTGCTTCGACGACACCTACAAGGTCAACGAGAAGTGGCAGAAGTTCCCCGGCTACCACACGGATGTCTGGTACGACCAGGCGATGAAGTTCATCGAAGACACCGACACGCACGGCGACGAGCCGTTCTTCGTCTACCTGCCGACGACCGCGGTGCACGACCCTTGGAACGTCGATGATGAGTACGCCAAGCCGTACCTGGACGCGGGCGTACCGCCGACGATGGCGAAGTTCTACGGGATGATCACGAACATCGACGACAACCTCGGGAAGCTTCGGAGGTTCCTCGATGACAAGGGCCTGGCCGAGGACACGATCCTGATCTACACAACAGACAACGGCACGACGGCGGGGTGGATCGACCGCAAGAGCGACTTCAAATACTTCGGTGCAGGCATGCGTGGCTGGAAAGGCTCGCAATATGAAGGCGGGCACCGCGTGCCGTTCTTGATGCATTGGCCGGCGGCGAACATGAAGGACGGTCGAGACGTCGACTTGCTGCTGGCCCATATCGATGTCATACCCACACTTGGTGAACTATGCCGGCACAACCCGATCGCGAAAGACAAGCTCATCCGCGGGCCACAAGACGGCCGTTCGTTCGCGTGGTACATCCTTCCGATCGTACCAAGCGACCCGCCGACCAAGGACCGCACGCTCTTTGTCCACGTCCAGCGCAAATACATCCCGCCGAAGTGGGACAAATCTGTCGCGATGACCGAGCGTTGGCGGCTGGTCAACGGCAAAGAGCTTTACGACATTACGAAAGACCCGGGCCAAGAAAACGACATTGCGGTGGACCACGCGGATGTCGTTGAGCAGCTACGCGCTGATTACGAGAAGTGGTGGACCTCGCTCGAGCCTTCGTTCGACGATGTCGTGCGCTTTGACCTCGGCGGTGCAGAGAACCCGACGACGCTGATGAGCCACGACTGGTTCATGAAAGAGGGCGAGGGCGACTCGGCCTGGCACCACGTCTATGTCCAGCGCAACGAGCTACGCAACGGGCCGTTCATGGTAGATGTGAAGAAGGCGGGTAAGTATCGCATCACGCCGATGCGCTGGCCGGAGTATGTGGATAAGGCTTCGGGGTGCGTCGAATCAGATATCAAGATCGAATACGAAGGAGCAGGCGTCCCGATAAATGTGGAGCGTTCTGGGACGCCATTAGATCCGGCAAAGAGAACGGATAAATCACACGGAAGAATTAAATTACTTTATAAAGGTCCCGCGAAGCTAACTTGTACGTTTACCCGTGAGGACGGTAAGACCTTCGGCGCGTACTACGTCAAGATCGAATACCTCGGCGAAGAGTAATGGGTTGGTAGGATAGGCATTCCTGCCTGTCATCAAGCCGTAGGCTTGAGGATCGAATCGCTGACGATATATTTTCGGCTTCGCCGAATCGACAGGCAAGAATGCCTGTCCTACGTGAGAAACTCAAATAACACGGAGACCACCATGTCCAAACAATCCAACCACCCTACCCGACGCCAAGTCCTCGCCGGCCTGACCGCGACCGCGGCGCTTGGGCCCACCATGCTCACCGGCCGCTCGTGGGCGCAAGCAACCGCGAATAACCAGATGGGCGCGGTCCTCATCGGTGCCGGTAAGCGTGGCGGCGACCGCATGCTCAACCAGTTCCTTAAGCACTCGAAGATGAAACTGCTCGCCATCGCCGAAGTCGATACCGACCGGCGCAACCACTATGTCGCACGCACGAACAAGCACTACGGCGGCGACGTCTGTGTCGGCGTCAACGACTACCGGGAGCTGCTGGACCGCAAGGATCTGGACATCGCGCTCGTCTTCACCCCCGACCACTGGCACACGATCCCGGCGATGCACGCGATGGCGGCGGGCATGCATGTCTACGCCGAGAAACCCCTCACGCTGAACCTGCGTGAGAGCCAGGTCCTCATCGAGGCGCAGAAGAAAGCCGGCGTCACCTTCCAGACCGGCAGCCAGCAACGCTCCGAGATGAACGGCAAGTTCATCAAGGCCTGCGAGTACGTGGTTAACGGCCGACTCGGCGAGTGCGAACTCGCGGAAGTCGGCTGCGGTGACCCGTCGGTGCCCTGCGACCTGCCGACTGAAGACAAGCCCGAGGGCCTGGACTGGGACCTCTGGCAGGGCCCGGCCCCGGCGCGCGGCTACAACCCAGTCCTCTCACCCCGCGGTGTGCACAAGAACTACCCGATGTACCGCAAGTACGAGGAGTACGCCGGCGGCATCCTCGCCGACTTCGGCGCGCACATGTTCGACATCGCCCAGTGGGGCTTCCAAAAGGACCGCGAGAGCCCGGTCACGATCACCGGCCCGGAGGACGCGAACGCCAAACGCGGCGCGAAGATGGTCTACGCCGATGGCAAGACCATGGTCCACGCGCCCGGCGGCTTTGGCGTCAAGTTCATCGGCGACAAGGGAACCATCTGGGTCGACCGCGGCAAGATCAAGTCCGAGCCCGCGTCGATCCTCGAAGAGCCCCTGGCCGACAGCGACAAACGCCTGCACACGCCTCAGAACCACCTCAACAATTTCGTCGATTGCATCGGCACCGACAAGCAGCCGGTCTGTGATGTCGAGGTGGGTTCCCGCACCGCGGCCCTGTGCCACCTGGCGAACATCAGCTACGACGTCAAGGGCGAGCTGAAATTCGACGGCGACGCCTGGAAGTTCACCAACTCCGAGGCCGCCAACGCCAAGCTCGACTACGCCGAGCGTCGCAAGGGCTTTGAGTTGCCGAAGATCGATTGATCGGCCCGATTCGCCCTCCCAGACGCCCGGAACCCCCTAATTTGAACTCAGCAGGCCCCTCCTGCTGAGTTTTTATATTGCTGCGCGAAAGATTTCACCGGTGTCGGGTATTTAATAGTTGAGGCTGCCTGCTATCTGCCTCCACTTGAATGAGACCCCCATGTCTGGCCATCCTACATTCGACCAGCAGCTCCGGCAGGCCCTGACCCGTCAGTGGACCCAGGTGCTACCGGTGCTGACCGCGTTTGTCATGTCGTCGGTGCGTGACCGCCAGCACGCCGAGGACATCGTCCAAGAGGTGGGCGCTGCGGTCTCGGCTCATTTTGAGGACATCCCTGAGGGCGTGAGCTTCAGCGCCTGGGCCTTGGCCATCGCCCGTAACCACATCCACAAGCGGTACCGCTCCGACCAACGCGACAAGCACCTCTTCAAGAGTGAGGCCCTCGAAGCGCTCGCCGGGGCATACGAACGGCTGTCTGATTCCAGCGACGACATGCGGGCCGCGCTGGACCAGTGCGTCGAAGAGCTGCCCGAGCGCAGCCGAAAGATCATCGAGCTGCGCTACAAGCAAGACCAACGCGTCGACGGTATCGCAGCCATGCTCGGGTCCTCCGCCAACGCGATTTCGGGCGTGCTTTTTCGCGTCCGCCAGTCCCTCAAGGGCTGCATCGAAAAACGGATCGCGGGGGGAGGCAAGTGATGACCGACCCCAACCGTCTTATCGATGCTTATCTCGACGGCACACTCACTGAAGAAGAGCTGGATCAGCTTGAGCAGGTGATGGCAACAAACGCTGAGTATGCCGATTCGTTCGCGTCGGCGATGATGATGAATGAGTTTCTCGGCGACCGATTCCGTCGCGAGGCCCTAGCCTCGACGATGCAGATGGAGGATGGCGGGCTGCTCGGCGAGGAAGGCCTGAAAGCACTACAGGACGATTACGATCAATCTCCGGTCGAGCCGGTGAACCTCCTTGGTCTGATTGGTGAAGACTCCCAATCTAGGCGGAACGGAAAGGATAGCGGCCTGGCGATTTCAACAACGGCCTCCGCATTGTCCTATGAGGCCAAGCAAATCGTTCGCTCTCGTCCTGCCCCTTTCATCGTGGGGGGGCTTACGGCCCTTGCGGCTTTGTTGCTTATCGCCATTTGGCTCATCAATCCGTTTGCGGGAGACAATCAACCTGTCCCCGGCAAGGAGTTTGCTTTACCGCCCGTACAAAACGAGCCACCTGCTGTCGCAACGCTTACCGCGGAGCACGGAGCAATCTGGCAAACCACGTACGGGACAAACTTGCCAGCGCTAGGTGACGGGCTGAGGCCGGGCCAACGCTTGACGCTGATGCAGGGTTTCGCCGAGATCACGACGAACCGCGGCGCAGTTGCGATCTTAGAGGCACCGGCAACGATCGAACTGACAGAAAGGGACAACGGACTCATCCTGATGACCGGCAAGCTTGCTGGTGTCTGTGAAACGGAATCGTCCAAGGGCTTTGTTGTACGCACACCGACGATTGATGTCACTGATTTGGGCACGCGGTTTGGTGTCGCGGTTGGCCATGCCGGTGAATCGGTTGTTCAGGTTTTTGAGGGCCGCGTCGTCACCAACTCAATCGAATCGGCTGGTTCTAGCCGTGAGTTGGGCGCGGGTGAGTCGCTTGCGTTTGATCCCCTTGGCGCTGAGCAGGAGGTAGGTGATGCCGGCACCAACGTCTTCGCCCGGCTTGGTCAAAGACTAGGCGGTGTGGCGGGGTTGACCGGGGATGTGCAATGGTCCGATTCGAAGATTTACATGGGTACGGATCAAGCCGCCTGGCCAAACCGGGCGCATGCTGTTGTTATGCAAGAGCAGCGCGGGCACACGCTTCAGGCTGATATGCCGCTAAGTTTGGTCGCGCCCGGTCGCAAGGGCCAAACCAAGACCGTCTCTGTCGGCACCAAGATCCATACCTACATCCTGCTTTTTAACCCCGGCGGCGAGCTGCCCTTGGTGTCAGAAGGGATGATTGCTTTTGATGGTGAGATCCTTGGGATCGTGGTCAACGAGCAGTGGCATGCGTCGCTACGCGTTCTGGGAGACGGCCCCGAAGTGGAGCTGTTTGACGACGCAAAGGGGCTTGGATCAATCGAAGAATATGATTTTGATGCGATTGATTTGCGCTCGAATGGCCGCACGCTCGCCTTCAAGCTGAAGGCGGGGCTTGCTTACGATGCGGTACGCATTGTTGTCCGCTCACCCCCCGAAGAATCTAACTAAGCCTGCTAAGAGCCCGCTCCGCGTTGGAGCTGGATTTTGTGATCTGCCTTGGTCCCCATAACTCTCTTATAGGAGAAAGCGTTTATGAAACTGACTAACACCTCAAACCTTCTCGCCGCGACGTTCGCTACGGCCCTGCTCGCGGGATCGGCTGCAGCCGCACCGATCACCGTGACGAATTTCAGCTTTGAAACGCCTGATATCACGAATCAAAATGTAACCGGTGTCCCAACGGGCTGGACCGCACCAAACGGTGCTACCGGCATCAAGTACCGAGATAACTTTGCAGACTTGGTCACTGCGGGTATTCCTGATGGCAACCAGTGGGGCCTGATTACCTTCACTGCATCAAACAAAGATGTCACGCTTGCTCAAGATACCGGCGTCACCATTGTCGAAGGCGTGACGTACACCCTCACCGTCGCTGTCGGCGAACAATTCAACCAGGCCGCTGTGGTTGATATCGCTCGTATCTTCCTCTACGGAGCAACCACCGGGGACACCGCCGCTTTTGCAGTTACGGACAACATCGACCTGATTGGTGCTGGCGATGACAGTGCTTGGGCCGACTTTGAGGTCAGCTTTACAGCGACCGCTGGGCAGGCAGGCGAAAGCCTGGTGATTGGCTTGGGCTCCGGCAGCAATATTGCCAATGGTGGTACAGGCTTTAACTCAAATGTGGCATTCGACAATGTCAGACTCGAAGCGGTGCCCGAGCCCGGCTCGCTCGCGCTGCTAGGCCTTGGCGGCCTGTGCGTGCTGCATCGTCGGCGTGGATAAATCTGTTTCTCCTTCAAGTGGTGCCGTGCCTCGAGAGGGGTCCGGCATCTTTTTATCCCGCCTGTTGATCCTATTTCCATGAGAGAACATGCAGATGCGTAAAGCCTTCACCCTCATCGAACTCCTCGTCGTTATTTCCATCATCGCACTACTGATCGCGATCCTGCTGCCCGCGTTGGGGGCAGCTCGTGAGTCGGCCCGGAAGCTGCAGAACATGACGCAGGTGCGGGGCATCCAGCAGGGCTTCTTCACCCACAGCCAGGACAACAAGGGATGGTTCGCGGGTATTCAGAGCAGCGGTGCCCAAGCCGCTGGCGTCGATACCTTTGTGCACCAGGACGAGATCAGGCGTTGGAATCAAGGCGGCCAGTTGGCCGGGTCTTATGTCGAAGCGCGTTGGATCATCTTGCTCAACGGCGACTTCGTCCCGCCGGACTACCTGGTGAGCCCCGCCGAGATCCGCGAGAGTGTCCAGCCGTTCGATGAATCACAGACCTACACGACCGGGCAGTACTTCTGCTCGTTCGCCTTGCCGCTGCTTGTGAACTCGCAGAACCAAAACGAAGTCGCAACCGGCCGAGCGGGTGAGTGGCGCGACAACGCCAACGGCGGCTCGCCGGTGGCATCAGACCGCCTGCTCAATGAGCCGGGTGTCAACAATCTTGATCCAGACCTGCATCAAAGCATCTGGATGGATGAGCTAGGCACGTGGCAGGGCTCGGTCAGCTACAACGACAACAGCACCGAGTTCATCCAGAGCGCAGAGGTCGAGCGGACAGACTTTCTGGGTCAGAACACGTCGGCCTTCGAGAGCCTGTTCATCGATGGCAACGTCGATATCGCCCAGAGCGGCCTGGGCTACTTCTACAACGCGAAGCAGATTGCCGAGGGCTGGAAGAACCTGCAGTTCCAGAACCCGTGATGGGGGCCGCTTGTTTGCGAGTTGCGGCCATTCGGGTTTGGCTTCAATCATGCTATTTTTTGCTATATCCGTAATGCCAAGGGCCCGGTTGCTATCATATGAATGAAGGAATATTGCATGGTGGTTCTATGCCTATTCGCACAGTTTTAGCCTCGGCCCTTCTTGCTCTATCGGTCTGCGCGAACGTCGCGGCTGAGGACAAGCCGGGGGCGTTTAGCGACGAGCAGCTCACGTTTTTTGAGACCAAGATCCGGCCTGTCCTGGCGGATAGCTGCTATTCGTGCCATTCGCACGAGGCCAAGCGGCTCAAGGGCGGGTTCTATCTGGATAGCCGCAAGGCGATCCTCGATGCGTTCCTGGTCGAGCCGGGCGAGGTCGAGGACAGCATGCTGATCGAGGCGGTGCGGTATGAGAACCCGGACCACGCGATGCCCCCGAAGGGCAAGCTGCCGGACAATCAGATCAAGGACCTGGAGAAGTGGGTGGAGATGGGGATGCCCTGGCCCGAGGAGTCCGGGCCCGAAGGCGTGGAGGTGTTCGACCTTGAGGCGCGTAAGGCGTCGCATTGGGCGTGGAAGCAGCCGCAGTTGGCTAAGACGCTGCCCAAGGCACCGGGGCTGGGCGGCAACGCGAACGTGATCGACCGCTTCGTTGAGGCCCGGCTGGCAAAGGAGGGCATCGAGCCCGGGCTGCGCGCGGACCGTGCGACGCTGATCCGGCGGGTGACGCTGGACCTGACGGGGTTGCCGCCTTCGCCTGCCGAGGTGCAGGCGTTTGTGAATGACGGCTCGCCGGACGCTTATGAGCGGTTGGTCGATCGGCTGTTGGCTTCGCCTCGCTTCGGCGAGAAGTGGGCGCGTCACTGGCTGGACCTGGTGCGTTACGCGGAGAGCTTCGGGCACGAGTTTGATATCAATATTCCGTATGCCTGGAAGTACCGCGATTACGTGATCCGGGCGATGCAGGACGATGTGCCTTACGACCGGTTTGTGAAGGAGCACGTCGCGGGCGATCTGATCGAGCCGCGCATCCACGGGGAGACGAAAGTCAACGAAGCGGTCAAGGCCACCGGCTGGTGGTTCATGCACGAGCAGACGCATGCCCCGACAGATGTGCGGACACACGAAGCCGACCGCATCGACAATCAGATCGATGCACTCAGCAAGACGTTTATGGGGGTAACGGTCGCCTGTGCACGGTGTCACGACCATAAATTCGATGCGATCAGCGACGAGGACTACTACAGTCTCGCGGGCTATCTTCAGAGTTCCCGTTTGCAACAGGCATACCTCGATCCGGGTGGCAAGATCGAAGTGGCGATGCAGATCGCTCGTTCTGTTTATGCGAAAGGTCAGGCCGCGTTCGACAAGCTTGGCGCGCCCCCGGTTGAGCCAACGATGATCGATCATGCTGAGACTCGCTTGTTCGAAAGCTTCAACGCCGGCTCGTTCAACGGTTGGCGAACGACCGGCTGGGCGTGGGGCGATCGACCGACCGATCAAGGCCAGTGGGATGGGCTCAGCGGCAAAGCGGCACCCGTTATGCCCGGCGTTGCGCACAGCGGCATGCTCGGAGATCAGGCGGTGGGCACGCTGCGCAGCCCCGAGTACGACTTTCAAGATCGCAAGGTCTTCCTCCGCGTAAAAGGCAAGGGCCACGTCCGCATCATCGTGGATAGCTACACCGTCCATCTCCTCAAGGCGCTTCTCTTTGAAGGGCTTGAGTCCAAGGTCGACACCAACGGCGAGTGGCAGTGGATCGTGCTCTCGCCCCAGCGCGATTTTTACCACGGCAACGGCAACCACAGGGCTCATCTAGAAATCATCGACGACGACCCCAACGCCCACCTGATCATTGACGAGGTAAGGTTCGGAGACACAGACGCACCGCCCAACCCATCGACGCCAAAGGTGTTTGATAGCATCGCGCCAGGGCAGGACCCGGCCTTTGCCGCGCTCTCCAAGCAGTTGCGCGCCGCTGCCGCCAAGACGCCTAAGCCCGAGCGTGCGCTCGCCATCACCGACGGCGGTCCGGAAGACAGCTACCTGCACATCCGTGGCGGTTGGCGAGCTGTTGGTGAAGACCTCCCGCGGCGTTACCTCACTGCGCTGGGTGGTGAAGAGACCCCGCCCTCGAAGACAGGCAGCGGGCGTGAACAACTGGCCGAGGCGATGGTTGCGCAGACCAACCCACTCGCCGCGCGCGTGCAGGTCAACCGATTGTGGCACCACCTGTTTGGCAGCGGCATCGTGCCGACCGTTGACAACTTCGGCGTGCTTGGCCTGCCCGCGAGCCATCCTGAATTACTTGACCACCTTGCGGTCACGTTCATGGAAGATGACGCTTGGTCGAACAAGGCGATGATCAAACGCATCGTCATGAGCCGGGCGTACCAACGCACGAGCGATCGCGGTAGCAGCGAAGTGGAGATGCAGGACCCCCAGAACGTGCTGCTGCACCGGCAGAACATCCGGCGGATGACGTCTGAGACGCTGCGCGACTCCATCCTGGCCGTCGCGGGATCACTCAATGAGCAGAAATACGGCCCACCTGTACCGGTACACCTGACCCAGTTCATGCAGGGCCGTGGTCGGCCCAAGGGCGGCCCGATCGATGGCAAGGGCCGACGCAGCATCTATATCAGCGTCCGCCGCAATTTCCTCTCGCCGATGATGCTCACCTTCGACACGCCGATCCCGTTCAGCACGGTCGGTCGACGGAACAGGTCGAACGTGCCTGCCCAGTCGCTGACGCTGATGAACGACCCGTTCGTGCATAACCAGGCCAAGAGATGGGCTGGCCGGCTGATAAAGGATGGACAAACGGATGTGGCGGAACGGATCGCCGGTATGTTTGTATCGGCGATCGGGCGTGAGCCGACGGATGAGGAGCACAAAGCCGCGCTATCATTCGTCAATCAATTAGCGGATGACCATCGTCTCGATCACCAAGAAATGCTAGTCGATCATCATACGTGGGCACAGTTGTGCCACGCGATGTTCAATGTCAAGGGTTTTACCTACGTCCGTTAGGTGGTTTGTATTTACTCCTCTCCCCTGAGGGAGGGGGAATAGAAAAGACCATAGGAGTTTGTCATGCGACACCACTGCAACAACTACGCCCAGGCCTCGGTGACCCGCCGGCAGATGCTGACGCGCTGCGCCTCGGGCTTCGGTGGCGTCGCGCTCGCGGCGCTCTTGGCGGACAAATCCTTTGGCGCACCACTGAGCCAGGCGATCAACAACAACCCACTCGCGCCCAGGCCTGCCCACCACACGCCTAAGGCCAAGAGCGTTATCTTCCTCTATATGGACGGCGGGCCGTCGCAGGTCGATACCTTCGACTACAAGCCCGACCTCGCCAAGCACCGGGGCAAGAGCCCTAAAGATGTGCTCGGACGCGTCGAGCCGACGCAGTTCGACGACAACGGCACGATCATGCCCTCGCCCTGGAAGTTCAACCAGTACGGCCAGAGCGGCGCTTGGGTCAGCGACCTGTTCCCGCACGTCGCCGAGTGCGTGGACGACATCGCCTTCGTGAAGTCGATGACGAGCAAGTTCGCCGAGCACACCAGCGCGAACTACTTCCTGCACACCGGCCACGGCATCCAGGGACGCCCGTCGATGGGCGCCTGGCTGGGCTATGGGCTGGGCAGCGAGAACGACTCGCTCCCCGGCTTCGCGGTGCTCAACGGCGGGCTCATCCCGCCCGGCGGGCTCGACAACTTCAACTCGGGCTTCCTGCCCGCGTCGTACCAGGGCTCGGTCCTTTCGCCGACCAATGTCCCGCTGGCCAACATCCAGCCACGCGAGAAAGACGCCAAGGATCAGCGTGCTAAGCTCGATCTCGTCGGGGCGTTGGACCAGGCGATGATCGAGTCGGTTGGTGGTGATGACGCGCTCGAGTCCGCGGTCAACAACTACGAGACCGCCTTCCGCATGCAGCGATCGGTCCCCGAGTTGGCCGATATCAGCGGCGAGAGCGAGGAAACCAAGGCGCTCTACGGGCTGGACCAGAAGTACAAGCAGACCGCCACGTTCGCCCGGCAATGCCTGCTCGCCCGCCGCATGATCGAGCGAGGCGTCCGGTTTGTTGAGCTCACCTGCCCGAATGTGGGCGGCGACCGCTGGGACCAGCACGGCAACCTGAAGTCCGGGCACGAGAACAACGCGCGGGCCGTCGATCAGCCCATCGCCGCGCTACTCAAAGACCTGAAGCGCACCGGCCTGCTCGACGAGACGCTGGTCGTCTGGGGCGGCGAGTTCGGACGCACGCCGTTTGCACAGGGCTCCAACGGCCGGGACCACAACCCCTATGCGTTCACCATGTGGATGGCCGGTGGCGGGATCAAAGGCGGGGTGGTCGCCGGGCAGAGCGACGAGTTTGGCTACAAGGTCGTTGATGACCGCTACGAGATCCACGACCTGCACGCGACGATGCTGCACCTGCTGGGCATCGACCACACCCGCTTGACCTACCGCTTCTCGGGCCGGGACATCCGCCTGACCGACGTGCACGGCCGGCTAATCAAACCGATTTTGGCGTGAGGTGTTAGCCCGTGACAAACAGAGAGATGAATCCCGCACGATTGGCCCCGCCGCGAGGTGGGGGATGTTGTTGATGTTTGTTGCCTTGCCTGCGTTAGCAATGCCGATTGATGCCGAGCATCATGGCCCCTGGACCCGCCACACGATCGACACCAGCTCCAAAGGTGCCGATGGCGTCCACGTTGCCGGACCGCGCAATAAAAAACCGAGGCATCACGCCTCGGCTTTTGTTGTTCGTTTTAGGCCGAATCGATCAGGGCAGGTTGTATTCGGTCAGGCGGAGGTTGCGGTCCATAAACCAGAGGCGTGCCCAGTCGTCATGGATCTGACGAGAGGTGTTGTGCTTGTGGCGCGACTTGAAGTTGGTGAATTCTTCCTCGGAAAGCGTCACGGACTGCAACTCCGGGGTCCAGTTGTCTCGCAGGTCGTCAGAGGTGACTCTACTACTGCTACAACCCGTAGCGATCAGGGTCACGGCGAAAAGGCACAAAGCGAGCAGGGCGGTACGGATCATTGCAGTTCCCTTTGAGAAGGATGTTCAGTCTAGGGATTGTCGCGCGCCAGGGGCCGCATGTCAAACCCTAAATCCAGAAATAGGCAGGGTTTTCGTGCCTCGGGCCCCTTCGCCAGGCCCCCTTTACAGGGGTTGTCGCTCGGCGTAGGCCGATCGTGCTACTGCTTGGCCTCATCCGCGGGTACCGGCAGCGGCGGGGGGTTCTTGGCGTCCTTGGCTTTGTCTTGCTCTGTTGGCGTGGGCTTGAGGCGGATTACGACGTTGGTCCCCACCTTCGGGATCGCGTCGGTGCGGGGTGCCCAGACCTTGGAGTGGCTATCGTTGGCGTCGGTGAGTTTGTTGGGCAGGGTCAGCAGGTCGTCGCCGAAGTTCACCAGCGAGATCGCCGACCCGTTGAGGTCCGCCTGGTAGACCTGCTTGTCTTGGAACTCCGCGAACTGCGAGCCAGCGAACAGCCAAGTGTTGCCCTTTTTCATCTCCTTGGTCTTGTTGTCCTGCACCCACCGGTTCGCGGGGATCTCCCGCTCCACATCGTCCGCCTTGACCACGATGAACACCGCCACCTCGGGGCCCTTTGCGGGTACAAGCTTCGGCGGGTCAAACTTCCTGTCGTATGACAGCGGCTTGCCCGGCTCCAGGCCCAGTAGCAACAACCCCAGGTGCATGGTCGAGGGCGCCGCGTCGACCACCAGGATCGACTCGTGCTCCCGCGTATCCTTCGTGCAGGCAAACATCTCCAGGAACTCGCCACGCCGCAGGCAGACCGTCGCCGAGACGTCGATGTACCTGCCGTCCGCGTTGATGGTCACGCCGTTGTCCTGCTCGTTGACCTGCTTGATCGCCTCGGCGATCGGGTCGATTTTTTTTGCGTCCCCCGCGTCCTCTGCGGGCTTTGCCTCGGCTTGGCCCCGCGTGATCGTGCCGGGTATCGCCAGCAATGCCAGCACGAGTAAGCCGGCAATCGAGTTCATCCGCATAGCGGGCTCCTTTTATGGTGGTCCGATTGTTTATCATAGGTGAAGTGAGAGCGGGCTAATGCACGCTTTGCATGGCCCCCGGACACATGACAGAAGCTCAGCCGCTTGAACCCGACCGTTTGACCTGGGCCGTGCTGCTGGCAAGGTGGACCGACTTTGCCCGCAGTGCGGTGGCCCTGCCCGAGGTCGGCGAACCGGGCCTGGTGCGCCGGTCTGTGACGGACATCATCACGCTGCAGGCGGTGTGGTTTGCGTTGGGTCAGATGGACGAGCTCAGCTCGGCGGAACAGGCCCTGGGCTTAGACCGGGCGGGCGTCTTGATCCGCCGCCATCGCGATGCAATTAAGACGAGATTCGGCGATAAACCCCTGCCCGAGGACCTTCAATCGTTGCTCGATGATGTCGCAGGGGCCTATCAGCATCAAAAAGACCTCTCGTAAGCGTTTGATTATCAAATATTTAAAATAACTATTAAAAATTGACGAACAAACTCTTGACGTCATAATCTAGACGAACTATAGTTTTAATGTACTACCTAGCCCCCGGAAGCTCGCGTCGGCGCCTAACGGCTGCTGACGCGGGTTTTTTTGTGCGTACACCTAGGCTCTGACCGCCCCGGTCCATCCATCGCTCACTGGTCGCTTCTTTCCTGGGAGATTGGGCCCTCGGTCCACCGCCCGCCTCAAGCCGTTCGCGTGTGGAGTATGCCGAGGGTGCGAACGCACCCCAACGCCAGCACCGACCAGCCATCAGCCGCCACCTTTCACTGCATGGTGTGTCCTCTCACCATTGCACCGAACACCCGCCACAACGAAACCCGTCCCGTATCATAGCCCGCCGACGCCCCCCACCCCAGCCCTCATGTCCACCGTCACACCCGATCACCTACCCCGACCCCGACCACGGGTCCCCGGCGTCACTCTCGACGACACCGGACGCATCGCTTCGGACCTGCCGTGCTGGTCCTGCGACTACAACCTGCGGACACTCGCGACGGATGTCGCCTGCCCCGAGTGCGGCATGCCGATCGCCACCACGCTCGAGCACCGCGCCGGGCGTAAGGCCCGGCCGTTCTCCCTGCACACCCTCAACCCCGTCTCGCAGATCGTCGGTCTGCTCTTCGGGATGTTTGGCCCGGGGATGGTCGTGCTCCTCGCGTCCTTTGATCCTATGCAGCCACTCACCGTCGATTGGCAGTCCGGTCAACTGCGCGATTACGTCGGGACCATGCTCGCTGGCCGGGCGATGTGGGCGTTTTACCCCTTCCTCCTCTGGTCCTATATCGCGTTAGTCGTACTCCTCTCCGCGCCAATGGCGATGGGCCGGTTGTGGTGGGTCCGTATCGGCCTCTGGCTTGGTTGTTTGCTGGGCGTGCAGTACCAGATCATCCTGAGCGTCGGCCTGCTTGGTCTGTCGGAGCAGTTCTGGATCGCTTGTGTGTTCGGGCTGATCCCCATGGGCATCCTCGCGGCCGTGGTCATCAGTCAACGCGCGCTGGACGCGACGCGCAAGCCTAAGCCGCGGCAGCGCCGCAACTGGCAGGTGTCGCTCGTCGTCGTGGGGCTGACGATCGCGGCCCTGATTGGTATCGGCGTCGCCTCGCGGGGCATGGTCCTCATGGTCGTGCTCCTCGGCGGGCCGTACCTGATGCTGCTTTGCATGAGTGCCGCGCTGTGCCGGGTATACCGCACCGACTTCAGCCAGCCCGCTGAGCGATCCAAGCCGATCCCCGTCGCCGCGACCGCGCTGGGCTACGTCGCCGCCTGGCCCATCGCTATCAGCCAGGCTCAGATCGTCTACAACTCGCTGCCCACCACGGACCCGTCCTGCTACGCCTGCACCGCCTCGGCCCACGGCCACCGCTGGCTCACCCGCGCCACCCCCGTCCGATTCCCCGGCGGCCGAGTCGTGCTGGTCACCCAACAGATGCGCACCCTCAAGGCAGCGGAGTTGTTGATCGCCGCGCGTTTCCCAAGGCTGCACCGATCGATGCGGCGGGTCTACGACCGCGTTGGACCACGGATCGCAAGTCAGATCCGATCACGATGGTTGGCGGATGTGAGTTATCTGTTCTTTGTGCCTTTCGCCGCGATCGCTTGGCTTGCTCTTCCCATACTTGGCCGAGCCCGCGACATCGACCGAGCGTACCAAGTCAGCTCATAATCAGCTCGGCTCATCCAACGGGCTCAGGCCGATCTTGATCGAGAACCTGGCCAGCCCCACGCGGTCGTGGATATCGAGTTTGCGCATGATGCGGTTGGTGTGGACGGCGACGGTGTTCTCGCTGATGCCCAGCTGCGCGGCCATCTGTTTTCGGGATTGGCCCATGCCCACCCAGCGGAGCACGTCCACCTCGCGCGGGGTCAGGGTGCTGAGCTTGGTCTTGGATTCGTCGGGGTTGTCCGCGGCGGTTTCGGATTCGAAGCGGCCGCGGACCTCGTCGGAGAGGAACACGCCGCCGTCGACGACGGTGCGGATCGCGTTGATCAAGAGGTCCGGCTCGTCGGATTTGCTCAGCAGGCCGACGGCCCCGACGCCCTGGGCCTGCTCGATGAACGCGTCGTTCCAATAGGCGCTTAAGAAAACGAGCGGCAGGTCGGGGTGGCTGGTCTGCAGGCGTTTAGCGGCCTCGAAGCATGACATGCCGGGCATATTGATGTCCATGACGATGACGTCAAAGCCGTTGGCCTCGGCCAGCGCGAGCCCCTCGTCGGCGTCGCCCGCGGTGTGGGGGACCTCCAGGTCCGGCTCGTCTTCCAGCCGGCGGGCCAGCGAGTCGCGGACGATGATGTGGTCGTCGACGAGTAGGATCTTGGTCTTGGTTTCGGCGCTTTGCTCGGTGTCGGTCATGTCGTGGTGGCCTCCGTCTTGGGTTCAGTGGTTTGTGATCTTGGGTTGCTGTCGATAAGCGGCAGGGTGATGGTGATCGTGGTGCCGAGGTTGGGTTTGGAATCGAGTGTGATCTCCCCGCCGTGATCGGAGACGATGCCGTGGGCTTGGGACAAGCCGAGGCCGGTGCCTTTGAGCCTGGCCTTGGTGGTGTAGAACGGCTCGAGTGCGCGGCGAAGCACTTCTTGGGGCATGCCGACGCCGGTGTCTTTGATCGTCAGCAAGGCGGTGTCGCTGCCCTGCTTGAGCGTGAGGGTGATGGTGCCCTCGCCGGGGATCGCGTCCTTGGCGTTCATGACAAGGTTGAGCAGGGTCTGCTGGATCTCGCTTGCGTTGGCCTTGATGCGCAAGGGGGTGTCGGGGCATTCGATTTGCAGCGAGATGCTGGGGGGCAGCACGGTCTCGAGCAGGCGGGCGTTGTCTTTGATGAGCTGGGTCAGGTCGGTCGGGCGTTTGGCGGCGCCTTGGCCACGCGCGAAGGTGAGCAGGGACTGGGTGACCTGCATGGCCTGCGCGACGGCCTCCTCGACGGTGTTCAGCGCGGGCTGGGCGGCGTGGTCGGGTTCGAGCTTGCGTGCGGCGGACTGGGCCGAGAGGTTGATCGCCATAAGCGAGTTGCGGAAGTCGTGCGCGATGCCGGTGGCGAAGGTGCCGATGGCGTCGAGCTTCTGCGAGCGGGCGAGTTTTTCTTCGAGCTCGCGGCGGATCTGTTCGCCCTCGACGCGCTGTGTGACGTCGCGGGAGATGCCGGTGATGTAGGGCTGGCCGTCGTTTGATTCGTCTTTGGTCTCGTTCGGATCAGGCACGACAAGCCGGCCGACGGCCTCGAAGACGATGTAGCTGCCGTCCTTGCAGCGGTAGCGGTGGACATCGTGGAACTCGGGCTCGTCGGGCGAGAGCGCGGCGTGCTTGCCACGGACACGTTCGATGTCTTCTTCGTGGAAGTAGTCGAAGGCGTTGGTGTTCACCATCTCCTCGGGGGTGTAGCCCATGAGCTTTGTGATGCTGGGCGAGACGTAGGTGAAGTTCGCCTCGGCGTCGACGCGCCAGAGCATGTCGTAGGCGTGGTCGGCGAGGGTGCGGTAGCGGGCCTCGGAGTCGGCGATCATGGCCATGGCCTGGCGGTAGGGCGTGACGTCGACGCCCGTGCCGACGAACCCGAGCATGACGCCGTTGTGCTTCATGGGGGTCGCTTGCGTCTGCAGCCAGAGCACGCTGCCGTCGTCACGGACGACGCGGTGCTCGATGCTCACGGGCGTGCCGGTCTGCACGGCGGTGGCCCAGTGGTCGGTGACGGCGTCCCGGTCGTCGGTGTGCGCGAAGGCGGCGGCGCTGCGGTACAGCGCGTCGGTCTGCGCCAGCCCGGTGATCATGCACCAGGTTGGATTGACGTAGAGGAACACGCCCTTGGCGTCGGTCTGGAAGATGGCGACCGGTGCGCCGTCCGCCAGCGTGCGGAAGCGCTGCTCGGAGCGGTGGGTCGCCTCGGCGTCGGCCCGGATGCGCTCCAGCTCCTTGCGCTCGGTGATGTCGTGGTGCGTGCCCGCGATGCGCTTGGGCTTGCCTTGCGCGTCGCGCTCGATGACGGTGCCCTGGCTATAGAACCAGCCCCACGTGCCGTCGGCGGCGAGCATGCGGTTCTCGACCTCGAAATAATCACTCTTGCCTTGCAGCAGCTTAGCCATCTCGGTTTGGTTGAGTCGAACGTCCTCGGCATGGATGCGCTGCGTCCACCAACCCACCAGCGGGATCACCTTGTCCCGGCGATACCCAAACGCGTCGGTCAGGATGAAGTCCGTGTTGAATTCGTCGCTGCCGACCTCCCAGTGCCACCGCCCCATGCCCGAGCCGCGGATCGCCATTGTTGCCCAGCGGTGCTCCGCCTGCCGCTTGAGCTCCGTCAGGCTGCGCATCACCGCGAACGATCCGACCAGGATCGTGCTGATCCCCAAAGCGATCATGATGAGCTGCAGGTCCGTCAGCGCCGGCATGCCGATGCCCTGCAAGATTGCGGTGAACATCCCGGCAAAGCTGACCAGCAACAGCCCGATCAATGCGCCGGCCAACTTGTACCGCATCGCCAGCGCCGGCAGCAGCACGAAGCCGAGGTAGTACACGCGCGGGTCGTACTCTTCCGGAACGCTCGCCAGCAGCGCCATGCCCACGGCCGTGCCAATGATCAATAGCCAGGGGGTCCACTGTGACGCAAGCGTCCGGTTGCCCATGGCCTCGGTATATCGCTGCTTCGCCTCGTCGCGGTGCTTACAGAGCGCATCGCAGATCGTCGGCGCGACGATCAGCACCATCAGCGGGGCGGTGACCAGGATGCCGATCGCGTCACCGACCGTCCAGCCGATGGTCGCGTCCAACATCTCCTCGGTTTTGATCAGGCCGGCGGTGACCAGCAGTGATACGCAGGCCGCCGCCGTAAACGCGGCGCAGCCGAGCATCGTCGCGATCATGTTGCCGATCTGCATCGGCCGAGCGGGCAGGGCGCCCGGCGGCAACGCCCGGCGCAGCACCACCGCCGCGCTGCTGTACGTCATTGCTTTGATCATCGCGAGCAACAGCGACGGCGCAAATTCGTATCCCCATACGCCCATCTGGCCAAGCAGCGCCGTCGGCACGATCACCCACGCATACCGCAGCCCCAATGCCCACAACAGCGCCACGCCGAGACCCGCCGTCGGGTACCAGCCACTTACGGACCCGCCGCTCTCCGACTGAAACGTCAAGAAATTCTGCGAGATGACCTCGACGCTCAGCCAGGCCAGCACAAACGAGGTCGAGACGAGTAGCTGCACCATCACCGTCGGCCGCGTGACCCAGGTGGGCAGCATCATCTGCTCGTCCGCCGCGTTGTACTCCAACTCATGCAAGGGGTTGGCTTCCGGATGATGTTGCAAACACATCGTCACAATTAGCCCCCACCGTGAGGCGGGGGTTCGCACACCATGTTGCTCGAACCCCCGCCTCACGGTGGGGGCTAAGGATCGCTGCTAGCAAATTCATTCAGTTAAGTATAAACCTCAGGCGCGTAAAGGCTAAGCGGAATCGCCTATAAGCCATACCGGTTACCGAATCCGCTAGCGGTTGTTAATCCCCGCGGGTATGTTGGCGTCTGTCACCTGGAGACCAAAATGCCCAAGCTGATTGCCTGCTGCCTGCTCTGCCTGTCCGGTTTCGCGCTGCTGCCCGCCAGCGCGGCGGTGCCGGACAAGCCCAACATCCTCTTCATCTTCGCCGACGACCTCGCCTACGACTGCGTTGCCGCGCACGGCAACGAGCAGATCAAGACCCCGACGCTCGATCAGCTCGCCCGCGGCGGGGCGACGTTTACCCACGCCTACAACATGGGCTCGTACTCCGGCGCGGTCTGCATCGCCAGCCGGATGATGCTCAACAGCGGGCGGTTCGTCTGGACCAGCGAGAAGCTGCACAAGCAAGGCGAGCAGGAACGCGTCGCGGGTCGATGGTGGTCCGAGCATATGAAACACGCTGGCTATGAGACCTATATGACCGGCAAGTGGCACCTGCCCGCGTCGGCAGAGAAGTCGTTCGACCACGTCAAAAACATCCGCCCCGGCATGCCCAATCAGACCAAGGACGGCTACAACCGACCCAAGCCCGACGGCACCGACCCGTGGGACCCCGCCGACCCGAAGTTCGCCGGCTTCTGGAAGGGCGGCAAGCACTGGTCCGAGGCCATCGCCGACGACACCGAAGCATTCCTCGACCACGCGAAAGACATCGGCAAGCCCTTCTTCATGTACATCGCTTTCAACGCCCCGCACGACCCGCGCCAGGCGCCGCAGAAGTACCTGGACATGTACCCGCCGGACAAGATCAAGATCCCCCAGCCGTTCATCAAGCAGTACCCCTACGGCGACGCGATGCAGTGCCCACCCAACCTGCGTGACGAACGCCTCGCCCCGCACCCGCGCTTCGAGCACGCCATCCAGGTCAACCGGGCCGAGTACTACGCGATCATCACCCACCTCGATGACCAGCTCAAACGCATCATGGACGCGTTGGAAAAGACCGGCAAGGCCGACAACACGATCGTCGTCTTCACCGCCGACCACGGCCTATCCGTCGGCCACCACGGCCTGCTCGGCAAGCAGAACATGTATGACCACTCCGTCCGCGTCCCCTTCATCCTCAAAGGCCCGGGCATCGCCCCCGGAAAAGAGATCAGCACCGGCATCTATCTGCAAGACATCATGCCCACCACCCTCGAATGGGCGGGCGTTGATAAGAAACCCGAGCACGTCGATTTCAAATCGCTCAACCCGGTACTTGATGACGAGACCGCCGACCACTACCCCGCGATCTACGGCGGCTACCGCGAAGGCCAACGTGCCGTCACGCATGACGGCTACAAGCTGATTCTCTATCCGAAAGTCCCCGTCGCACGGCTGTACCACCTGGACAAGGACCCGGAAGAAACGACCGACCTCGCTGACAGGCCCGCGTCCAAGCCGGTGATGAAAAAGCTGTTTGCCAAGCTGTTGGAGCTACAAGAAGACGTGAAAGACGAGTTGGATTTGAAAGTGGTGTACCCGGGGTTGGTGGAGTAGGGTTGAAATTGTTTGGGAGGGCGAGGCTCCTGCCGAGCCGCGAGGATTAGAGAACTTGCGGCTCGGCAGGCGCCTCACCCTGCTGAAAAATTGTTCGCTTTTACGATTTACCCTCAGTACAAGCCGTCAGATACATCTCCACCGCCGGCTTCATCCCCACCGCTAACGCATCCGCGACAAGCGCGTGCCCGATCGACACCTCCAACACATTCGGGATCGCCACAAACCCCGGCAGGTTGTCGAGGTTCAGGTCGTGTCCCGCGTTGACGCCAAGGCCAACGGACTCCGCGGCCTCGGCGGTGGCGGTGAACGCGGCGAGGCTCTGCGTCAGCACATCGCCGCCTTGCTCGTAGGCCTGCGCGTAGCTCTCCGTGTACAACTCGATCCGGTCCGTACCCGTGTCCGCCGCACGCTTGGCCATCTCGGGGTCGGGGTCGAGGAACAGACTTACCCGGCAGCCGAGGTCTTTGAGTTCCGCGACGATCGGCTTGAGCGTTTCTAAATGCGTCACAACGTCCCAGCCGTGGTCGCTGGTGTTTTGTGCGGGGTCATCGGGCACCAGCGTCGCCTGCGTCGGCTTCACGCGTCGCAGGATCGGCATCAGGTGCCCGCCGCCGAAATCCAGCGGGTTGCCTTCGATGTTGAACTCTTTGGTATCCCACTCGTTGGATGACAGCAGCTCGCTGAGCTCATCGACATCGCTCGGGCGGATATGCCTTGCGTCCGGCCGGGGGTGGACCGTGATCCCGTGGGCCCCGGCCTGCAGCGCGGTTGCCGACAACCCAACCACCGACGGTACGCCGACGGTGCGCTGGTTGCGCAAGAGCGCGATCTTGTTCACATTGACGCTGAGCTTGGTCATTCGTCGGGTGTTTTGGTCTCGGGTGCTTCCGGCGACTCCGGATCGGCCGAGTCATCAACTGGCGCGTCATCCGTCGGCGGGGTGCCGCCCTGGCCTGCGGGGATCAGGTCGATCACCGTGCCGTCGGCCAGCTCGACTTGGCGCACGGTGTACGTCCAGGTCACGCCGTTCGGGCTCTGTGCTTCGATGCGCAGCGTGCCCGAGGCGGCGCTGCCGTTGAGCACGATCGTGGCCTCAAAGGTCTGCCCGGTGGCATCAAACGAAAAATCAAAATCACCCCCGTTGGGGAAGCCCAGGACCGTGGGCACCTCGATCGGCGTCCCGAGCGCCTGCTGCACCGCCGGGTCCTGCTCCGCGGCCGTGACGCTGTCTACGTACGGCGGCATGCTCTTGAGCTGGCTCGCGCCCCACCAGAACAAACCAAGCGGGCCACCGCAGCAGCAGCACAGCGGGACCAGGATCAGCACCGGTACCAACCAGAACCAGTTGCGGCCAAACCAGCTCCGCCGTGGCTCCTGCCCAAATGCCGGCGTTGTTAAATCGTTGGCGAAATCGTTCTGGTAGTCATCCATGGTCTTGCCCTTCTGTTTTCAACGGGCCAGGTTTATACCGGCCTACACAGGCTCAGTCTGAAACAGCTCGACCACCTCGCCCGAGGGCCCGATGAAAAACGCGACCTTCACCGGCATCGCGCCGGGCGGGTCCGCCGCCGTGTTCGTCAGCGTCACCGCCTTGACCGGCACGGTCACCTCCATGCCCGCCTCCTCGACACGGGCCATCACCGCCTCGATCCGCGTCGTCCGCAACGCCAGGTGCCAGTGTACCCCACGCTCCGACGGCATTTCGATCGGCTTGTCGTCCTGCATCAATTCCACGATCGACCCGTCCCCCGCGTCCAGGTGCACGAACGACCGCTCGTCCGGCTCCCAGGCCGTGACAACGTTCATGCCCAGCACCTGCGTGTAGAAGTCAACGGACTTGTGCAGGTTGTCCGTGCGCACCGCGACGTGGTGCAGCCCGCCGCCACCAAGGATGGTGTTGTTACCTGCCATGGTTGTGATGCCTTCCTGTGTAGCGGGTGACGCGGAGCGCCCCGTTTGGCTTTGAAATCATTCGCACGGGACGCTCCGCGTCACCCGCTAAACCGTACCGATGCAAGGGATCATCCTCTGGTCAGCTTGCGGTACTTGATCCGGTGCGGCTGGTCCGCATCGAGCCCCAGGCGTTTTTTGCGGTCCGCCTCGTAGGCCTGGTAGTTGCCCTCGAAGAAACGCACGGTCGAGTCGCCCTCGAACGCGAGGATGTGCGTCGCCATGCGGTCCAGGAACCAGCGGTCGTGGCTGATGATTACGGCGCAGCCCGCGAAGTTTTCCAGCGCCTCTTCCAGTGCGCGGATCGTCTTCACGTCCAGGTCGTTGGTCGGCTCGTCCAGCAGCAGGACGTTGAAGTCTTCCTTGAGCATGCGCGCGAGGTGCACGCGGTTGCGCTGCCCGCCGGAGAGCGTGCCGACTTTTTGGGATTGATCGGTGCCGAGGAAAGAGAATTTGGCGACGTAGCCGCGTGAATGCATCTTGCGTTTGCCGAGGACGATCTCTTCCTTGCCCCCGGAGATCGCTTCCCAGACATCAAGCGAGTCGTCAAGCGTTTCGCGGGACTGCTCGACGTAGGCGAGCTTGACGGTATCGCCGACGATGAGCTCGCCGGTGTCTGGGGTTTCCTGCCCGGTGATCATGCGGAAGAGGGTGGTCTTGCCCGCGCCGTTGGGGCCGATGATCCCGACGATGCCGCCGGCGGGCAGCTCAAAGTTCATGTCCTCGAACAGCAGCCGGTCGCCGTAGGCCTTGGACACACCCTTGGCGTTGATGATCGTGTTGCCCAGCCTCGGCCCGGGAGCGATGTAGATATCGATCTCCGTCGATTGGTTCTGCTGCTGCTGGTCGTAGAGGTCCTCGTACCGCTGGATGCGCGCCTTGTTCTTCGCCTGCCGCCCGGCCGGATTCTTACGGATCCATTCGAGTTCGTGCTGCAGGTGTTTGCGCGTCTGCTCGTCCTGCTTGGCCTCGCTTGCGAGGCGTTTGTCTTTTTGTTCAAGCCAACTCGAGTAGTTGCCCTCCCACGGGATGCCTTTGCCGCGGTCGAGTTCGAGGATCCAGCCCGCCACGTTGTCCAGGAAGTACCGGTCGTGCGTCACCGCGATCACGGTCCCCGGGTACTGGTCCAGGTGCTTCTCCAGCCAACCCACCGAGTCCGCGTCCAAGTGGTTCGTCGGCTCGTCCAGCAGCAGCACGTCAGGCTGCTTGAGCAACAGCTGACACAGCGCCACACGACGCTTCTCACCACCCGACAACGGCCCGATCTTCGCGTCTTCCGGCGGACAACGCAGCGCATCCATCGCCTGCTCGAGCTTGCTATCAATCTCCCACGCCCCCATCGCCTCGAGCTTGTCCTGGACCTTCGCCTGCTTAGCCAGAAGCTTCTCCATCTCGTCGGGCGACATCTCCTCGGCAAACTTCTCGTTGATCGCGTCGAACTCTTTGAGGAGATCGTACGTCTCCTGTGCCGCCTCCATCACGGCTTCTTTGACCGTCTGCTCCGGGTCGAGCTTGGGTTCTTGTTCGAGGAAGCCGACGGTGTAGCCCGGCTGCAGCACCGTCTTGCCGTCAAACTCCTTGTCTTGCCCAGCGAGGATGCGCAGCAGCGTCGACTTGCCCGCGCCGTTCAGGCCCAGCACCCCGATCTTCGCGCCGTAGAAGTAAGAAAGATTGATCCCCTTGAGGACGACCTTGCGGTCGTGCTCCTTGGTCACATCGATCATCGTGTAGATGATTTTTTGGTCGTCTGCCATGGGCGGGATTATAGAGGGTTCGGTTTTGAATCACAGAGACGCAGTAGACACAACGCGCCCCGTTTAGCGGTTGCCCTCGGGCGACTCCCAAGGCAGATAGAACCGCAGCGGCGCAGGGTTCGCGGAGGAAGGCCTGTGTAGCAGTACCCTAGGTGGGATAGGCGTCCCGCCTGCCTGGATCGAGCACCCATGGATGAAAGCTAGTTAGCAGCACTTACCCTGATTGACCCCCAGCGACACGACCGAGTCGTCTGGCGAGCAGCAGCCCGAGTCCGACGCCCCCTCATCGACCCCGCACCGGTCCGGCGCGAGACACGCCGTGTGCTTACCCGCGAGCTTCAGTGTGATCTGCTTATCATCTGCGTCGAGGCTTTTCACCGCGAATTGCGTGATCACGCCGACGTCGTACTCGATCTCGACGGGCAGGTCCGCGTCTTGCAAAATGTCTTTACCCAAGCCAATGATCTTCCCGAGCTTGCCCGCGATGAGCCGGTGATCGATATCGTTCGCGACCCACACCTGCAGCACACAGCTATCGGTGCGGCGAGCGGTCCCGCCACAGTCGATGAAGTCCTTGCGCACCCGCCCGACCTCGGTGACGTGGAAGTGCTGCGCGACCGTCGAATCGTCGGGCAGCACAAACGCCAGCCCCGCGTCGGGGTGTTGGTCCAGCGCGTTGGTGAGTTCAGAAAGCTGCATGCTTGGCTCCGGTTCTTGTGAATGCCGTAGGAACCGATGTTATTCGCTATCCGGCCGACGAACCACCTTGCTAATTGTAAGCTCACCCTTGCCGAACCCGTCCCGGTTTAGGTTGATCCTACGCATTGTAGATTTTAGGCGTTTTCAGATGGGAGCACAGATCGTCGTAGCGTTAAGGTAAGTTCGCGATCCTGAGTTTCGAGACGACTATAACCATGCAGTCCTACGACCAGCTCACCCCGCGCGGCCAAGTGCGTCGCCTCCGCCGACTCGCCGCAGACGCGTTAGACGCCTACGGCCTGCACGGCCCAACCTTCCGACTCATTGCGAATTGGGAGAACGCGACCTTCCGTGTCGACGTGCCGAGCGAGCGCAGGCCGTTCGCATACGCCGCGCCGTTTGTCCCCGGCCGATACCTCCTCCGCCTACACCGCCCCAACGAGCGCACGCTCCAACACATCGAATCCGAATTCGCCTGGCTCGAAGCGATCAAGGAACAGGCCGTCGTCACCGCGCCGATACCGATGCACACGCGGACAGGCCGCGCCGCCTACCAAGCCGACAACGCCGACTACCCGGGGCTTGGCGTCGCCGAAGGCCAGCGCGTCTGCTCCCTGCTGCGCTGGGTGCCAGGCCGGATCTTGAAAGCCCCGCAACGCCGGCATGAGCATATGCGCCGCCTCGGCGTCACGATCGCCCGCCTGCACAACCACGCCGCCGATTGGAAGCCTGCCAAGCCGCTGGATCGTTTCCGGTGGGACCTCGCCACGATCATGGGCCGGAACACGGGCGTCGGCATCGCGCCCGATGTCTGGGACGAACTGCCCGCGGGGGAGCACGACCTGCACGCGAAGTGTGAAGAACGCCTCGCCGCCGCGTTGGACGAGCTGGGGCAAGGCGACGATGTCTTCGGCCTGGTCCACGCCGACCTGCACCTCAGCAATGCGCTCTTTGTTGCCGGCGAAGCCCGGCCGATCGATTTCGATGATGCCGGCTATGCCCACCACCTGCTGGACCTTGCCGTGACCGTCCTCGGCTTCGACCCGCCCGCCGGGCCCCGTCCGTGGCAAGACGCCCTGGTCGCGGGCTATCGCTCAGCCCGGCCGCTGACCGACGACGTCTTGCGATACCTGGATGTCTTCTTTGCCGCACGACAAAGCACGCTGCTGCTTTGGTGCCGGACCAACGCGCGGGACCGGGTCAATTTCAGGGCCGAGCTCCCCGGCCTGCGCGACCGCTTCTTGCCCGATATCGAGGCGAGGCTGGCCGCTGGTTAAACGCCAAGAGGTGGCTGGTGCCTGAGCGTGTGAAGACCCAGGCCGGGTTGTTTGATAGAGCGAAACTAATTTGTTCCGAGGGCCCCAAGCCCCAGCCAGTCGCACCTAGTCGCGTTTAGTCCGTTGTTTGTGGCACCTGATATTGAAGCGAGGGGTCGATCGAGCCCGTGAAGAACCCACCGGGATCAAGGGTTGTCTTGGTTGCCTGGCCCACGCCTGTGATGCCGAGGGGGTGCAGCCCGCCACGCCAATAATGCTGGTTGGCGAACCGGACTGCAGGGCGACCTCCCCCCTCAGCATCCACGATCGACAGTGCTACGGCATACTCTCCGGGCGGGATGTCCCCGGGCAGTGTGAACGCTTCAGAAACGCGATAGACCTTTGGCTTCAGCGTGTAACGATTGAGATCCGGGTCGTACCGGTCGCCGGGAAGGAAACCACTCGCGTTGACCTCGGCGAACGCCTTGTTCCAGACGACGCGGCGTGTTTTTGGCTCAACGAGGCTGACCTCGATCGGCCACTTGCCATAGATCGGCGCAGACCCGTTGTTGGTCAGCTCGAACTTCACCTTGAGTTTCCCGCCCGGCGCGGTGCTGGTGGTAAACGCCGCCCGGCGAAGCACGAACCGATAGCCCAAGGCCTTCTGGATCGAGGTAATCGATTCGGCCGGACCGCCCGTCAACTCCGTGCCAAAGGGGCTGCCCAAGAAGCTGGTGTGGCTCTGATAGATCAGGTCATGGAAGTAATCCAACCGAGACGCATCTTCGAGCAGCCCCGGGACCAGCACGCGGCCTTCGCGCTTGTGGGGCCGTATAAAGTCGCTTCGACCCTGAGAGAGCATGCGCTGGTCGGCCTTGGCAGCGTGCTCTGCGATCTTGCTCTCGCCGCCGATCGGTACACGGTGCCAGCGGTCGCCACCCCCGAACCGCGCCATCGTGAGCAGTTCTTTCTCGTACCACGGCTTACCGAACGAGTCTTGAAAGAATCCGTACTCTCTGGAAGATGCTAGCTCGGCTGAGGGGCTCCACGGATAAATGCCACAACCCCGGATGAGTACGGGCTTGTTTTCAAAAGCCTTAAAAGCCTCATGCAGATAAGCCTCGACCTTTGGGTACATGCCCAGGTCCCATTGCTCGCCGTATTTACTAACGACCCCCATTTCGATGTACGCAACGCGGGGGTCCTGGTCCCACGCCTCGGCCGCCTTCTCGATCAGGCGTTCGATCCGGGCCTTCACCTCTGGTCGAAGGTACCAATCGCAGGCCCGCGGGTTGTTTAGCGGCGGCAGGCCCTCAGGCAACTCCGAGCCACGCTTGCTGTACAAGGCCAGACGAACAATGGCTTTCATATTCTTGTCCGGGAAGTCGGCCAGCACACGGTCGGCCTCCTTCCGCAACAGGTCCGTCCCATCCGACGCCTTTGTCTCCACCGTGTCCCAGCTCACGTACCACTTACGAAGCGACTCGTATGGCGTGCCGATCGGCTGGGTGCCCAGGTCGTCAATCGGCTTGGATCCCCAGCCGTAATGCAGAGCGATCTGCCCACGCCAGCCCTTCATCGGGTTGCGGAGCGCAGCGGGGTTTTCCTTTAGCTCGATCCATACCAAGCCATCCGCTTCTTCTCCAAGGCCGGGCTGAGCAACAGCAAATGCAACAAGGCCTGCTAATAGCCAGCAAAGCAAAAAACTGCCTGGGATCGGGAACATGCCTCGTCGATGGCTGGAATCAATCATGGTGTGATCGACGCGGTGTATTCGGCATGATTACGGTTGATATGCCAAGCCCCACTGTAAAACAGTCTTCTAAGTGTAGGCTGGGCTTCAGCCCGGCGATTACTTTTTCATTTGCCGGGCTAAAGCCCAGCCTACGATCTGGGGTGCCACACAGCGTCCCGAAGGGCGCTGTGTGCGAAGGCTCTGGCGTGTGTTCAAGATGGTTCGCACATAGCGCCTTTCGGGACGCGATGTGGCACCCGGTCACCCGCCCTCGACACCGGTCACCCGCGGTCCGATTCAAGTGGGCCAAAGGATGGATGGCCCAGTTCAAGTGGGCCACCCGTGCTTGGCCCACTTGATTTTTACGCTTGATCGGCTTGGCCTGGCACAAAGGATGGGTGCTGACGCGTGGCCGACCAGGCGTCAGTGGGTGCCACGAGGCCGGCAACGGGCCTAGCTAGTGTGAATGGCGTCGGCACGCGCAATCAGACACATGGCACGCCCCAAACGGGTGATGCCGAATAGATGGCTGCAACGCCCCCAACCCCTTGCCCCCGAACTTGACAACGGCTCGCTCATCGATGGCACCCGGCCTCCACCCCGGCCACCCGCCGACAAACACAGGCATGCTTGTCAGTGCCACCCGCCGGATTGATCTCACGCAAAGGCGCGGAGGCGCAAAGCCAAGCCAAGAAGGCTGTGGTAGCCGTGGCATGGCGCAGCCATCCCACGGATGAGGTGACAGAACGTTTGTTCCGTGGGATGCCTGCGGCATGCCACGGCCACCCGCCGGGGAGCCGTATCACTTGGTCCGCACCCAGCCGTCCGGCTCGAGCCGGTAGTGTTTGCTGTTGTTGGGGCCCCCACGACCGAAACTGCCTGTGCCGTTCGAGAAGGTCATATCGATCGGTTCGTACGCGACCTCACCGTACTCGTAGCGAATACCCGGGCCGAGCAAATCGCCGGGCGGCCAGCCCTTACCGTTGCATACGATCTGGCCGTCGTGGCATTGGAGCGAGAGGTTCATCGGCAGGCGGGCGGGTTGTTCCAAGTAGCGCCCTTTCAATCGCGAATCGCTCGGTTCGATGTAGAGTAGGGAATCAAATCTGACGAGGCCCGCACCATTGTTATTGAGCGTGATGTCGGCCAGGTCGATCGACGGGCCGGGCACCCACTGATTAAGTGTCGGATCGAAACGCTCGGCGGTGGCCACGACGCGGGCCGCAACCCGCAGGGCTTGGAACGACGGCTCCCAGTCCTTGTCCCAACCGGCGGGCAGCGAGTCGCGGTAGCCGGTCCACTTCAGGTCGGCGACGTAATGCACCCGGTACTTGGCCGTATCCGTTTCGTAGTGGTGATACCCCAGGCCCACGTCGAACTGCTCGAAGTCTCGGGTCTCAAGCGTTCGGTTTTCAATGTACTTCTGCGGCATGACCCACGCCTGCTCGAACTGGGTGGTTGAGGCCGATGGGGTTTGGCTGTTGCAGCCCACTAGAGTGAGCAGAATCGAAAGAGCGAGGACTGGGAAGGTTTGTCGTGACATGTGGAGACTCCCGGACAATTCTTCTGCGGTGATCGCGTTGCGCTTCGGAATACTGTTACCTGACATATCCCATTTGGACTGCCCGGGTACGCCACCGAGGCAGGTTTAATAGAAGATTACCACATAAGCAGAGCGAATCGAAGTCTCAGTTCGTAGGCCGGGCTTTAGCCCGGCATAGCTTGCGTTTCGTGCGCCGGGCTAAAGCTCGGCCTACGTTGCCTTTCTCCGCGCCTTTGCGCCTCTGCGTGAGGTTTGCTTTGAATCCTTGCCCATCCGTGTGCATCCGTGGAAAAACAACTATCACTCTGACGCCTGCAGCTTCTCCACGATCGACTTGTCTTCCAGCGTCGATACATCTGATGTGATTTCTTTGCCGGCGGCGATGTCGCGTAAGAGCCGGCGCATGATCTTGCCGGAGCGCGTCTTCGGCAACGCCTGCGTGAAGCGGATCTGGTCGGGCTTGCAGATGGCGCCCATTTCTTTGGCGCAGTAGGCGGTGAGTTGTTTTTTCAGGGCCGCGGCTTCGTCACTTCCGGGGGCGGGGGTGTCGCCTTTGGGGATGCAGAAGGCGGCGATGCCGTTGCCCTTGACGTCGTGGGGGTAACCCACCACGGCGGCCTCGGCGATCGTGCCTTCGGCGACGAGGGTGGACTCGACTTCCATCGTGCCGATGTTGTGGCCGGCGACGACGATGACATCATCGATGCGGCCCATGATCCAGAAGTTGCCGTTCTCATCGACGCGGGCGCCGTCGGCGGGGACGTAGTAACCCTTCTCGATGGGGAACTTGGACCAGTAGGTATCGATGTAGCGGTCGCGGTCGCCGTAGATCCCGCGGAGCATGCCGGGCCAGGGCTTGCGGATGACGAGGATGCCGCCCTCGTTGGTGCCGACCTCTTCGCCTTCGGAGTTTACGACGGCCGCATCGACGCCGATCATGGGTTGGCAGCAGCTTCCGGGGGTGGTGGTGGTGACGCCGGGCAGGGGGGTGAGCATGTGCCCGCCGGTTTCGGTCTGCCACCAGGTATCGGCGATGGGGCAGTTGCCGCCGCCGATCTCGTTGTGGTACCACATCCATGCTTCGGGGTTGATGGGTTCGCCGACGGTGCCGAGCACTTTTAGAGAAGAAAGATTGTGCTTGCGGGGGTGTTCATCGCCCCATTTCATGAAGGCGCGGATGGCGGTCGGGGCGGTGTAGAACTTGGTGACCTTGTGGCGCTCGACCATATCCCATAAACGGTCGGGTGCGGGGTGGTTGGGCGCGCCCTCGTACATGATGGTGGGGACGCGGTTGGGCAGGATGCCGTAGAGGATGTAGGTGTGCCCGGTGATCCAGCCGATGTCTGCGGTGCACCAGTAGACTTCCGATTCGTCGCCTGCATGCAGATCGAAGGTGAGGCGCGAGGTCATGGCTGCCCAGACCATGTACCCGCCGGTGGTGTGCATGATGCCCTTGGGCTTGCCGGTGGAGCCGGAGGTGTAGAGGATGAACGCGAGGTCCTCGGAGTCCATCTCTTCGCAGGGGCAGTGGTCATCGACGGCGTTCATCGCGTCGCGCCACCAGACATCTCGTCCCTCGGTCCATGCGATGTCGTTGTTGCAGCGCTGGTAGACGATGACGGTGTCGACGAGGTCGGTCTGCGCGGCCGCTTCGTCGACGTTGTCTTTGAGGGGGACGACTTTGCCTCGGCGGTACGAGCCGTCGCAGGTGATGATGATTTTGGAGTCGCCGTCTTCGACACGGTCTTTGATGGCTTGCGAGGAGAACCCGCCGAAGATGACGGAGTGGACCGCGCCGATGCGGGCGCAGGCGAGGGTGGCGATCGCGAGCTCCGGGACCATGCCCATGTAGATGGTGACGACGTCGCCCTGCTTGACGCCCTTGGCTTTCAGCGCGTTGGCGAACTTGGCGGTTTCGACCATCAGGTCGTGGTAGGTGAGCTTGGTGACAATGGGCTCGCCGCGCTCGTCCATGGGTTCGGCTTCCCAGATGATGGCCGTGGCGTCGCCGTGGCCCTCGGAGACCTGGCGGTCCACCGCGTTGTAGCAGAGGTTGGCCTTGCCGCCGACGAACCACTTGGCGTCCGGGGCGTTCCATTCAAGGACCTTGTCCCAGGGCTTGAACCAGTACTGGTTGCTCGCTTCTTCGGTCCAGAACCCCTCGGGGTCCTCGATGGAACGCTTGTGCAATGCCTTGTATCCGTCAACCGACTTGAGGTGGGCCTGCTGCGCGAACTCGGCCGGCGGGGGGAAGTGGCGATCTTCGGAGAGGGTCGATTCGATGTTAGACGATTCGGACATAACGCAGGCCTCGATAGGTGGTTTAAGCAGAGCGGGCAGTATAACGGTGACGGGTTTGCGATTGGTGGTGGGACAGGCTTCCAGCCTGTCATGCAGATGCTTGTGCCTATCGCTCAATGACAGGCTGGAAGCCTGTCCCACCAAGGGTGATTCAAGTAGAATCCGCGCAACACAAGGAGTTTTTATGCCCGATGCCAAGCCCCACTTCAAACGCGCCCTGCTCAAGCTCTCGGGCGAGGCGTTCTGCGCCCCCGGCAGCCTCGGGATCGACCCGAAGGAGCTGAGCTTGATCGCGAAGGAGATCTACGACGCCGCCCAGCAGGGCACGCAGCTCGCGGTGGTCTGTGGCGGGGGCAACATCATCCGCGGCGCGGCGCTCGCCAAGGCCAGCGACTTTAACCAGGCGTCTGCGGATTACATGGGGATGCTCGGCACGGCGATCAACGGGCTGGCGCTGAAAGAAGCGCTCGAGTCCATGGGGCAGCCGGCCCGTGTGATGAGCGCGCTGGCGATCTCGTCGGTCGCCGAGAACTACATCCGCGGCCGAGCGATCCGGCACCTGGAAAAAGGACGCGTCGTCATCTTTGTCGGCGGGACGGGCAACCCGTTTTTTACGACCGACAGTGCCGCGGCCCTGCGCGCCAGCGAGATCGGCGCGGATGCCGTGCTCAAGGCGACGAAAGTCGATGGTATCTACGACAAGGACCCGAACAAGTTCGATGACGCGGTGCGCTACGAGTCGCTGACGTTTGACGAGGCGATCGATAAGCAGCTCGCCGTCATGGACCTGACCGCGTTCGCGATGTGCCGGGAGCGCGAGATCCCGATCGTGGTGTTCGACATGAAGACTCCGGGGCACATCGCGGAGGTGGTGGCAGGGACGTCGCATGGGACAAGGGTTTCGGTGTAATATTCTGTGGTTCGATTTGAACGCCAAGACGCCAAGACGCCAAGACGCCAAGACAATCAGGAAGTGTTTTCGGAGGGCAGTGTTATCTTGCTGCGTCTTGCTTTTGAAATAGGGTTGGGATTCCAGAATCGATCGATTTCGATGAAAACTACACGGTTCTCATAAGGGGGTATGTGGATAGTTTTGCAGTGACCCCACTCAGGGCGTTTCTTTACACCGATTAATCCTTTTTCTAGCCATGAAGTATCGACAGCAACCCAACTACGCCAAGCCCCCCTGCCTTTTGACCAGGTTATCTCATCGCCTAGCTCTGGCGGTGTTGTATTCTTTCGTTTGTTTCTTCGGGGGACCTTCATGGTTTTCTTGGCGTCTTGGCCCCTTGGCGTCTTGGCGTTAAAAAACGAAACCCGCATGATCTATCGCCCCGGTCGCAGCTTACAGCCAGACTCTTTATGATATCTGACTCACCGCAAACAAACGAGAGAAACCCATGGACCTGAACACGATCGACAAAGACGCGAAGGCCTCGATGCACAAGGCCGTTGATTACCTCAAGAGCGAACTCAAGGGGGTTCGGACTGGTCGGGCGTCGCCGGCGTTGATCGAGTTTGTCAAGGTCGAGGCCTACGGCACGGAGTCAGAGCTCCGGTCGCTGGGCATGGTCCAAGCGCCCGAGCCGACGCAGCTGTTGGTCAAGCCTTTCGACCCCAGCACGGTGCAAGACATCATCAAGGGCATTGAGAAGGCCGGGCTCGGCTTGAACCCGCAGGCGGACGGCAAGCAAGTGCGCATCTCAATCCCCCCGCTGTCGGGCGAGCGGCGCAAGGAACTCATCGCGTCGTGCAAGGCGATGGGCGAGCAGGCGAAGATCACGATCCGCAACGCCCGCCGCGACGCGAACAAGCACATCGACCAGCTCAAGAACGACAAGTCGCTGGGCCTGAGCGAAGACGACATCAAGGGCGCGAAGGACGATATCCAGGGCCTGCTCAAGAAGCACGAGGCCGAGGTCGATACGCTGGTGAACGATAAATCCAAGCAAATCGAAGAAGTTTGAGAAGCGATCTGCTTTGATGCTTTCTTTTTGAGTGCGCCTCCGCGGCGGGCGGTCAGGGCTTTGCCCCGACACCCGAAGGCAATGCAAACCAATACAGGTTTAAAACAACCCGCGTTTGTGACGCGGGTTGTTTCATTAGGTGGTTTGTTGTGTTGGCTTAGAAGTCCCAGGGTACTTCGATGCGTGGCGGGCCATCGTCATCTTCTTTGACGATTTCACCGTTGATGATTGTGACCGACGAGTGGAACCCGCGGCGGCGGTTCTTGTCTCGTTTGGGTGGGTCGTAGGTCTGGCCTTCCGCGAGCTTATCGGCCCGGCCGTCGGAGATCAGCTCTTCGAGCTTGGTCGTGACCCACTTGTCGCGTTTGGTTTGGTGTTCACGGTCCTCGCCGATCATGAGTTTGAATTTGAGGCGGTTGGGCAGGGGGATCTCGCCCTTGCTCTTGAAGGTCCGCTCGCCTTGCTTCATGACGAATTCCTCGGCCAGCCCCTGCAGGCGGATGTCTTCTTCCACGGTCCAATCCTTCGGCAGGTTCTCGTAGACGTAGATGATCGTGTTCAGCTCGACCTGCTGCTTGGGTACGGCGGGGGGGAAGCGGACACTGGGCCACTTCTCCGGGTTCATGAGCATATCTGCGATGATGATCGCGCCGATGCCGTGCGCGCCGCGGCAGTGCGAGGAGTCCTGTGTGTAGTAGTCCAGTTCGTCGAGGCGGAACTGGATCGCGACCTTGCGGGCCTGCGGCGTGCCGTGGTAGATCGCGGCCATGTCGGCGAAGTACTCGTGCATGGTCGAGTAAAGGTCGCTGTAGCGGTCGTAGAGCTGGACGTTGTTCTTGGTCGAGATCGTTTCGGTGAGGTAGTTGTGGCCCAGCTCGTGCCAGACGATGACCTCGGCGATGTCGCCGAGCGTGAAGCCCTGGATCTTGGACATCTTGCCCCCCGCGGCCTCGGTGCTGTCGACCATCAACGGCTTCCACGTGACGAGGATGATCAGGTCCACGACCTCGAACTCGCCGGTCTTGCGGTTGAACTCTTCCTTGGGGTACACCGCCTGCAGGCCGAGCTCGCGCGTCGGCACGTAGTTGGCGTAGAAGTCCCGGCCCCAGATCTCGGCCTTGAAGCTGTTCTTCTCCTGCTTCTTCGTGCCTTTCCACCACTTGGGCCGATACTCCGGTGCCCGTTCGTTCATGTGCCGGATGGCCATCTGCTTCTCGCGCGGCAGGTGGCGCTGCTTGGTACGCATCTCCTGGTACATCTCCTTGACCTCATCCATCTTGCCGGCGAGGTAGGCCGACTCGTACCGCTCCCAGACCTCCATCGCCTCGGCGGTATTCGCAGTCTTCTGGGCTTCGCGTTCCTTGCGGCGCTCCTCGGCGACCTGCTTGCGGCGCTCCTCGGGGGAGAGCTCGCCGTCGTCCTGGGCGGGCTGTTGGGCCAGCGGTTTGGCGTCGCTGGGCAGTGCCGAGCTCGAGGTGGTGAACAAGCCGGCTACGCCGCCGATCAGGGCGATGAGCGCGAGCGTAAAGCAAGCCTTGTGTGTTGATTGGTGAGTCATCATGGTTCCCGGTCCCGGTTAGGTGAATATGTCCCTTAGGTCTTAATGATAGGTAAAAAGACTTGTTCTGTACAGGGGGTTTTACAGTTGTATTTCCCGTTTCCGACAATCGTTCTGCAGCGACCTATGATAGGGGTATGCAGGCCGATGATCGAAAGCTTGAGCAAGTTCTGAATATCCCCGCCGTGATCGCGGGTGAGCACCGGCTGTCGGTACGCGATGCGCTGCGGCTGTACCACGAGGCCTCGCTGCACGCCTTGGGCCGTTGGTCTAGCGCCCTGGCGGATCGGATCCACGGCAAGGCCGAGGACGGCGCGACACGCACCTACATCATCGACCGCAACATCAACTACACCAACGTGTGCTCGGCGTCGTGCACCTTCTGCGCCTTCTTCCGGAAAGAGGGTGACGACGATGCCTACGTCCTGACCAAGCAACAACTGCACGGCAAGGTCCGCGAGCTCTCGGACATCGGCGGGACGCAGGTCCTCCTGCAAGGCGGGATGCACCCGAACCTCGGCGTCGATTTTTATATCGACCTGCTCAAGGGTTTGAAAGCCGAGTTCCCGCATATCCACGTCCATGGCTTCAGCCCGCCGGAGTTCGTGGAGTTCGTCGCGGTGTACGAGATGGAGGGCTTCCCGAAGACGGACCCGAAGAAGAGCCACGAGTTGGGCCGCGGGGTCTGGTGCGCCAAGCTCGAAGCGATCATGCGCATGCTGATGGAGGCGGGGCTCGACTCGCTGCCAGGCGGCGGGGGTGAGGTCTTCGCCGAGCACGTGCGCCGACGCATCGGCATCGGTAAGGCGACCGCAGATCAATGGCTCGACGTCATGGCCACGGCACACAAGCTGGGCATGAAGACCTCCGGCACGATGATGTTCGGCCACATCGAGGGCGTCGCCGACCGCTTCGATCACATGGCCCGCATCCGCGAGCGACAGGATGAAGCGATCGAAAATAATTGGCCCGGCAAGTACATGGCCTTCATCGCCTGGCCCTTCCAGCGCGAGAACACGCCGCTAGGTCATCTGCCGGATTACGACCGCTCGACCAACGAGCCATTCCCAGGCGATGCCCTTGCCCAGGCCGTTCTCGACGGCAAAGTCGATCCGCTGGATAAGCAAGCCTGCGGGGAGTTGGTGCCCCGGGCGGGCAAGGTTGTCCGCCTCGCCGGCGCGACCGAGTACCTGCGCATGCAGGCGATCAGCCGGTTGTTCATGGACAACATCCACTCCATCGGTTCAAGCTGGGTCACCATGGGCCCACACATTGGTGAGCTCGCGCTGTTCTACGGCGCCAACGACATGGGCTCGGTGATGATGGAAGAGAATGTCGTCAGCGCCGCCGGCACGACTTACTGCCTCAACGAAGCGGTCCTCTGCCGCCTCATCCGCGACGCGGGCTTCACCCCCGCTCAGCGCGACAACGCGTACAACAAAGTCAACACCTACGACGGCGAGTCCGCGCCCGACCGTGATATCAAAGACTGGTCCACCCAGCGCGCGGACAAGCTGCATATCGAGGGAGCGGAAGAAGAAGCCAAGCCTATCGATCTAACCGTTAAGGCGAGTGAACGTTCGCCGGCCTAGTCGCGCTCGCCTTGGTCTTCTACCAGGGGTTTATCCAACAGCTCGATCCCTTTTTCGAACCATTCCGAGTTGGGCATGGCATGGCCTTTGTCGGGTACTTCAAGGTAATGGGCGTGTTTAAATCGATGGCGTTGATAGCCGGATTCATAGATTGTTTTGGTCTGGTCGCGGTTGCCGTCGTGCTCGCCAGTCATGAGGACGTACCGGTTGTTCCGGGTCGCGATACGCATCATCGCTGCCCTCGGGCGGGCCATACGCGCGCGGTACCTTACGTTTTTGGGCTCGTCTGGCACGGGCAGGGCGACAAACCAGTCGCACCCGTCGATCGGCATCGCGCCGTCGAACACATCGGCGAAGACCAGCCCGAGTTGGCTTGAGATCCGCCCGCCTTTCGAAAAGCCCGAGACATACACCCGGCCTGGATCAATGTTGTAGCGCGTCAACATATTCACAACCGCATCAAGCGGGAGCCCAAAGCGTGCCCAGAGGTTGCGGCGATCGCCGATGTCATCCGGTGAGACCGCGATGAGCTTGTGCTTATCCAGTACCTTCCGCCAGAGGTCGCCCGGTTCGCCACTATCGCCGGCGCTGATAAAAACCAGCAGACCGTAGGGCTGTTCCTCGGTATACGCCTCGGGCACGTAGACTTGGAACGACTCATCTGCGATGTCATAATCCTCCGGCTTGAGCCGCGGGTCGCGCGCTGCGGCTTCTTCGATGTTCTTTGTCTGGAATCGGGCCATTAGCTTCTCAGGCGTTGATTCATCGTGTCTTTGATCAAAGCGGGTTTCAAACCGCCCGGTCTTCGGTGGTTGGTCTTGTTCTTCTGCCGTCATGGGTTGGGCAACCAGCAGCGCGGCGAGGAAACAACACACCGTGACGGGCCAGAAGAAAAAACAGGTGACTCGTGTGTGTCGGCTTGTTCTCATCCCGGCATTATGCACTGGATACCCCGGTATTCCGAAAAAAAATAGCGCAGGCTGCGGCACTCATTTTGCTAACTTTAGCTTGCGCTTCTTGCGCTGCTCGCTCATATCGACCAGGATCCGCTGTGTGATCGTGCAGTGGCGGACGGTGTGATTCAAGATCGAGATCAGCTCGAGCGTTTCGTCCCCGTTGAGGATCTTGCCCTTGCTGGCCTCGCGGATGGCAACGAGCGTTTCGCTGGAGGTTTTCAGGGCGTTACAACTCGCGTCCAGCGCGTCTTCCGCGTCGACCTTGCCGTCGTGGTTGACATCCAGCTCCAGGTTCATGTGCGTGATGTGCCAGTCGGTCCCGGCGGTAAACGAGGTCAGGATCGCCTTTTGCGCCCGCGCATCGGGCAGCAGGCGGACGAGCAGGCGGACTGAATCGAAGTCTGGCTGCGACTGCCCCGCAATCCAGCGG
>JAHQVV010000204.1 GCA_019634195.1 Phycisphaeraceae bacterium | reverse complement strand
GATCGCTTCCTTGCCGCCCTCGTCCGCCATGGTGACGAACGCGAAGCCGCGCGGCCGGCCGGTCTCGCGGTCGGTGATGATCGCGACTTCCTGGACCTCGCCGTAGTTAGAGAAGAGACCTTCGAGCGATTCTTGGGTCGTACGGAAATTCAAGTTACCAACGTAGAGTTTCATCGTGAAGCTCCTAACAGTCTCGAGTCCGATCGGGTTCTTGCCGGAACGCCCGGCATCGCTTCACGCTCGTCTCTAACCGTAGCCATCAACCCCGGGACTCCGGTGCCCGGCGGCGTGCGATTGTACCCGATGGTTGGCAAAATCAACAAACTCTTTCCGAATTCATGGGATTAGGAATCCGTAAACACATCACGCCGACGCAGCACCCCGCCGCTTTGCCGCTTGATCAGCCGATCCAAAACGTCCACCCGCCGACGCGATCCGCCCTTGAGACGCGCGGGCGTTGATCCCAATTCCGCCGATTCATAGACCAATCCCGCACACCGCAAACACAGAAAACGGGCGGAGGGGGCCTCGGCACACGGGTCAACACCCGCTTCAAGACCCGCCCGATCCCCGAAGACGCGCTGCATCGTCCACCAAGGCATCGGCAGGTACAGCTTGTAAACCCGCCGGCCGCACCCGCCATCGACTTCGGGGCACACCCACTGCCAGACGCGGGAACGCACGCGCAGGCCGGTTGGCACGCTGCTGGTTAGCCCCCCGAGCTTCCGATCCACCCGCTGCAACTGCTGCACGAACCCCTCGCTGACCCGGTCGGCCAGGCCCGCGCGCGTCTCGCCCCAGTCCCCGGACCACACCTCGCCACCCGGGTCAAGCCCATCAAAACTCGGCGTCCAGACCCGCGTCGTGCTGCGCTTGCGGTCCGCCCGGTTCACGAAGTGCTCGAGCATCAGCCGCTTGCCCGCCACCCGGTACGTGCTGGGCGGCCACTTCATGTCGCTCATTTCAGTGATCTGCCGCTGCACATCCTGGTACCAAGTCTTGGGCTTCGTAGCTTCGCCTTGACCTTCCGGGGGTGGGTCCGCCCAGCGCGAGACGGTCGTGCGGTTGACGCCGAACAGGCGCGCCGCGTCATCGAGGGACACGCCGGGCTCGGGGATAACCACGGGCGAGCACAACCGTCTGATTTCTGCGCGGTCCATGCGCACAAGGCCCATCGCGTTGTTGTCGTCGATGCGCGAATCGCAGGCCCGCAGCACCAGCGACCACGACCGCAGCGGCCGGGTGTAGGTGGACATCTGCCTGCGCTGCAGGACTTGCGCGAGTTCATCGGGGTTGTCTTTGCATTGTTCATGTGCGCGGTGCCAGGCACTGAGCAGTGCACGATCGAATTCGGAGTATCCCATACCAAGGGACCGAATCCCATGTTCGTGCGCACAGATAAGTGCACAAAATCAAGCCGAATCACCCTTTTCTAACGCTGCGCCAATGGTAATGGTTTGGACCATCACTCGTCGATTGCACATAGATGGAACACAGAAATACGCCTAACGCATCAAACCACCTCACCATACGGGCATTCCGAAGCCGCGCCTTTGTGATGGCGACCCTTTGCCTATTGTTGTTCATTGCACCGGGGCCGGCGGCTCATGCCATCGATCTATATATCGCCCCGTATGGCTCGGCGGACAACCCGGGCACACAGGAAAAGCCACTGGCAACGCTTGAGCAGGCGCGCGATAAGCTCCGCCTGATGCGCGAGAAAGCGGCGGACGAAGAACCCCACACGGTCTATCTCTTCGGCGGGCGGTACCACTTCGATCGTGCCCTCCACCTCGACGCCCGTGACGGCGGCAGCGAGGCGTCGCCGGTCACCTACCGGGCCATGCCGGGGCAACGCGTCGTACTGCACGGGGGCACCGCCGTCCCCGCCGACCTCTTCCGCAAGCCCAATGCCGACGAACGGGCTCGTCTGCAACCCAAAGCGCAAGGCAGGGTCCGCGTCGCTGAGGTATCCGATCAAATCGCCAAAGCATTCCCCGCTGGTAACGGGCGTTACGGCATCTTGACACAGGGCCAGTACACCCTGCAGCACGCGCGCTGGCCGAACCGTGGCTTCGCGCACATCAAAGAAGTGTTCGATTTGGGGCCGACCACCCGTTGGTTGAAATCAGGCGAAAGGCTGCCCCGCGCAACGATGGGCAAGCCTACCGGCGGGCGCTTCACCCTAAGCGAGTCAACCGACTTCGTCGCTTGGCAGCGTGAGTTAGCCAGAACCCAAGACGTCTACCAGAACGGCTACATCAGCATCGATTGGCAACGCGACAACAACCGTGTCGCCCGGGTCACCGAAGGCGGTGAGGTACAACTCATCGGTCCAACCTTGTACGGCATCGGCGGCGTGCGATACCCCCACGGCTTCGCCGACCCCGACGTGAAACCACACCGCAAGCCGCACAGGCGGCTCTTCTTCAGCAACCTGCTCTGCGAGCTCGACATGCCCGGCGAGTGGTACTTCGACCGCCAGGCAAAAACCCTCTACCTCTGGCCGATTGCGGGCAAAGATTCGCGATCGCCGCTGTCGATCATCGGCAGCCAGGAACTGATCTCGGTCAAGGACGCCAGCCACATCCGCTTCGAAAACCTCGTGCTGGAGAACACGGGCAAAGCCATCCGGATCCAGGGCGGCAGCCACAACCATGTCGCCGGCTGCACGATCCGCAACACGAGCAGCGTCGCCGTGTGGATCGACGGCGGCTCGCACCACCGCATCGACGGCTGCGACATCTACAACACCCCCACCGCGTTCATCGTCCGTGGCGGCGACACACAGGCACTCACCCGCTCGCACCACGAAGTCGTCAACTGCCACTTCCACCACATCCGCGGCCAGGGCTACAGCGGCGGCCGGCTCCAGGGCTGCGGCATCGCCTTCCGAAACAACGTCTACCACACCACCAACAACGCCATCGTCTACGGCGGCGCGTACATCGACATCGCCTACAACGAGTTCTACAACATCGGCTGGGAGATGGGCGACTGGAACGTCCTGTACTGCGGTGCCAAGAAGTGGTTCAACGGCAACGTCGTCGAGCACAACTTCTTCCACCACATGATGCACGAGCCCGGCCGACACGCCATCGCCGCCGTCCGAGTCGATGACGGCGGCTCGGGCACGACCTATCGCAGCAACATCTTCTATAAGACCGGCGTCGGCGCAACGACGTACTTCGGCCCGAACAACCACACCTACCACAACATCGTCCTCGACACGCCTTTGATGTGGTGGACCACACAGATGCCCACCACCGATCACGCGATCCGCGCGATGTACGACGAGATCGCCGAGCAGTACCACTCCGGCCGATACCCCCGCGGGCAGAAAGACGACGTCATCTACAACGTCGAGACGGTTGTCGGCCAGCGCGGCTGGGACAAGCCGCTCTGGCGTGACGCGTTCCCGGACTTCCCCAAGTACATGAACGAAAACCCGTTTGCGCAGTCCTACAGCTCGGTGCTGAACAACTACCACAACTTCGCCGACCCGGATGATCCTGAAGCCTTGTTTACGGTCGGCAGAAACTCCCGGCTTCCCAAGCAAGACTTCATTCAAAACCCGACGATGGCCAGCCTGCCCGGCACCTTCCGCTGGAACACCCCGCTGCCGATCAAGCTGACGGATTTCCGGAACCCGAAGCGGCTCGATTTCCGCTTGAAACCAGGCTTCAAACTGATCGACGGCTTCGTCCCCTGCGACCTCGAGAAGGTCGGCCTGTTCAAATCCGAGTTCCGCAAAAAAGTCACCAACCCCGCGGTCTACCGCAGCGAAATCTACAAGCGATACCAATCCACCCCCTCCACCGGCGGCAGGTATGACTATACGACCGCCTACGAGCGGTACCCGATCCAGCCGTGGATAGAGTAGCGCCTAAAAGTGAATTCAGCACGGTGTAGCGGGAGACGCGAAGCGTCCCGTGGTTTGGCAAATCACTCGTGTGACAAAGTCCCAATGATTCGCGCACGGGACGCTTCGCGTCTCCCGCTACACCGCAATTGATATGATCCGTGGATGGTCCGGGCGTACCACTTGATCCTGACGTGCTACGGGTTCTGGCTCCCCAACGACCCGCGCGGGTCGTGGTCGGATTTTGTGCGCAGCTTCGAGCTGTACCGCGTGGGCGGGCGGGCGACCAAGGTGCAGACAAAAGCGTCCCTCGCCCATCGGCCGCACGACCACGCCAAACGCAAAGAAGCGAAGCAGGCGCTGTCCCGCCCGCCGGTGGTGTTCAACGGCAAGCAGGCCCGGGCCGTGGCGCTAGGCTTTGCCGACTACACCGAGAAGAACGGGCGTGTTGTCTTTGCGTGCGCGGTGATGCCCGACCACGTTCACCTCGTGATCCAGCGGTGTGATCGCACGATCGAGACGGTTGCCGATCAACTGAAAGCCCGCGCAACGATGTTCCTGAACCAAACGGGCTCGCACCCGTGCGAGGCGAAAGAGAACGGCAAGAAACCGACGCCCTGGGCACGCGGTTGCTGGTCGGTGTTCTTAAAGACCGACGCCTCGATCCAACGCGCGATCGACTACGTCGAGCAGAACCCCATCAAGGCGGGCTACAAGCCGCAGCGCTACACATGGGTCCAAGACTTCAAGGGCTAACCTTAAAAAGCACGGTGTAGCGGGCGACGCGCAGCGTCCCGTGCGGATTGTTTTAGATGTATACGATGCGCGGATACCCGAAACGGGACGCTGCGCGTCACCCGCTACACCGTGCTGAAGCATTTTCCGTGAATTCGGTCGATCCAGCAGATTCAATCCCCGCTCTTCAAACACCAAGCGACCCCAATATGCCAGTTCGCATGACGAAACGCTTGATGTAAATAACGACCGGGAAACGCGAGCACTAACAGAAACAATCCGGCTGTCACCAAGGCATAGGTCACCGAGAAGCGCAGCGTCAGCGGGTCATCATTCTGATAAATTGCTGCAGCGCTCGATCCGCTTCGACCAAATAATTCATCGATGGCGTGGAGCTTATCGCGTGTAATGGATCCCGAACGCCCTTGAAGGGTGTCTTCTATGGCTAAAGGAATCGTGTCCGAAAAAAGATCAGCAAGTTCCGGCTCCAAGTTGGGATACGCCACTGCTATCCATCGCTCGACAGCAGACCGATCGAGCGGTGTGATCACATCCTGTCCATTTTCAATAAAGCGGACCTGATCCAAAACGGGATCGTAATTGAGCACATTGACTTGATCCATCGCCTGCCGGAGCTGCCCGACAAACTGGCCACGCACCACAGTACCATCGAATAGCGCCACCTCGATCTCGTCGAGCAATGACGGATCGTACTCGTATCGCTTCATGATGTTGCTGGTTTTCATTTCCCAAGGCACAAAGCGATCCGAGAAGGTGTGTACGACCACGAACCCTCGGCCGGGCGTATAGTGCTGGTTCGTCGGGTCGTAATGAAAATCGAACCCTTGGTGTGCAATATCTTCATGAGGGCCAAACCACATCACGACAGGTACTGCACCCGTAACAAGCAATAGAAGCAGCCAGGTTAAAACTCGCCCAAGGGATTCGCCCAGCCGCAGATCGGATGTTTCCGAACTGCCACATTCGGGACAGCGCGCCGTCGCCCAGCCTACTGCGGGGTAGCCACAATTGGCACAATACTGATGGGTACCCTCGGTCATGTCTTAAAGATAGCTCCACGGGACGCTGCGCGTCACCCGCTACACCGTGCTGAAGCAGCTTCTGGAAGTTTGGTGCGCGCAAAAAACAACCCCCGTCGCTTTAGGCGAAGGGGGTTGAAAAAGCCGGCGATGACCTACTTTCCCGCGGTGGCAGTATCATCGGCATGCTGGGCTTAACGGCCGTGTTCGGGATGGGAACGGGTGGGACCCCAGCACTATGGTCACCGGCAAAGGTGGGGCTTGCCCTTTCGAGCAAGCCCGCCTTGATCGAGCTTTGCTGAAGACCTGCGTCTTCATTTGACGGCTCGACCGGCGGACAGGTTTTTTGGCTTAAAGCCTGGATCAAGGGCCTAGGCGTAGGCTTATGACGGGCGACGTTTTGACAAGGAGGTGGGTTGGGGACCTCGGTTTGTCAAAAGCGGTGTCATCCGCGATTGATCCAAGCGTTTTTGATTTTGATGAATGCAACAAGTGAGTTGTAAGCGTTGTGGGGTGCTTCGTGCGACCCATTTCCCTAAGAGGGTGGCAGGCGTTGTTGGTCTGAACTTGCGTTTTGATCAACGACGACGGTTGTGGGTCGGGATGATGAAGCGATCGACCATTAGTACGGGTCAGCTGAGGGCATTTCGGCCCTTACACCTCCCGCCTATCAACCAGGTAGTCTTCCTGGGGTCTCTCACACAAATGTGCGTGCAACACTGATCTTGAGGGGGGCTTCCTACTTAGATGCTTTCAGTAGTTATCCCTGCCGTACTTAGCTACCCGGCGGTGGCCTTAGCAGACCAACCGGCGCACCAGGGGTACGTCCTTCCAAGTCCTCTCGTACTAGAGAAGAATCCTCGCAATGTTGCTACGCCCACAGCAGATAGGGACCGACCTGGCTCACGCCGGTCTGAACCCAGCTCGCGTGCCACTTTAATGGGCGAACAGCCCAACCCTTGGGACCGCCTTCAGCCCCAGGATGTGACGAGCCGACATCGAGGTGCCAAACCGCTCCGCCGCTATGGACGCTCGGGAGCGATCAGCCTGTTATCCCCGGAGTACCTTTTATCCGATGAGCTACGACCCTTCCACACGGGATCGCAGGATCACTAGAGCCCTCTTTCGAGACTGCTCGACCCGTCGGTCTCGCAGTAAAGCCGGCTTGTGCTCTTACACTCTAAAACGCGGTTTCCATCCGCGCTGAGCCAACCTTTGCGCTCCTCCGTTACTCTTTCGGAGGAGACCGCCCCAGTCAAACTACCCAGCACCCGCTGTCCCTCGCCCTGATTCAAGGGAATCGAGGTTAGGCCACAAACTCACGAAGGGTGGTATTTCACCAATGGCTCCACAGTCGCCGAAACG
>JAHQVV010000013.1 GCA_019634195.1 Phycisphaeraceae bacterium | reverse complement strand
CTCGAAATGCTCGGTGGTGAGCGACTGCGGCAGCACCGTGCGGTACCAGTCGTTGCCCGCGGTCATGCCGGACAGCGAGTTGAGGATGACGCCGATGTGCGGCAGGATCGCCAGCGCCGTGATGCCGATGAAGAGCGACGCGGCGGCCAAGGCCTTGAAGCCGGTGAGCTTCTTGAGCGCCTGCGCGTGCTGGGCCTTGGATTGCATCTCGTAGGCGCGTCCGCCAAACGCAAATTTACCCAGGAGGTACAGCGCAAGCGCCGACACGAGCATGACCACGACCAGTGCATAAGGCCGCTGGTTGGAGCTGATCTCGGTCAGGCCGTAGAACACCTGCACGGGCGTGACCTCGGTGTACTCGAACATGAGCGGGGTGCCGAGTTCGGTGAACGACCAGATGAACACGATGGTCGAGCCGGCGAAGATGCCGGGGAGAATCAGCGGCAGGGTGCACTTGAAGAACCGCCGCCACTTGCCCGCGCCGAGGTGGAGCGCCGCCTCGTCGCGCGATGGGTCGAGGTTGGCCATCGACGCGGTGATGTTCAGGTAGAGGATGGGGTAGAGGTGCAGGGCCTCCATGAGGACGACGGCGAAGAACACGCCGTTGAACTCGCCGAGACCGGGGATGTAGAACTGTGCGGCGAGGAAGTCGATGCCGGGGCTGTCTGCGCTCTGTAAGCCTGTCCATTGCAGCAAGGCATTGAGCGAGCCGGTGCGGCCGAGGATGGCCCGCAGGCCGATCGCCCCGACGAAGGGTGGCAGGATCAACGGGACGAGGACCAGCGCGCTGACCATCGCCTTGCCGGGGAAGTCCCGGCTGGTCGCGATCGCCGCCATCGGCAGGGTGACGACCAGGCATAGCAGCGTCGTGCAGACCGCGATCAGGAACGCGTTGAGCAGCCCGCGGAGGTAAAGCGGGTCGCGGAGCACGCCCGTGCCCTCGGCGAAGAAGTAGTCGAGGGTGAAGCCTCCGTCGGCAGAGACAAACCCGCCACGCACTGTCAGGATGATCGGCCAGACCAGGAACATCAACAGGATGCTGAGGATCCCGACGTAGAGCGTGGCTCGGTAAACATCTCGGCCGCGGAGTTGCATGGGGAGAGTTTAGCGGGATTCCGGCGGGTCTTCCCGAGGCATAAACGTATGCTCATAAATGATGCTGTAGCGACCCGACTCGTAGGTGTAGACCTCGACGGGATATTCCGCGATGCTGGACCGACTTATGCTTGAGAGGACGGCCCAGCCGTTGACCTTCGCCTCATGAACGGTGTAGTCTCGGCACCAGAATTCTTCCCTGATTGTGTTCCACCTGCCTTTGGTCTGGTGGAACACAATAAACGGCCTGTTGCCCGCTGCACCATCGCTTGGATTTATCATGCCGGTTTATCTGCCCAGAATGTGTTGGTGCAGATCGCCTCGTTGATTCCGTCGCCATTGAGATCAATATCGTGCCGCCACTTGTCGGGGTTCTCTTCGTAAAAAGCGGCGAGCTTTTCAAGGCCTCCCCCGTAGTTTGCTTCAACCGTCACCGCAACGGACCGGCGTGATTCGGCGTGCCCGGTCGCTTCGGTGGTGGTGTTCGTGCCCTGAGCTAGCGAGCCAGCAGCCGCGTCAGGAGACGGAGGATCACCCCAAGCTGGCCAGCCAGCAGCACGAGGACGGCAGCGTGTTTCAACCCGGTCATGTCAGGGGCTACCGGCCGATCGGATCTGCGAGGCCGAGCGAGCTTAACCCGCCCACGGCCCGGTGATCGCGATCGTCAGGCCGGGGTTCTGGATGTTGACGAACAGGGTCGAGCCGTCGGGGCTGAAGCAGCTGCCCGCGAACTCGCTCTTGTTCATCGTGTTGCGGGCGATCTGGTAGATCTCGCCCTCGGGGGTGACGCCTAGGACGTGGTTGACGGGGCCGCCGTCTTCGCAAACGATCAGGTCGCCCCACGGCGCGATGCAGATGTTGTCCGCGTGCTGAAGGATCGACGCGTCGTTGGGCTCGATGAAGAGTTCTAGCCGGCCGGGGAAGCGGCTTTCGTCGGGCGTGCCCTCGAACCGGCTGGGCGCGTATCGCCAGATCTGGCCCTTCGCGTTGCGGCCGCCGGTTGTTGTCGCGAAGTAGATCGACTTGTGGCCGTGCCACATGCCCTCTCCCCGAGCGAAGCGGGCCGCGCCCTTGTCGTAGGCTTGATAGCGCAAGTTGTCATCAGGCGACTCGACATCATCCACATCAACCCACTCGACATCGAGGACCTTGCCCTGCTCCATGAGCAGCATCTTGGCCGTGTCGATCTGAAAGGAGCCATCGCCCGAGCCGCCGTTATACAGCTTCTTGGGCGCGTCCTCGTGCCAGTTACGTAGGTCGATGGGGCGGAGGCCTTTGACCGCCAGGGCCTGCAGTTTGCCGCCGGCCTCCAGCCTGCCGGGCACATCGGGGATGAACCGGTAGACGACCCCGTCTTGCCGGTCTTCGGTCTGGTAGACGATGCCGGTTTCGGGATCGACGGCGACGGCTTCGTGATTGAACCGCCCCATGGCCTTGAGCGCGACGGGTTTCGTCAATCCGATCTCCGCGCTCGCGGGCACCTCGAAGTTGTAGCCGTGGTCCTTCTCGCGCTGTTCGCTCGCACGCTCGACGGTCTCTTCGCAGGTAATCCACGACCCCCAAGGCGTCGGTCCGCCGGCACAGTTCCGCTCGGTACAGGCCAGCGATAGCCAGTGCCGCACCATTTTTCTCTGCTTGGTGTCGTAGGCCAGCGTTGTCGTTCCGCCAAGCGCAGGCGTGCGGCCGAAGCCGGTGTCGTACGCCATCGCCGGATCAATCTTCGCCATCAACTCGTTCTGCCAGCCAAACGGCCCATTACGAAAGACCGGGCCCTCGACCTCGTGGTTGCGGACCAGGAGTGTCATCCCGTCTGGCCCGGGGAAAGCCGCCATGCCGTCGTGCTTGGCCGGGACGAGGTAGCCGTCATCCATCTTCTCGCCGGTCTTCGAGAAGATGCGGTATGAAAAACCGGAAGGCAGATCAAGCACCTTCTGCGGGTCATTGGCTAGCGGTCCAAAACCTAGCTGAGCGGAAAGCTGCGCCACAACGGAACCCGATGCAGCGTCCTCCGCATATGTACGCAAGCCGGTAAACCCGGCGGTCACCGCGGCGGCTTGACTCAGGAACCGGCGGCGGCTCAGTGGCATAAGACACTCCTATTCGAAAGATGACACACAGGTCTACAGTATCGCACAGTCTAGGTGACAGGACCGCTTGCTCAACCTTTCATCTATATGAAAAAACCGTGAGCGATTACCGCCCACGGTTCGTAGGTCTCATTGAGAAACGATTAGGCTCGCCGACGCCGCATCAATAGCGGCAGCAGGGCAGCAAGCGCTAGTGAGGAAGGCTCTGGCACGGGTGTACCCAATTCGCCCTCAGCGTGGAGCGACTGGTGGTGGAGTCTCTCGACTCCGTTTATCCCGTCGGGGGACAGGATCGTGTAAACCGTGGAGCTATCCGCAATCCCGGGCGCGTTGGTGCTCAAGACCGATTCGATCACGAACAATTCACCAACGGGGTTCGGGCCAAGCAAGTCGTAGAGCAGGTCGATATCGTCGCCATTGGTTCCGGTGAAATTATCAAGCAGGTTGAACGACGCCGTGCCCGTATCGAACTCGTCGCTGCGTACATCGACGCCGCTAAAAGCGACCTTGAGTACTTCGCCATCGGGCATTTCATCGAGCACAACGGGGCCGGCGTGCATCGGGGTTCCCCATCGTTTGAAGCCGACTGCCGTCCATGTGAGTTCATAACCGATGAGCTCATCGGCCTCGTCCAGAACATCAAAGCCGGGCAAGTCTGCTCTGGCGACCGAGTCGGTAATATTGCCAAAGTGGCCGTGAAGCGCGTTGTAGTAAGGCCGGATAAGGCCGCCACCGTCGTCTTGGGCTCCGCCACCGCTAATGTAGCCTTGCGCGACCAATTGGTTATCGACGACTTTGACTTCGAAGCGTCGGCCGTTATGCGCTACTGCTGGTGTCGCAATGGCAAGTGTGAGAAGCGAGAATGTTGCGTTCATTAAGCATTTGTTATGCATCGTGTTTCTTTCAAACTTCGCTCAGAACGGTTTTTGTAGTTACCTGTTGAGCTTGGGATTAAAATGATTGTCATCGAGGCCTCGGTAGACCTCTTCGAAGGTGGCTTGCTCGGCGTGGCCGTCGAGAAAGCCGTAGGCGCTAAGCGCCTGGGGGGTTTGGGGCTCGCCGCCGTGCGCATCGATTTGCATCTCCGATGAAGCAAAGCTGGCTTGTAGGGTTGCGTCTGGATCATCCCAAAAATGTGGGTGAACATGATCCCGGACGGCCATCGTGCCCTCAAATACTTTGAGGACAAAATGCACGACCTCGCCGGGTACATTGACTTGGTCGATTCTCTGGACCGCGTCTGGAACCGCAGTAGGGTTTGCGTCCGGCGAGAGGTAGTAATTCAACGCGTAGCTGGTCTGCCTATACACGCCGCCCACTGGTGTGCCTCCTTCGAAATGTGGGCTGGTATCCAGTGGCGACTGTAGGAGTAAACCTTCGTTGTACTTGCGTAGCTTTTCAATCCACGATGAATCAGGCCCGCCGTGCGACGTGCCAAGCATCTGCCCTTTGTTGTCGGTCATGTAGGCCCAGTGTGCTACCTCCAACTGCCGAATGTTCGACAGGCAGGCGGTGCGCTGGGCGGATCGCCTGGCACTGCCCAATGCGGGCAGCAGGATGGCGATCAGCATGGCAATAATTGAAACGACAACCAACAGCTCAATGAGCGTGAATGCACGACAACGCATGCGAGGTTCTCCCGCGGCTGCAAGGATACAGGCGCGATCAAGGGATCGGGTTTGAGTACGGGCCGAAGGTCGGAGCGAACTCAGGCCGGCGGGGCGCGGCCGCGCGGGCGATCTAGCGTCGCAAGCTCTTCGAGGATCGAAGACTCGACCAGGAAGGCCAACTCATCGAGCTGACCCAGGAAGGGCGTGAAGAGCGTGAAGAGCG
>JAHQVV010000203.1 GCA_019634195.1 Phycisphaeraceae bacterium | reverse complement strand
TGCTCGTGGTGATCTCGATCATCGCGCTGCTTATCGCGATCCTGCTGCCCGCGCTGGGCGCGGCACGCAAGAGCGCTCAGGCCATACAGTGCTCAAGCAACCTCAAGCAGGCCATGATCGGTTTCGTCGGCTACTCAGTTGAAAACGACGGGGAGCACCCGGTCGGGATCAACAGGAGCTTCTTCGGGGGCACAGCATGGGTTTGGCCCGCGCTGATCCGCGAGTACGTCGGGGCGGAGGGGGCTGAAACAGAGTGGTTCCACTGCCCGAGCACCGATGAAACGACAAAGTGGACCCCTACGTTTGGCACTGGTAACGCCGCCTTTGAGGGCTACCAGGCGGACGAGCAGCCGCTTGCGCCAGGCGACGACACGCACTTCAGCTACGGCCTAAATGTCTGGGGCAAAAATGCCACAAGTCTACCAACTCCTAACTGGGGGATGGGGATCTACCGTAATGGCGTGCCTCCTCAGGGGCCGTCTTTTGACAAAGACATCAAGAGCCCGTCCAACATGATCGTGCTGGCCGACAGCATGGGCTGGCAGACACCCACGGAAGTCTGGTCCGGTTTTGTCGGCCTGCAACGCGCGGGCCAGTTCCCAAGCGATATCCACAGCGAAGGGGCCAACTTTGCGATGCTCGACGGCCATGTGGAGACGATCAAGCAGTCCCTCGCGACCGACAAGACGGATGACGACATGAGCCGTAAGTGGCATCGGGACAATGAGCCGCACAACGAGTTGAATTAAGAGGAGACCGCCTTGTCCTGTCAGGCGGGACAAGCGCCGGGACTCTGTTTGGGTGCGTCGTATACCGCGTGGGCGGATGAACAGGGCCACGAATCAAAGGAGCGTCAAGGGGGCGTCAATTCGGGTGTGACCACGCCGTGCATAGAGATGGCTGGGGCGGGCTTTCAGGGAAGCTTGGTTGACTTGCTAGCGTTGTTTTAAGCGGGGTTGGCTAGTCGTTGTGCGCGCGGGGTTGAGGACAGGCGTTCGATTGAAGGGTTGTGAGATAAAGAGGTGGCACGCCGACACTGAGCGGAGGCGAAGTTGGCGCGGTTTTGGCGATCAGTCTTACGGTATTGCTGTCACAACGCCACAGAGCTTACGCGCAGTAAAAAACCCGCCGATTGGTGGGTTTTCTTTTGGCGTGTGTTTTGTGTGCTCGGCTTAGCCGATGGCGATCTTCTTGAAGGCCTTGATGGTCACGCCCTTGGGCAGGACGTCTTGGACCTGCTGCTTGTCGTCCTTGATGAACGGCTGGCGGAGCAGGACGACCGAGTCGAGGTACTTGCGCATCTTGCCGATGACCATTTTTTCGGCGATCTCTTCGGGCTTGCCCGAGTCGATGGCTTCCTGCTTGGCGTGGGCCTTCTCCTTCTCGACGGTCTCGGCAGAGATGTCCTCTTCGTTGACGCCCAGGGCCTCGGGGACGATCGCGGAGACGTGCATGCACAGGTCCTTGATCAGCTCGTCGGAGGGTGCTTCGGATTCGGTATCGAGCTGGATGAGCACGCCGATCTTGCCGGTGAAGTGGTTGTAGCCGCCGACGCAGCCGGGCTTGCCCGAGTCGTAGACGACGCCTGCGCCGAACTGGACGTTCTCGCCGGTGGTGAGGCGGACGGCTTCCATGGTTGCCTCGATCTCGTCGGTCACGGTGACATCGCCTGCCGAGCCTTGGAGGGCGAGGTCCGCGACTTTCTGGGCCATCTCGACGAAGGCGTCGTTCTTGGCGGTGAAGTCGGTCTCGGTGTTGATCTGGACGATAGCGCCCTTGGAGCCGTCGCCGTTGGTGGCGATGGCGACGCGGCCCTCGGCGGACTCGCGGTCCGAGCGGGTGGCCATCTTGGCGCCAAACTTAGCGCGGGCGATGTCGGCGGCCTTGTCCATGTCGCCGCCGGCCTCTTCGAGGGCCTTCTTGCAGTCGGTCATGCCCAGCCCGGTGGCGTCGCGGAGGGCTTTTACGTCTTTGGCGCTGATTGCCATGGTTTCTTTTCCTTTGAGGGAGCGTCTTGCGATACAGCGGCAAAGCCGTGCCGCTTCGTTGTCGTGGGTTCTGGTTAAAGGGCTTAGGCGGGTTTAGCCTTTGGCTTCGGTCGTAGCTGCGGGCTCGGGTGCAGCGGGTGCGTCGCCTTCGGGTGCAGCGGGTGCGTCGTCGGCAGAGAACTGAGCGCGCTTGGAGCGCCGCTTGGGCTTGGGCTCGCCGGCTTTATCGTCCTTGCCGCCGGACTTCTCGACGCGCTGGGTCTTGCCCTCGTTCACGGCGGCGGTGAGCGAGTGGATGATCACTTCGATGGCGCGCATCGCGTCGTCGTTGCCGGGGATCGGGATGTCGGCGAACTCGGGGTCCGAGTCGGTATCGATCAGGCAGACGGTGGGGATGCCGAGCTTGCGTGCTTCGCGGACGGCGTTGTGCTCCTGGTTGACGTCGACGATGACCATCGCGCCGGGAAGCTTGTTCATCTCGCGGATGCCGCCGAGGTTACGGGTGATCTTGTTCTTCTCGCGGCGGAGTTGTGACTCCATCTTCTTGGAGTAGTTATCGATCTCGCCGGACTCTTCGATACGCTCGAGTTCTTCGAGGCGTTTGAGGCGTTGGCGGATGGTGGAGTAGTTGGTGAGGGTGCCGCCGAGCCAGCGTTCGGTGACGTAGGGCATGCCTGCTTCGCCGGCGTGCTTTTCGATGATGCCGCGTGCCTGCCGCTTGGTGCCGACGAACATGACGTCCTTGCCGGAGGCGACGGTCTTGGTGAGGAACTTGCGTGCGAGCAGCAGTCCCTTGATGGTTTCTTTCACATCGATGATGTGGATCTTGTTTCGCTTGCCGAAGATGTAGGGCGCCATCTTCGGGTTCCAGTGCGTTGCACGGTGGCCGAAGTGGATGCCGGCGTCGACGAGTTCTTTTGCCAGTGAGGACATTGACGATTGCTCCAAAGGTTGCGGGGCTTGCTTAGTGAGCCGCGCTTAAAACGGAATGAAAACCCATAGCCCCCCAATCACTCGCTGGGGGCCCGAGGCGGGGTTCCGTCACCCGCAAGGGCCTCGTCCGAGATCGCTCGGCGAGGGGTGAATAAACGAAGGCCGGTGTTGCTTGAACTTCACCGGCCCTGGGGTGTACATCCTGTACGAGTCTGCCGTGCTGGGCGTGCACTGGCAGCGTGGACGACTGAGTCGGCCGTGAAAGATTATTGTAACAGGGTCAAGCGGGGCCGCAACTGGGGCTTAACCGGTTTGAGCCTGCTGCTTGGGGGCGGCGGGGGGATCGGGGCCCTCGGCGGGCTTGGGGTGGGCGGCCTCGGTGGCCCGGAGCCGGCAGCTCACGCGGTACCCGACGACGAGGATGAGCAGCACGAACAGCCCGAAGGCAGAGACGGCCATGCGCCACTGCAGTGAGAGCAGGACCAGGGAAAACCCGATCACGGCGAAGATCAGGCCGAGTGTGTACATGGCCAGGACGCTTTTTTTTACGCTTAAACCGCATCGACGGAACATGTGGTGCATGTGCATCGCGTCGGGGGCGAAGATCGGACGGCCGCTGAGCTTGCGGCGGACGATCGCCAGAAACGTATCCGTGAGCGGCAAGGCGAAGCAGATCACGGCGCCGGTGAAGACCGTCGGCGAGAGGCCCGCGTCGTCGTCGAGCCGGCCCATGAAGAGGATCGTCACGACGCAGAGGTAGCCCAGCAGCAGTGAGCCGGTGTCGCCCATGAAGATGCTGGCGGGGTTGAAGTTGTAGGGCAAGAAGCCCGCAACCGCGCCGATCGTGGCCAGGCTTAGCAGGATGGGGACGCCCAGGTGCGAGACGATGTAGGCGTCGCCGTGGTAGCGGGTCAGGACGAGGGCGCAGATGGCGAGCATGCCTGCCATCGCGATCGCGGTGACGCCGGAGGACAGGCCGTCGAGCCCGTCGATGAGGTTCATGGCGTTGCAGCAGCCGACGACGAGTACCGCGATAAGGGCGGTACCGACAACCTGCATCACAAAGTTGGACGGGTCAATATTTACTAGCGCAAATGATCGGATGATGACGTCATCGACGGCTCGGGTCTGTGCGATGGCGGCGGCTGCGAAGAGCTGGCCGCCGATCTTGACCCGTGCCTGTATTCCGTAGACATCGTCGAAGAGCCCGGTGAGGACGATGGCCGTGGCGCCCATCGCGATGAAGGCGATGGCGGATAGGTTCTCGCCCAGCAGGCTGGCGAACGCGTTGTCTTCGTCCGTGCTAAAGAGCATGCCGATGAACACGCACATACCGACGAGCCAGCCCAGGAAGATCGCCAGCCCACCGAGGTAGGCCACGGGCTTGGCGTGTGCCTTGCGGCGTGCGTCGGGCAGGTCTACGATCCCGTTGGTGATCGCGAGCTTGCGCATGATGGGGGTGAGAATCAGCGTGGCCCCAAACGACAACGCCAGCACAGGCCAGAACTGAAGCAGTTCGGTCCAGGCCGCCGCCCAATCGGGCTGGGCTGCGGGGCTAGCGGTTTGTGAAAGTGTAGGCGTCATCGGCCGTGGATCATTTGCGCCAGCCTCGTCGGGTTCGACGTGCCAGGCTTAGCGATCCTGCTCCCCAGAATCGTCCGTGTCTATATCGCCGAAGACGTCCTGATCTGCGATGTCTTCGTCGATCGCAACTGGGGCGGGCGGCTGTTTATGGCTGGTCCCGTTGGAGTGGGTGCGGCTGCGATCGGCGCCGCGTCGTTCGGGGCCGCTGTACTCGTGGAACTCGCGGAAGTTGCGTTTGAGGTAGCCGCCGACAGAGGCTTCGACGCCGTTGAGCAGCACGCCAAGGATGTCTGCGCGTTGGCCGTCCAGCTCACGGTAAAGGCGTTGGAGCATGCCTCGCGTGTCGGACCGTGCCCGGCATACGAGCACCATTGCGTCGATGTGGCGCGTCAGGAGCTGTGCGTCGGAGGTCAGCAACGCCGGCGGGGCGTCGATGATCAGCAGGTCGTACTCGGCCTCGAGCTTTGCCAGCAGGTCGCGGAATCGGGGGCTCTCGAAGAGCTCGCCGGCGGTGTGGCGGGTGTCGCCGGCGGGCAGCAGGGACAGGCCCTCGACACCGCTGGCCTGGACCAGGCTGCTCGCTTCCTCGATAGGCTGTGCACCGCCGAGCGCCTCGGCTAGGCCGGGCTGACCGGAGAGCGACATCAGCTTTGCCAGGCCGGGCCGGCGGAAGTTCGCATCGATCAAGAGCACACGCCGGCCCGAACGTGCACAACTAGCGGCGAGGTTCTGTGCCGAAGTGGTGACGCCGGAGCTTGGCTTGGCAGAGACCATCATCAGGGTCTTGTAGCCGCGGCGGTCGATCTTAGAGAGCACTGCCGTGCGCGCCTGGCGGTACGCCTCGGCAAGCAGGCCCGCGGGTTGTTTCTCGACGACACGGTCAACGCTCTTCGAATCACGGTCTTGGCTGGCGCTGGGGATCATGCCGATCAGCCCGGCGTCGGGGATCATCTTGACGTCCTGCACGCTGCGGATGCGCTGGTCGACCAGCTCACGCAGGAAGATCAGGCCGGTGCCTAGGCCCATGATCAGAACCCCGATGCCCGGGATCATCACGTAAGGCTCGGGAGGAAAAGATTTCTTAGCCTGCTGCGGTGGGACATACTCTTCAACAACCACGCGGGCATTGTTGTCTTGGATGACGATGAGCTCGGCGATCGTATTCGTCGCTTCGTCGCGTTCGTCTTCGGCCTGCCTCAGTGCACGTTGCAGTGTGTCGTATTCTTGGAGCAGGCGCACGATATCCTGCCGACGCACGGTCCACTGGGCTAGGGCGGCATTGGTCTTCTGCGCTTCAGTGGACAACAGCGTGACGCCGTTAGCGGCCTGCTCGAGCTTGGCGTTAAAGAGGATGCGTGCCTGGGTGTCGAACTCTTTCTCGCGCTCTGTCTCGAAAGAGAGTATCTGCCGGTCGATGCTTCGCACCGCGTCGTGCTGGGGCTTGAATTTTTCCAGTAGTAGTTCACGTTGAACGCGCAGCTGCAGGAGCTGGCTGTCGATGCTCAGGATCTCCTGGCCCGCTTCGATCTGGGCCCGCTCCTCGTCGGACGGGTCGAAGTTGCCCTGCTTCTGGCGTTCCAGGAGCAGGTCGTAACTGCCCTGGATGGAGTTGAGCGTCTGGTTGAGGCGTTCCTGCTCCACGATCAGCGAACGGACGCGGATGGCCGCTTCGCTTGATCCTTCTGTCAGTGTGTCCAGCGGATTGGTCTCCAGAAAACGCTTGATCTGTACAGTGATGTTCGCGATGCGTTGCTCGGCGTCATCGCGTCGGCTCTGAGCGGCGCGCAGGGCTATCGCAGAACGATCTGCGACCTCAAGATCCTTAATCCGCTTGTACTCGTCATTTAGTGCACGCAGGATAGTCTGTGCGTCTTCTTTATTAGAGGTTGTTGCACGCACGACAAATAGCGGGGTTTCACGGATGTGGCTCGCATTAATCACATGCTCATCGAGGTCCTCATATGCATCATCTAGGTTGTTGTCGAACTGCTCGAACCAGCTCGTCTGCTGAACAGCGGCCTTGTTGAGGATCTGGCGGAGGATAGGTTCCGAATCAATCGTTCGAACTTCACGAAGGATTAATGGCTCAAGCTCGGCCATTCGGACCGGGCTGTTGCTGCTGACGCCGCTGCTGGTCATGTCAATTCGGTTGGCCTGGACGTTGAACTGGGCGTCTGAAGTGTATTTCGCGGCGTACTTGTCCAATGCGTACCACGTGCCCGCACCGATACCTAGGCCGATCACCAGCGAGATCGCGATCCACAGCCAGTTCGCACGAATGACACGCAGCGGGTCGATCGGTTTGAACTTGCTCGGGCCGCCGCCGGGCATCATGCCGGTCGGCGGGCCCAATGGGGGGATATTGGATAGTGGCGTATTGGTACTCATCGGATCATTCCCTGTGTTGGCGCATAAGCCGGGCTAATTAATGCTTTCATCGGTTGGATTCAAACGCCGCATGGGCGCAGGTGGGCAGGTCCTTCTGGGTTATAAGGCCTCTCGGTACAGTTTCTGGGCCTCGGCGAGTAGCTTCTCGTCGTTCTCCGCCTTGGCGGCCTTCACCGCCTTGTCCAGGACGAGGGCCGCCTGGACCTTGTCGTTCTCGTTGCCTGAGGCCTCGTAAGCTTTGAGGTAGGCTTGGCCAAGGTGCAATTGGTTGGCCGCCAGCGGGGACCGGTTGACCGATCGCTTGAGCACGCGGAGGGCGTCGTCGTTGCGGCCCGCTTTGTAGTACGCCCAGCCGAGCGTGTCCTCGATCAAGGCCGCTTGCAGTGGCGGGGTGTCGTCGCTGATGAGCTCGACCGCCTGTTCCGCGTAATTCACGGACTCCTTCGCGTAGCCCTCCAACTGGTCGGCAAGCAGGTACGCCATGTTATTGAGCAGTTCCAGCTGTTGGCCGGTCGGGATCGCGTCTTTGTTTTTCTTCAACTTTTCGAAGACCAGCTCATATGTGGCCTTGGACTTATTCAACTGGCCGGACTGTTGCTGCGCCAATGCCAGGCGGGTGAGAACGAAGAACTGCGCGGAGATGTCGTTGACCGGGTTGTTGACGTATTTTGTGAGCCGGCCGGTGACCTTGTCATACATCTGCTGGCTCATCAGCAGGCTCGTGATCGTCAATTCAACATCGATCGGCAGGTCATCGCCCAGCGCGCCTTCAAAAATTTTGATTGCGCGGGCCGGCTCGTTGATAAATGATTGAGCGACCTGCTGGGTGATCATGGACACGTCGGCCGGCTCCTTATTCTGTTTTAGCAGGTTGTTGAACAGGTTCTCAGCGACGCCCGCCTGCCCCGACGCCGCGAGCGATCGGCCACGCAGCGCCCGCATGTACAAGCTGTTGCTGATCAGTGACGGGTTGTCTTCGATCACTTTGTGCGCGATCGCGCCCTGGCCCGCGTTGAGCAGGGTCGTTGCGTACGCCGCCAGGTCTTCGGCCGTGCCGGTCGCTTCAAAGGCCTGCCGGTAGTAATCCACCGCCTGGGCGGACAACCCCGCCAGGCCCGCCGCTTGGCCTGCGTTACGCAGCAGCAGCGGCAAGTCCGGCCGGCTCTCGATCAGGATGGCGACGATCGCCAAGGCTTCACGCGCGGTCTCTCTGCTGGCATCGGGGTTGGTCACGGCAAGCCCACGCGCCTCGGCGAGCTTGATCCCGAACAGCCGCTCGTTTGTCGCCAGGTGACGCGGCGCAAATTCCAGGGCCTTTTTAAGTTCTGCGGCGGCCTGTGCCCGGCGGTCAAGACGCAGCAGCACGTCCGCCAAGGCGACCTTTGCCTGGATACGGTCCGGGTGATCGCTGGCGAGCGCTTTGGCGAGCGGGAAGACCTTGCTGTAGTTGCGTTTGTCTGCGGGTTGGCGGTCTTGCTCGGCTCGGAGCAGCTCGACCAGGTTCAGACGCAGGCCGAAGTCGCTGGGGTAATCCTTGGCGGCCTGCTTGGCGCGTTTGATCGCTACGCCGAGTTGGCCTTGCTGGGCGTTGGCTAGCTGGACCAGCAGACGGGCGCGGCTGGCCGAGGCGGGCATCTGGTTCGCAATCGCTTCGGCCTTGTCGAATTGTTGCAGGCGCAGGTAGAGTGCTGCGGCCTGCTGCTTGAGTGCGGCGTTGTCCGGGTTCTGCTGGGCAAGCCTCTCGAACTGGGCGGCGGCCTCTTGAGCTTGGCCACGGTTCAGGCGGGCCTGCGCCTGAGACAGCGAAGCGAGGAACGTACCCTCGGCCTGTTCTATCTCGATGGCTTTGGCGAATGCGACGTCGGCCTGAGCGGTCTGTTTGGCCGCCTCGTAGGACTGGGCCAGCAGCGCGTGGTCTTGCCAGGCCGCCTTGTCGCCGAGCCCGGCCAGGTAGTCATTCACCACCTGGATCGACTTGTCGTGTTGCTCATTGCGGGCGTAGATCTGTGCGAGTGTCCCGACGTTCTGCCGGGTGTTGCCCTCGGCCTCGATGATCTCTTTGATCGTCGCCTCGGCACGTTCGCTGTCATTGTTTTGCGCGTACAGCGCCGCGAGGACCCTGCGGTTGTCGAAGTTGTTTGGCACACGCTTACGGATCTGTTCACGCAGCGAGATAGCACGCTGGGGCTGCCCCAACTGCTGGGCGATCGCGGTGTACTGGTTCAACGCATTGGCGTTGTTCGGCTGAATCGTGAGGAGTGTTGCGTAACGCTCCATCGCGTTGACCTGGTCGTCGCTGCCCAACTCGGCGCGGGCCATCAGGCCGATCGCAGTGACGTTCCTGCTCTGCCGGCTCAGCGCTTCACGCAGGCTGTCCTGCGCAGCGAAGAAGTTGTTCTGCGCCAGGTGGAGTCGGCCGAGCTGCACCCAGCCGTCGATGTAGTGGCTGTACTCGTCCAGTGCATTGTTGTACGAAACGGTCGCCTGTCGGAACGCACGGTTCCGGGCCTCGCCCACTTCCATCGCCCCGGCCCGCACTGCCTGGATCTGGGCCCGCATGAACCGGCCGCCGGCGGTCGCGATCTCCGTGCGTTTCTCGAGCGGCAGCTCGAGCATGGCGTCGATCGCCTGCTCAGCGTCGTCGTAGCGCGCCTCGCTCAGGGCGATGCGGAAGTTCCATTCGATGACCTGCGGATTGTCTGGGCCCAGATCGATAGCCTTATCCAGGTAGGGCCGGGCCGACTCGGTGTCATTCCAACGCCGGTACGTCAGGAATTTCTGGAGCGCGTTCTCTGCGGGGTCGAGGGTCCGTACGTCGATCAGCTCAAGCTCGTCTTCCAGCGTAGTCTTCCCCGAGACCAGGACACGCTTGAAAACGTCCGCGATTTTTGTGTCAAGGCCTTGCTCGACAAGCCGGTCAAGCTCGGCCTCCTTTGTGCTCGCATCCGGCAGCATGTTGATCAGCCGCGTGACCAACTGGATGTTCATGCCCTCGCCCTCGGCGCGGTTAGCCAGGCGCTCCCGCATGATCTTGATCACGCCGTCCGTATTGCCCAACAGCGCCTCGTAACTGGCGATCAGGTTCATCAGGTCCGGGTGTTTCTCCAGGTCCTGTTCCTGCAGCAGCGCGATGGCTTCATCCAACTTGTTTTGCTGAGCCAGCAGCCGGGCCCGCAGACGGACCGCGCGGATATCGCCTGGGATCAGTTGCTGGTAGCGGTCGAGCTGGGCCTCGGCTTTTTCGAGCTGTTGATTCTCGCCTGGCGCGAGGTACAGGTTGATCAGGTTCAACAGGTCCTCTGCCCCGGGGCGCAGCGTGCTGACGATCGTTTCATAGAACCCGACGACCAGGTCGTTATTGCCCAGCTGTGTGTGCGTCTGCGCCAGCAGACGCAGTGTCTGGACGTCCTTGCTGTTGTAGGCGCGGTTGGCGCGTTCCAGCAGCGTGACGGCCCGGGTGGGCTGTCGTTTGGCCAGCGCGATCCGGCCACGAAGGAAATCCACGCGTGCATCACGCCACTGTGTCTGGGACGTATCGGCCTCAGCCAATTGCTTGACGAGCTTGTCGGCTTCCTTCAGAAGCGCCTCTCGGCGATCCTCCTCAGCAGACTGCAGAGCCAGCGTACATTTGATATCTGCGAGCTGTGACTGCATGCTCAGCCGGGCCTGCTGGTCCCGTACGAACTGGCGCGCGTTGCCGAGACGGTCGATCGCCAAACCCGCGGCGATGGTCTTGGCTGCGTCGTCAAACTTATTCAGCTCGCGCTGGCGGTTGCCAAGCGACTGGTAGGCGGCAGGCTCATCGGGGCGGTCCTTGACCAAGAGTTCTGCGAGCGTTTGGGCACGCGCCAGGCCATCAAACCCTGGGTCTTCTTCTTCCGCTTTTACATTGACTCGAATCAGGATCGCGATCGCTCTACCCAATTCTTCGGTGTACAGGCTGTCGCGGTTGCCCTTGTCTCTGAGCATCTGGTCCAGCGACCTGGCCGTGTCGAGCTGCAGCGCGCGGATCGCTTTCATCTCCTCGTTGTCTCTAGATCGCAGCTCGGACAGGATGCCGGCGGCTTCGACGTAGGCGAACGGGCTCTTGGCCGAGAGCTTGAGGGCCTCGGTAATGTGGCTGACCGCAAGGGCAAAGCCCGCATCTGTCTCGGGCGTCTCCGTGTTGCCCTTGGCGCTGTAGATCCGGCGGGCATTGCCCAGGTGGTAGCGTGCCAGCGCGGTCTGCAGCCAAGGTGTTTTGGGGTTGTCCTTCAACGCGGCGGTGATGTCCGCGATGTCCTGCTCGATTTCCGTTTCGTCGGTGCGCTGCCCGGGCATGTACGACAGGGCCATCGCGCGGTACTTCTTGGCGACGGCATCATCGGGCGACGTGTCCAGACGCTTGGCCGTCAGGGTGAGCATGTTCCCGAGCGGGCTGGCGCGGCTGACCTGCAGGTTGATGCGGAGACGCTCGTGCAGCAACTGGTAGAGAAAGGCGCGGTCCTGCTCCGAAGCGCGGGGTGTGTCGTGGATGCTGGCCGCGCCGGCGAGGATTGCGTCGATGACGTTGCCCGCGGACGTGAGGTTTTGACAGATGATTTTCTGGTGGGCATCGATGTAGCCGTATAGGTAGTCGACATTCGTCGCTTCCTTGGACCGTGCGTTGCCGTAGTGCTTGGCGGCGCGCTTGAGCTCGGAGTTGTAGAGCTTGATCGCATCTTCATCCATTTCACCCTTGTTCTGCACCGCGACGGCGCGGACCATCGCGGCCTCGGCGAGGTTGAAGTGATCCTCCGCGCTCTTCTTAAGGAACATAAAAGCGATCACCATGCTCAGTGCGAGCAGGACAATGATCGATGCGAGGGTGATGACGAATTTGGTGTTAATACGCGTGGCCATATCAGCCGTCTCTCTTTCAATAGCCCGGGCACTGAGGCGGGCGCCAGTCTGTTGTCGGGATCCTGATCGTTTCGGGGGGGTGTTTTAGCGGGGGTGTCTTAGGGGGTCTCTTCTTCGGGGTAGGTGCCTGCCTCGACCTCGGTCCAGTCCGGCAGGCACGCCATGACCTCGGGCAGCAGGTCGCTTAGCAGCTTGGTGGCGTGTTCTTCCACCTGCTCGGGGTCGATGACGCCGGGGAACAGCAGCTCTATTTTGCAGTAGTAGCTGTAGCGGTCTTTCATGTTGAAGCTGAACCGGACATCGTGGTTCGAAGCGATCGCGTCGCCGTTGGCGATGAAGAAGTACAACGCTGTGGTGCGCTGGCCCTCGTAGGTTTCGCCGGTGAAGATCGTTGCCTTGATTTCATCAGAGGGCAACCGGACCGTCTTGTTGAAGCCGCCCGACTCGGCGAGCACCATCCCGGGGTGGTCTGGGTCGGGGCGGTAGTCGTATCGCGAGAGCTTGAGTGTGTGGACCTTGCTGTAGGCTTCGCGCTGCCCTGCCACCACCCAGCACTTGTTGGGTACATGCGGGATCGTATCCAGCATGCCGGTGTAGTAGGTCACGTGGACCTTCGCCAGGTCGCCGGGCTGATCAAAGCCGTCCCAGCCCACAAGCCGACCGCCCGGTTTATTTTTTTCGGTGACCACATTGATCGAGGCCGCGGCGAGCCCCGCATCATTGTTGACGTAGTAGCGATTGAAATATTCGTCGGTTCCCAGCTCCGCTTCGATGTCTTTGGGGAGCTTAGGATCTAGGTGCAAGAGCTCCCAGTCGCCGGTCTGGTCGGGGAAGGATAGCGCGATGCCGTGGCGCAGCGGCAATGGTAGCTTGGTAAGCGCGACACCCGTGGCATTGATGACCGAGGTCTGTCCGAGGATCGCGACGACGAGCAGGCCGCCGATGACGCCCTGCGACAAGGCGATCTGGCGGGTTGGGTCGCCTCGCTTGATCAACCACCACGCGTAGCCAAGCCCCGCGACTAGTAGCACCGCGGTCAGCGCGAGCAGGCCGTTGTTCAGCCCGAGCGACAACCACTGGATCACTTCCCCCTGGGCACGGTTGTTGATCAGCAGGACATAGCTCGCGCCGAGCATGATCATCATGACGGCCCCGATGACCACGCCTCGCATCAGCCGTGGGGGGTCCAGATGCAGTTGCTGAGGATCTTCTTCAAAGGGCAGAGGGGCAGGGGCCTTGGGCTTTTTGCCCTCTGCGATCAGCATCTTGTCCAGGCACCAGCCCACGAGCATGAGTAGGCCCGCCGCTGGGATCAGCATCAGCATACCGACGAAGATGTGGAAGTCACCGTGTGCCAGCGCCGGGTCGATCAGGTGCAGCCAGCCCAGGACGGCCACGCGCAGGGCATTGACAAAGATAGCGATCGGCGCGGCTAGCGCGACCATAATCGCCCGCTGCCACCAGGTGCGCGGGAACAAGAACGCGAGCGCTACGCCCAGGGCCAGGAAGGCCATGAGCATGCGCATCCCGCCGCAGGCCTCGGCCACGTTCATGGGGGTAGGCCCGCTGAGTTGGCCGTAGTCCAAGTGCAGCGTGCTGCCTTTGAGATCGACTTGCATGCCGGTGATGACGCTGCTTAGGTCGAGGATCAGGAACGACCCTTTTGCAGCAAAGAACTGCATCTTCCCCGAGATCACCGACCAGATCGCCGGCGAGATCTTGATGGCAAAGACCATGAAAGCGATGGGGAACCAGAGCTTGCGCATCATCGCCGGGCCCAGCAGCAACAGGCAGACGCCGAAGATCGTGAGGATCATGCTGTAGCCCATCGCCATGTCGTTTCGGATGGGGTAGATGCCCAGTACGTAGCCGATCAACCCGACGACGATGAAGGGCAGGCCCCATCGGCAGACGCGGCGAGGCGTCGCCATGATCTTCTGGCGGTTCAGGTGGATGTAGTAGATGGAGATGAAGGGGATGATCAGCATGTGCGACCAGTCGGGGTCGTCCAATGCGATGCGGAACATCCGGTTGATCAGGTGCCAGTGGAAGACGACCATGAGCAAACCAATGATCGCGACCCACAGCTTGCCGGTCTTGCTGATGAGGGTGGGCGGGCCTTGGGCCTGCGCGAGATTGGACACCGGTGTGCTGGTCATGGGGTGGTAACGTCCTCCGCAGACTATGGGTCTGCCGATACCGATCGGCCGCCCGTGCGAGCGGATCAATCAAAACCGAGGCCAAACCTTGATCACTTCATCCATGATGGCCCGCTGATCGGGGATGCAAGGCCTGATCGACCGGGCGTCTTGCCCGGCCCTTCCGTTGCCGGGTAAGGCACGGCTCGGCGGTTAGGTCAAGCCATGGGAGGTCCTATATTCTAGACGTTTTACGCCCTTTCAGGCACAGCAGATCGTCTATTTTGTGTGAATTCCGTCTTACTGGCCAACACCAAAGACATCGCGTTCGAAGTTGCGGTCCAGCACGAAGCCGAAGCCGTAGGTCATCCGTAAGCCGTTGCGGAATACCGCCAGTGGCACGGCCGCAGCGCTGGTCCCGATGTTGATCACATCGTTCTGCTTGAGGTAGATGTCAGGCTCGGTGCCCTGAGCGATCGCACGCAGGTCCAGGCGGACGATCGCCTGCTCGTTGTCGCTGATCTGGCGGATCAGGTCCACCTTCTCAGGCCAGGCGAGGCCCGACAGGCCGCCTGCCGAGGCGATCAGGCGGTAGAGCGTCAGTTCTTGCTCGCCTGGGATGGTGTACGCACCGGGTCGAGCGATCTGGCCCATGGCGTAGACGAAGCCGGCGTTGGGGTCCGGGACGCTGATCACATCGCCAGGGCGGATCACGATATTGTAACGCATGTCGCCGTCTTTTAGACGCTGGAACGGGACCTCGATGATCCGCTGCGTGACGAGCTTGCTCAGCTCGGCCAGTTCCTTGTCGTCTTCGTCGCCGCCGGTGAGCGACGATGTGGATTCTTCGGTGCCTTCAACCTTGACCCACTTGCCATCGATGAAGACCCACTGGCCCGTGTTGCCGGATGGGTCTAGGCTCTGCTCCACGCCGGTCGGCGGGGCGGGGCGATCCTCGGGGCCCGCGTTGTCTAGACCAGAGTCGATGCCTTCTAGCAGGTTGCCCGGATCAACAGGTGCTGGGGCTTTATCTTCGCCGCCTTCGCCTTTACCCTCAACATCGCCAGCGACCGAGGGGTCGAGCGCCGCTTGACGAATGACGTAGACCCGGCGGGTCCGACCGGGAATACCGTTGGCGATCGTCAGTGCCTCAATCAGACGGAACTCAGGCTTGGGGATCACGTACGTGCCTGAACGCGTACCGCCATCAGTAGACTGTGTAAACACGGTGTAGGTGTTCTGTCGCGAGTCGAGTAGCTGCACGGACACGGTCGCGTCGCGCAGTTTGTTGTCCTGGTCCAGCTTCTTAGCGATATCGCGCTCAAGCTGGCTGGGGCTTCGGCCGGACGCCGGGATTGAGCCAACGATCGCCAAGCGCAGGTCACCCGTCTCGGTCACGCGTCGTTGCTGCTGATCGTCCACACCGGGGATGCGGAGCTCATAGATTGTTACGAGCAGCGTGTCGCCAGGCCCGATGATGTACTCGCGGTTCTCGGGGCGCAGGTCCTCGGGGCGAACATGGTCCGTGGGCAGGTCCACGCTCGAGTCTTCCTCGATGATGCTGATCGTCTCGATGATCGGCTGGACGCGGGGTGTGGATTCCCAGTTGCCGATCTGCGACTGGTCGAACCAAGAGTCCGTCTCGCAGCCACCAGTCAGCAGCACCAAGCCACCCAAGGCCGCTGCCCATCCTGTACGTTTGATCTGTCGAAGTTGCCTCACGGTGTTACTCCCAACGCTCGTTTGCTTGTGTGAATGGCCAGCCTCAGCCAGCCCGTATTGGTCAGAACTACTATGTTAAACCCGGTAAGCCTGTAACGCACGCTCAGGTGTACGCTTAGCCGGTACGATTATCGATACCTCATCGATCTACCATTCGCCAATTCAAAGGACAAAAAGCTGGCCAAAATCACCCTTTTGGACCGGCTATGCCGCTTGGTCAACATCGACCGCATCAACCCCTCAAGTTAGCACCCCCATCAGCCAGGCTCATAATCATTGCTGAGTCTACAGCCTAATCGCTCTCTATATTAAGATGGCACCCCCGCATCCAGCCCGAGAAACCCCCTCATGCCCCAAAAAACTACGATTATCGGCGACGGGTCTATGGCCTGCGTCATGGCCATGCTCTTGGACTCCAAAGGGCTGGCGGTCACCGTCTGGGGCCATGATCCCGACACCATCGCCGAAATCATCCAAACCCGCGAAAACAGCGCCTACCTGCCCGGCTACCGCCTGCCCGATGCCATCCGCTTCACCAATAAGGCCGATCAGGCCCTCAAAGACGCCGACCTCATCCTCAACGCCACCCCCACCCAGTTCATCCGGCCCGTCTGGGAAAAACTCGCCAGCCACACCCCCCCAGGCACCGGCATCGCCTCCGTTTCCAAAGGCATCGAGACCCAAACCCTCCTCAGACCCACCCAGATCATCGCCGACTGCCTAGGCCAGTCCAAAGACGACCCCGACAAGCCCGCCAGGCCCTACGCCAGCATCTCTGGCCCAACCGTCGCCCACGAACTGGCCAAATGCCTGCCCGCGACCGTTTGCGCCGCGTCCGATGATGACGCCTTCGCCCAATCCATCCAAGAAACCTTCACCACCCACTGGTTCCGGGTCTACACCACACCGGACCTGCTCGGCGTCGAGATGGCCGGGGCAATGAAAAACTGCATCGCGCTGGCCGCGGGCATCCTCGACGGCCTGCAAGCCGGGAACAACGCCAAGTCCGCGCTCCTATCCCGCGGCCTCGCTGAGATCACCCGCCTAGGCACCGCCATGGGCGCCAACACACAGACCTTCTTCGGCCTCACCGGCGTCGGCGATCTCGCCACCACCTGCTTCTCACCCACCGGCCGGAACCGCACCTGCGGCGAGATGCTAGGCCGAGGCAAAAAGCTCGAAACCGTCCTCGAGGAGATCCCCGGCATCGTCGAAGGCGTCCCCACCGCCAAAGCCGTCATGCGCCTCGCCACTAAGTACCGCGTCGAGATGCCCATCTGCGAGCAGATTTACCACGTTCTCTTCGAAAATCTCGACCCCCTTGAAGCCATCAGCAAACTGATGTCGCGCGACCCCAAGGCTGAAAAGGTCGGCTAATCAATAACCGGTCTCAGCCTACTTTGCGCAATCGTGCGTCAAGGCTCACTGGCCGCCTCGCTCAAAGAACGCCCCCTCGCGCACAGCGATCGTCTCACAAGCACCAGTGTCAGACAGCATCACTAAAAGGCCATCGCCCAAACCCGCGCGCACAAACCGCGTCTCAACGCTCCCGCGCAACGCGGGCAAAACGATCTGACCCACATCAACTCTCTTGCCAGCCAAAACACAAGCACCGCGTGTGCTGCGGTTGAACGCTACGTAACGCCATGAAATAGACCCGCACGGCAGGGGTTCTTTTATTCGTCGGCCTTGCCTCGATGAGATCCGGGCCGCGCTGCGGTTACTTCTGCTGGCGGTGGCGGGCGGTCTTGATGATGGTCGGGTTGCGGACGGAGACGCGGACGAGGTCTTCTTCCTCTTCGGGCAGCTCGAACGTCTCGCGGCCTCCAAGGCCGTCGATCTTGCCTTCCCAGGCCATCACCTCCTCGCCGTTGAGCATCACGGCGATTTTCGCTCCGTCTGCATCGCTTACGACCCGGAAGAGAAGCCGTTTGGTTTTACCCAGGTCATTGCCTCGCTCTTCGACGTCGTGCCGCATACCGTCTTGATCGCCTTGGAGCACGGCCGCCCCGGTGTAGTTGTAACGGATCTTGATAAAACGCTCGTTCACGGGCAGCAGGAAGCTCATGGGCTCCTCGGTGTCGCCGTGTTCCATGACTATGAACGCAACCTCGAACTCGTACGAACCCTCGGCATTGATCGGGAAGTGCAGCCCGCATGGCGTGCACTGGATCTCGTTTTCGACAACGCGGACCTCCCCGCGCTTGGCATGAAGCTCGGGGTTGAACTGGTTCTTAATCAGATCCGTCCAGTCGCCCTCGCGATGGATGCCAAGCGACTCGCGTAGTTTTGTGAGCTGTATTTCTGAGACAAGGTCCAGCATCTCGACACGCTTGGCCAGGGCGTCCTGCCGTGTGTATTCGCTGAAGAAGCGCGCGTACCAGGCGCGGGCGTTGCTGAGCAGCTGCTCGGCGTAGAGGCCCTCCTCGTCCTCCGCCAGCACGCGGTACCAGTCGCCGACGCGCATGGCGTGGGGAGCGCTGGCCTGATCGAGGCCTTTGGCCGCGAACTGGACCAGCTCGATGAGTTCTTCGTCGCCGGTGGACTGCACATAGGCCGAGGCGGCGGCGGGGTCGTTGCGCTTTTTTAAGAGCACGTCGACCAACTCGCGTGCGGCGGGCTTGTTCTGCGGGTTCTTCTCGACGGAAAGGGTGAGCATCTGGATCCGGTCGGCCAGCGCGTTCTCGGTGCCGAGCTGTTCCAGCACCAGGCCGATGCGCTCGCGCTGGTCTGAGTCGATCGATCGGGCGATGGTGTTGGCGAGTCGGCCGATGTCGATGGCTTGTTGGAGGTTATTCTTGTCCGAGCACTGCTGGACCATGCCCATGAGCAGGTCGATGTACGCCTCGCCGACGGGGCCACGCTGGCTACTGTTACGCGGCACGGCGCGGAAGGCCCGGCTGGCGAGGTCGAGCTGGTTCTCGATCGACGCCGCCTCGTGCCCGGGCCAGCGCTGGTCCAACAGCTCGACCGCCCGGCCCATCGTCTGGATATCCGAGCCCGACGCGGCCAGCGGGATGACCTCGATGTAGATCAGGCACTGCACGCCCGGGTCGTCGGGCACGTCCTTGGCTAACGCCATCATCTCCTTGGCCAGGGCCAGGTCGTCGGCGGTGCTGCGCGTGCGGTTGACGGTGGAGAGTTTCTCGCGGTAAAGCTCATTGAAGACCGCCTTGTCTTCATCGCTGACGGGTGTGTTGGTGACCTGGGCCGCAGCGGCGGGTGAGAGTCCGACCAGGGTCAACGCAAGCAGGCACGGCAGGCTGAGCTTCATCTGGCAAACTCCGAGAGGATCGAAAATCAGTATACCAACGCACCCTTAGAGAGCGTTCGCGCTGATGGGGTGAACGGCCCGTACCGGGTTGGGCGGGGATCGGCGGGGTGGCGGGGCGGTCTGCCCCCTGGCCGGCTTAACCCGGCTGCCGATCTGGCCGATACCCAGAGTGCACGATTCAGCTAGAGGCACCTCGTGATCTACCGCTACGACGAAGACCTGGCACCGACCCGGCAGGACACGGACACCACCCGGCTGTGGGTCTCGGACCAGCAGTGGCTGGCGATCCTTGAGCGTGTCCAGCGTGGTCAGCCCGTGCTGGACGAAGCGGCTCAACAAGAGGACTGCCGACGCCTGCACCCCAGGCAGACCTACGAGTGCAGGTGCCTGCTTAGGCTCAGCGACGCGGCGGGGACCTTCATCGTCCGCAGCCAGGACATCTCCTCCGGCGGCCTGCGCTTTGTCCACGGCCACCCCTTGCGTGCCTCAACCCGCTGCACGATCGCGCTGCAAGCTGAGAACGGCCCGGGACGCATCCTGTCCGCGGTGGTCGCCTGGTGCAAAGAGATCGAGTTCTACGACCCGGACGTCGAGGCGTACGAAGTCGGCGTCAAGTTCGACTCGGCCATCGACGTGCCCTCCTTCACAGGCGGCGGCGCGGCGTAAACGCAAAAACTTCATCAGCACGGTGTAGCGGCAGACGCGAAGCGTCCCGTGCATATTCGCGTTCGCTTGATCACGCGTGATCCGGGTGCACCACCAGCACCTTGCCGATCTGCTTACCCGATTCCGCATGGGCGTGTGCGTCGCCGATCTGGTTGAATGTGAAGCGTTTACCGTCGATCAGCGGTTTAATTTTTCCATCAGCGACATGCTTGGCAACAGTAAGTAGGATCTGAGAATGCTTCGACTTCGTACTGTCATGCAGTAACGGAATCAGCATAAAAACAAGATGAAGCGAAATCCCTTTGGCGTGTAAGATACTTCCGTCGATCTCAGATCGGCCTTGGATACAGATAACTTGCCCGTTGTGTCTTGCGGCTCTGACCGATGTTGCGATGTTCGGCCCGCCGATGGTATCGAACACGATGTCGAACCCCTCTTCCTTGAAAGTCGTCTGCCGGTACGTTTCCACGGTCTTACCGGTGAGCCGGTCGGTGTATTGCTCGACGCTCTCTTCTTTGTAGTTGATGACTTGATCAGCGCCGAGTTGTTTAGCGATCGCCGCTTTCTCATCGGAACTGACAGTCGCCGCGACTCTGGCACCTTCGGCTCTGGACGCCTGTAAAGCAAGATGCCCCACGCCGCCGGTTCCACCATGAACAAGCACATGCGTGCGGTCATCGATATCGTAGATGCCCGCTTTCAGTAAGCCTTCGTAAGCAGTAATCGAGACGAGTGGCAGTGAGGCAGCGTCTTCGAGCGGAATTGTCTTAGGCGCTTGGGTGATCTCGGTCATACCGGCAATCGCGTAGTCTGCGAGTGTGCCTTGCCTGGCCCCACAGCCACCAATACAGCCATAGACATGGTCGCCGGGTTTGTACCACGTGACCCCTTGCCCAACCGCATCCACCACCCCCGACACATCCCCGTGAAGGATCGCCGGCTTGGGCGGGCACAGCGCCTCCGCCGCGCCGCTGCGGATCTTGCAGTCCACCGGGTTCACGCTCGTCGCCGCGACCTTGATCCGCACCTCACCCGGGCCCGGGCCCGGCGTAGGCAGCTCAACTTCTTTGAATACCTCCGGCCCGCCGTGCTGTTCGATGACCCATGCCCGCATGATTGCTCTCCGTCTGGTTGGTGGGGCAGGAATGCCGGTCCTACCGGACCCTTGTAACGCCTGGTCCCATCGTAACGGTTGTAGCGGTTGCCGCGCCTATGCGATGCGGCCCGGCGGTAGGGGTCGCGCGATCTCGGTGAGAGGCGATGACGTGTCGCAAGCGTGTTCCGGGTTATCCAGGACCCCCCGATGATCGATACGAGACAGTCGGCAGTGTGCCGATCAACCCGCAACTACCTTCCTAGAGGATGCATATGGACCTGGCAAAGATCCTTCAGACGGCGATGGACCACGACTCGTCCGACATCCACCTCATCTCCGGCCACGCGCCGATGATGCGTGTCCACACGCACATGACGCCGATGGACTTCCCGACCATCACGCCCGACGGCGCGATGCAGATGCTCAAGCAGATGGCCGGCCCGGACCAGATGAAGATCTTCGAGAAGATCAAGGACGCGGACTTCTCCTACGAGGTCCCCGGCCTGGGCCGGTACCGTGTCAACGCGCACCTCCAGCGGGCGTCCGTCGCCATCGCGATGCGTGCGATCAAGACCGAGATCCCGCCGCTGCCCGCGCTGAACCTGCCTGAGGTGATCTCGCGGCTGACCTACCTGCCCCGTGGCCTGGTGCTGGTGACCGGCGACACGGGCTCGGGTAAGTCGACCACGCTCGCCGCGATGATCGACGCGATGAACAAACGCTACCGCAAGCACATCATCACGCTCGAAGACCCGACCGAATACACGCTGAACTCCGACAAGTGCGTCATCGAACAGCGCGAGCTGGGCCAGGACACCCCGTCGTTCGCCTCGGGCCTGCGGCACGTGCTGCGTCAGGACCCGGACATCATCCTCGTCGGCGAGATGCGTGACCTGGAAACGACCGCCGCCGCGATCACCGCCGCGGAGACCGGCCACCTGGTCTTCTCCACGCTGCACACCGTCAACGCGTCGCACACCGTCGAGCGTATTATCGATATGTACCCGGCCGACCAGCAGAACCAGATCCGCTCGATGCTGGCCAACACGCTGCAGGCCGTGATCTCACAGACCTTGTTCAAACGCATCGACCAGAAGGGCATGGTCCCGGCGGTCGAGGTGATGCTGTGTACCCCCGCGGTGCGCAACCTCATCCGTGAGAACCGCGCGTTCGAGATCCCCAACGTCATCGAGACCAACCGCGGGCTCGGCATGAACTCGCTGGACAACGCGATCGCCGAGCTCTACTTCAACGGCATGATCAGCAAGGAAGACGCGATCGCCCAGGCGGCGTACCCCGAGAAGCTCGAGCGCGCCCTGGCCGCGTGATTAGTGATTAGCGCCGGGCCGCAAGGCCCGGGCTCAGCCACCCCGAACCGTACTACCCGAGTCGAAGTATGCCTACGTATCGCTACCAAACACGCAACAACAGCGGGCAGGTCACCGTCGGCACCATCGCCGCGGACAACGCGCTCGGCGCCGCGCAGTTGCTGCGTAACCAGGGCGGCACCGTCCTGTCGCTCACGCCCGTCAGCGGCCGCAGCGGCAGGTCGCTGAGCGAGACGCTCAAGTCCCTGAACTACACCTCGGGCCCGTCGCAGAAGGACGTGCTGGGCTTCACCACGCAGCTGGCCGTCATGGTCCGCGCGGGTATTTCCTTGCGCCAAGCGCTCGATGGCATCGCCGAGCAGACCGAGAACCCCAAATTCCAGAAGATCCTCACGACCATCAAGCAGGACGTCGAGGCAGGCAAGCCCTTCTCCGAAGCGCTCGCCAAGCACCCCAAGCTCTTCGGCCCGCTGTACATCAACATGGTCCGCGCATCGGAGATGTCCGGCTCATTCAGCCAGATGCTCGAGCGGATCGCCGCCTACCTTGCCCAGCAGATCGAGACGCGGGCCATGGTCATCGGCGCGATGATCTACCCCGGCGTGATCGCTTCGATGGCGATCGGCGTCACGATCTTTTTGCTGACCTTCGTGCTGCCCCGTTTCGCCGACGTCTTTGCAGGCAAGGAAGCGGCGATGCCCTGGCCGACGCTGTTCCTCATGGCGCTGTCCGCGTTCATGGTGCAGTGGTGGTGGGCGGTGCTCGGCGGGCTGGTCGGCATCCTGATCTTCCTGTTCTTCCTGATCAAGACCGAGCCCGGCGGGTGGTGGTTCGATCAGGTCAAACTCAAGTTCCCGATCTTCAGCCGCATGTTCCGTGCGCTTTACATCAGCCGATCCCTGCACACCATGGGCGAGCTCGTCAACGCGGGTGTCCCCATGCTCGACACCCTCGCGATCACCGGCGAGATCTCCGGCAACCGCATGTATAAACGCATGTGGCGGGGCGTATATAGCTCGGTTAAGCAAGGTAAGAAGATCATCCAGCCGCTGCAGAAAACCCCGCTGCTGCCCAAGGCCGTCGTACAGATGATCGGCGCGGGCGAAGAGTCGGGTAAGCTCGGCGAGGTCCTCGACGAAGTCTCGACCTACTACTCCAAACAACTCCGCGAAGCG
>JAHQVV010000202.1 GCA_019634195.1 Phycisphaeraceae bacterium | reverse complement strand
GCCGCCTTCCTGGGCGTAGTGCCGTTCGCCACCGCGTTGGAGTGCGACAGTTGAGAGGAGGTTGTTTTGCGAGGAGACGATGTCATCGCCGGTGTTCATGAGCATGAAGCAGCCGGTGCCGTAGGTGTTCTTGACCATGCCCGGGGCGGTGCACATCTGGCCGAACAGCGCGGCCTGTTGATCGCCGGCGATGCCCGCGATGGGCACGCCTTTGAGTTCGTCGATTGCGCTGACCTCCGCAAACGGGCCGAAGCTATCGACGACCTCGGGTAGTGCCCTGCGTGGGATGCCGAAGAGGCCGAGCAGTTCGTCGTCCCAGTCGCCGCGATGGATGTCATAAAGCATCGTGCGGCTGGCGTTGGACGCGTCGGTGATGAACTGATCACCATTGGTCAGGTTGCAGACGAGCCAGGCGTCAACGGTGCCGAAACAGAGGTTGTTTGACGCGGCAAGCCGCGGCGCCTCATCGACGTTAGCCATGATCCATGCGAACTTAGTGGCGCTGAAGTAGGCATCGGGGACCAGACCGGTTTTTTGGCGGATGAGCTTGTCGCGGCCGTCGGCCTTGAGTTGATTGATGTGGGAAGCGGTTCTGCGATCTTGCCAAACGATCGCGTTGCATAGGGGCTTGCCCGTGTTGCGATCCCACGCGATAGCGGTCTCCCGCTGATTGGTGATCCCGATGCCTGCGATCTGCTCGGCGGTGATGCCCGCCTGCCGGATCGCTCGGACCGCGGTGCCGCGTTGGGACTGCCAGATCGCCCGCGGGTCGTGCTCGACCCAGCCGGGCCGGGGGTAGATCTGTTCGAACTCCTGCTGCGCGGTCGCGATCGGCTGGGCAAAGGCGTCGAACACGATCGCGCGGGAACTGGTTGTCCCCTGGTCGAGCGCGAGGATGTAGTCTTTGTCCGGCATGGCGGGCTCCTGTGGGCGGCGCATCTTACTATCCTGTTCTAGGTGTAACCGAGAGTGGTTTGCGACAGGCAGGAATGCCTGCCCTGCCCGAGACACGAGGAATCGCATGAGCAAGAGCAAGCACTACCTGGCCATCGACCTGGGCGCATCCTCGGGCCGTGTCATGGACGCCCGCTTCGACGGCAAACGCATCACCCTCGAAGAAGCCCACCGCTTCGAGAACCGCGTCGTCCATGTCCACGACGGCAGCGAGCAGGGGCGGTACCAGTGGGACTTCCTCCGGCTGTGGGACGAGATTATCGCGGGGTTGCGGCGCTCGTCGGGCCGGGCGGGCGGGGTCGCGTCCATCGGCTTTGACACCTGGGGCGTGGACTACGGCCTGATCGGCAAGTCCGGCCGACTCATCCACCAACCCACCGCCTACCGCGACCCGAAGAAAAATGAAATCTATGAAGACGTGCGTGCCAAACTCACCGATCAGAAAATCTATGAGCGCACCGGCATCCAGTTCATGCCGATCAACACGCTGTACCAGCTCGCGGTCGACGCGCAGGACATCGATAGGCCACTGGAGCGTGCCGAGTCGCTCCTGATGGTGCCGGACCTGCTGGCTTACTGGCTCACAGGCGCGAGGGCGAACGAGCACACGTTCGCGTCGACGAGCCAGTGCTACGACGCGCAGACCTGTGAATGGGCCGAGGACCTGCTCGACGCGATCGGCGTGCCCACGTCGATCTTCGAGCGTATTGTCCAGCCGGGCGACCGCGAGCCGTTGGGGACTTTGAACAAGATCGTTGCGGAGGCGACACGGCTGCCCGGCAACACGCGCCTCAGCGCGGTGGCTTCGCACGACACCGCCTCGGCCGTGGTCGCCGTGCCGATGCCCGACCCAACGACCTGCGCGTACATCAGCAGCGGGACGTGGTCGCTGGTCGGTCTTGAGTTAGACAAGCCGGTGCGGACACCCGAGGCGCTCGCGGCGAACTTCACCAACGAGGCGGGCGTCGAGGGGACGACACGTTTCCTGAAGAACTGTGCCGGCATGTGGCTGATCCAGGAGTGCCGGCGGGTCTGGTCAGAGCAGGGCAAGCGGTACAGCTACGCGGAGCTGGCGTCGATGGCCGGTGATGCGCCGGCGCTGGTGAGCCTGTTCGACCCCGACGACCCGCGTTTTGCCACGCCGGGCGATATGCCTGCGCGGATCCGTGAAGCCTGCAAAGAGAACAACGAGCCCGAGCCGGCCGATGAAGGATCGCTGGTCCGCGCGATCCTCGACGCATTGGCATTGCGCTATGACCAGCTGATCCGCACCGCCGGGCAGCTCACCGGCCGAACCATCAGGACGCTGCACATCGTCGGCGGCGGCGCGGCGAACACCGCACTGAATCAGATCACTGCGGACGCAACCGGCCTCGAGGTCGTCGCCGGCCCGGGCGAGGCGACCGCGCTGGGCAACGCGGTCGTGCAGGCCATCGCTTGCGGCGACCTGGGCAGCCTCAGCGAGGCCCGCTCGGTAATCGCATCATCGTTTGAACCGGTGCGGTACGAGCCGAGCAGCGACCAAGCCGTGCGGGAGTCGTACGAAGCAGCACGCCAGCGCTTTGCAACGCTGTGATCGCTCCCGGGCGTCAAGCTACAACACGCTACTCGTTGCTCTCACGCCGCAGCGTCCGCGCATCACGTGTATAGCCGCCGCTGCCGTCGGGCTTAAGCTCGACGCTGTAGACCCGCACCGCGTGCCCGATCGTTGCCCGAGCATAAACCCGAAACAGCTGTGTCGCGTCGTCGGCCAGGTTCTCATCGGCCTCATCAACAAACTTGAACTGCACCTCTGCATCGCCGTAGGCCTCTGTACCGCCCCAGGTATCGTGGCTGAACTTGCTGCGCCAGCCGGTGTCGCCATCAATGCGTTTGTGCATGACATCCAGGGCCGAGACCGCGGCGAGCCGCACACTGACCACGTCCTCCTCGAGGTTGCTCTGCTCGAGCATCACCCGGCTTAACAGGCTCGACCCGATGCCCATCACAACCAGCATCGTCGTGATCCCGAGCACGAGGATGTACGCGCTGCCGCGTTGCCGCCCGTTGCGTCGTCGCGATGTCGCTGCACGCTCAGCCATCAGTGACACTCCTCGGGGCATACCCAGACGTCACTCCGATACGCGATGACCTGGGCCAAGATCTTTTCGCCGCGCTGGACCGTGACCGTGACGCGGACCAGGCCCTGATCGCTGCCCGAGTCGGTGTCGGGGCTGTCCGGGTCGACCCACTTCACGCTGGCCGAACGTGTCAGGCCCTGGGCCCCCTCGACCGCGTCGCCGTCGATATCGGTGGGCGGGTTGGCGGACCAGCTGTCGTAGTCGTCGATGTCGTCGAAGGCGCTGCGCTGGTTGCCGCTGAGTTTTTCATCGGCCTCCAGGCCAAACACCCCGGGCTCGGTGTACTGGTCTTGATTGAGGATCTCGGCCATCAGGTCCGCCGCAAGCACCTGTGCGTACTGCCGCTGCCCCGCGACGCCCTGCGCGGCGCGCGAACTGCTGACCGTGTTAAGCAGCGCGACGAACGCACCGCCGAGGATCAGCAGCGACAGCACCGTCTCGACCAGCGAGAGGCCGCGTCGGTGTTGGTCGGGTTGGGTGGCCTTGCGGTTCATCGTGAGGCTTCGGGCGGCTAACTCGGTGCGTATGGTCTTACTGGCTGGCGGTGCCGCCGACGGTGATGCGGACCCGGGAGAACTTCGCGTCATTTTTCTCGCCCGACAGAGCCAGCCCGGTTTCGCCCGTGCTCGCGGTTCGGCTGAGCAGGACCGACCCGATCAGGTCCTCATTGACCCACAGCGCGACCGCATCCATGTCCGGGATCACCAGAATCTCGACATCGATCCAGCCCGCGGGCAGGCCCGGCATGGTGACGTAGGGCCTGGTCTGCGTCAGGTCGTTGTAGAAGACCAGCTCCTGGTTCCCGCCGCCGTCGTCCCGGAGGGTGACCGTGATCGGCAGCACATCCCCGCTGCTGTCGATGTGCAGCGGGCCGGTAAGGATGGCAGTGCTAAGGTCCTCCGCGCACATGCGCAGCTCAACAACCGTCGGCCCGGTGAATCGATCGGTGGGGCTGACCGAAAGCACATCCTTCTTTTTCCAAACACCCTTGACCAACTGGCTATCGGGGATCGATCCCGATGGATGTGTCCAGTCTGCTGCGCCGTCGCCATCGAGGTCCATCAGGGTCGGGCTGGCATCAAAGTCGCTTTCCCAGAAGGCATCTAGAATCTGCGGGGCCTGGAGCATACGCGCGCTGCTGCGGACGGGCGATGCATTGTCGCCGGTGCTGTCCAGTTCGATCTGGATCGAGTGGACGTGGTCGTGGGCGACGGTGATATCGCTGCCGCCGGAGAAGACTTGCTGGCCGTAGAGCCGGTAGAGCAGGCGGTCGGACAGCCCGCCGGTCCAGCTTGCGCCGCTGTCGGTCGAGCTCATCATGCCGCCGACCAGCTGGCCATTCGACGCGAATCGCGCGGCGGTGCTTGAGCCGCTGTTGTGAGTAAGCGACACCGCAACGACTTGAAAATTCGGGATATACGCCTGCTCGGGGAAGATCGCAACCTCGCTCCACTTAAACCCGCCGGTGAGGTCCGATTCATCGATCGTGGCGGTGGCGTAGAGGTCGGCCCCCGGCCCGGTCACGGTCTGGTCGCGCAGCTCGACCGCGACGACGCCGTCGGTAGGGCTGTCCCGCTTGGCATAGAGCTCCAGGCGGGTAGGCAAAAACCCTAAGGAACCGGCCGAGAGAATCGGCAGAACGCCCTGACTAAACGCATTGGTGGCGGTGACGTCGCGATCGGTCGTGCCGCTGTCGTTCTCGTAGCTGCTGAGCAATTTCTCGGCGCCGAAGATCAGGGGCGCGGGGATCGTGAAGGAGTCGTTTTCGAGCAGGTAGGTCAACTCGAAGTCATCGATCGACGGGGCGATCGTCGTGGCTGCCGCATCGTTGAACTGATAGGTCAGCGGGCCGCCCGAGCTGCCGGCCCAGGCGTATCGGATGCGGTCGGGGATGCTGTCGCCGTCGCGGTCCGGAACAACGATGGTGACGGCTTGGCTGGTGTACTCCAGGACGTACTTGGCCTGGGCGAGGTCTTCGCTGATGCGCGCGACCAGCCGGGCATCATGGGTGCGCTGGGTCAGGGGGTCGCCGTCATTGGGCACTGCCTTCGCGGCAAAGAGCATCGCCGACCCGGCGCTGACCATGATGATGGACAAGAGCGCGAGGCTCAGAACCATCTCGATCAGGGTATAGCCGGCCAGATGCCTGCTGCCGTGATGAGCGATGGGCGTGCATGGGGTCATCGTGTGGCCTCCCCACTCTCTGTGATAGCGAGGGTGACCGAGCCGCTGCTGGAACTGATGGTGACCGTGCCGGTTTGCTGCGGGATGCCAAAGGCGTTGAACTGGACGAAGCGGTTGCCATTGAAGTCGGCGCTTGTGATGCTGACGTCGTAGGGCGACGCGCCGAGTTCGACGGCGAAGGCGTCGCCGGCGACGGCAGAGACCTTGTAGATATCGTCGTTTGTATCGAAGGACATGGTCACGGATTCGCTGGCGGCGTTGGCGCGAGATCGTGCCAGGGCGGTGTCAGCGATAAGCCGATTCGCCGCGGCATCCAGGCGCTGTCGGGCGCTGGCCTGGGCGAAGCGTGGTACCGCGATCGCGCTGACAACGCCGATGATGAGCATCACCAGCACCAGTTCGACGAGCGTGAAACCGTGTCGTAAGACCGGGATGTCGCGTGTAGGCGTCATTTAGAGCCCTACCTTGTCCTGCAGCCTGCCCAGTGCGGTGTCTTCTTCCGTATCGTCCACAACGGTGCCGCGGTTCAGATAGATCCGTGCCCGCGCGGGCCGGTAGATCCACCCGACGTCGGTCCCATCCGAAAGGGCGATGGTGGACGAGCCGGGGTATTTGCCGCCCGAAGTCGGCGGGATCGCTCGCAGGTACGGCCCGTAGATGTGCGTGGCCGTCGGCGTGGCCGAAACGTTGCCATCGGCATCGGTGTACTGCGTGAGCTGCTGCGCGACCTCCGCGATCGTGGGGTACGCGCCGTCGTGCTCGGCGGCGTAGAGGTCCAGCGCCTTGTTGAGCACCTCCAGGTCCTGCTTCAGCTTCGAACTGTTCGCCCCATCAGCCCCCCTGCTAAGCCGCGGGATCGCGATCGCACCAATGATCCCGATGATCACCACAACGATGATCAGCTCGATCAGGCTGAATCCGCGAGGCTCGCGTGTTATTCGCATTGGCGTGATCTGGCACATCCTTTTTCTCAACACAGAAAAACGCCGCCCACAATCCTGCCGGACTGTTGGGCGGCGTTAAAGTCGTTCAACCGGTCCCGGTCTTTTGCTACTCAAGCTCACCGATCAATAATCGGTATAGGCCTTGCCGCCGGCGTCCGTGTCCGTGCCGGTGTTGGGGACAACGGTGCCCGCACTGGCGTCGTAGACCCAGCCGACACCGATGGCGGCCGCGGCAGCAACAGTCGTGCTGCCCTTCTCGTCGCCGACCTTGACGGCCGGGATCTTACGGATGTAGGGGCCGTAGATGAAGGAACCTGTCTTGGTGGCGTTGGTATTGCCGTTGGCGTCGGTGTACGTCGTGAGTTGAGCTTCGAAAGCAGCGACGGTCGGGTATGTGCCGCCGTGCTCGGTCGCGTACAGGTCGATGGCATTCCGCATCACCGCCAAGTCGCCGGCCAGGGCCGAGTCGCTGGCACCTTCGGCACCACGGCTAAGCCGAGGGATTGCGATGGCACCGATGATACCGATAATGACAACGACGATGACCAGTTCGATCAAACTGAAGCCACCGCGTTTCTTGCTCATGTTGCTCGTATGCATACCGACCTCCGATGAAATAGGGTTTTCTAATCAACCCCACTGCGATCTGCGGGGGCGTCATTAAAGGTTGTCGGGCGTCTATTTGGGCGACTTAATCAAATGTGGAAAAATCAGGCCCGTTATCCGCTGCAATCGTCACCGGCCCTATAAGACCTCTTCGACGCGCATCGTGATCTCTTCCTGTGTGCCTTCTGGTTGCCACACCACAAAGCGAGAACCGACCCTGATCAGCTTGTAGATCTTGTGTGAGCCTTTGCCATCGGGAACCCGGACCTTCTGGCCCACGCGGATGGCCCGGCCGTCCAGCCCCCCGCCGCTGATCACCGCCAGCATCTCATCCTTGCCATCGATCGATGTGCGGACGGTGCCGTCGAGCTTGAACAGGCCCGAGATGCGGTGCGTCTGTGTTGCCGGGTCTGAAGCCGGCTGGTTCAGTGGATTGGCCAATTCGACCTGCCACTGCTTGGGCAGCGCGAACGGGTCATCGTTTTGATCTGTATGGGCGGCCGGCCCGGCCTGCTCCTGAGCCTGGATCAGCCGCCGGGTCAACGACGAGTACGAGGGCAATGCCTGGACCGGCTCGCTGGTCACATCGGGCTCGGGGGCCTGCCCGGCAAGCGGCTCCGCGGCCGGCGGGGCCTCGACGGTGATCACCTCGTCACCCGCCGAAGCGGTCTCGGGCGAACCCAGCACAAACCGGTCCACCACCAGGCCGCCCAGCCCGAGGCAGAGCACGCCGACCAGCACCTTGCGTTGTTTCGTTAACTCCATCACTTCTCTCCGATTGCGTCTAGCGGGTCGGGACGACGGCGGTCGGCCCGGCCGCCGGCTCTTCTTGCATATCGTCACTCAGGACATACCAGGCAAGCTCGATCTCAAACGCCACACCGCCGCTGGCAGGGCTGCTGCTGACACCGAACGTGATCACGCCCAGGTCGCCTCGCCCGTTGTGTATCCGCTGGAGCATCGACAGGAAATCGTTATAGCCGCCCTCACCAGAGACTTGGATCGGCACATAGTCGTAGTAGGTCAGCGCCTCGCGTCGGCCCGCGTTGGTGCGGGTGATGGATAGGTTGTGCAGCTCCGACCACTGCGCCAGCTCCGCGAGCAGCGGGTTGATCTGCGTCGCGGAGTGCAGGCTGAACGGGTGTTCGTCGAGTTGCTGCTCCACGAGCTGGAGCTCATCGAAGACCTGGTCCAGCTGCTGCTTGGCCTGCTTGGCCTGAGCCTCAGCCTGCTCGGCCTGTTCGATGATGGACGTCGCCTGGTGCGACTCGCTCATCAAAGGGCCAAGGCCGTACACCCAGCCCACCAGCAGCATCACCGCGCAGAGCGCGGATCCACCCAGGTGGATCGGCATCACGCCGTGGTCATAGAGGTCATTGAGCTTCATACGCCTGTTGCCCTTACTGCACCCTGCATGCGAGGGTAAAGGTTGTGCGTGAACCACCGGCGATGGTCTCGCGCTGCGAAGCGGTCATGACCACGCGGTCAAACAAGTCCAGCCCTTCGAGCCGCATGATCAGGCCCGGCACGTCGCTGTTGGAGCCCGCCACCCCACTAAGGATCAGCCAGACCGAGTCGTCGGGCACATCGCCGCGCAGCGTTCCCAGGCTTGTGCGTACCCGGCTGTCATTGGCAGCAGCGAGTTGGCAGCCGGTCATCATCAGTTCCCCCCCGAACTGGCGGGCCACCAGACTCAGCACGCCACTCCAGTCCGGCCGCTCGGTGAGGTGCTGCTCGGCCTGCAGCTCGCGCTGACGCTGGCCGAGGGTCGCTTGCTCGGAGGTGATCTGGGACTTCGTTTTCTCCGTGCGCGCGTTTGCTTGCTGGACACGTTCCTCGGCGAGTTGGCCGTGGGTGTCGGCGGGCTGGGTGTGTTCAAGCACGATCGGGGCCACCCCGAGCACCGTGCACAGCACGACCGGGAAAAGCCAGCGGCGGACGGCCGCCTGCGTCTGCACCCGTTTGGTGAACTTGGCAGGGGTCAGGTCGGGCATGGTCATCAAAGCACCTCCCCACACAGCGCCGCCCCGAGCGCCGCGCTAAGCGCCGAGTCATCGCGCTCGTCACCCAAGCAATCGCCGGGCAGTAACCAGGCGGGCTTGATCGCCGTGGTTCGCAGCTCGAGGACCTCGGCTAACGCCTCGGCCAGACCAGACAGGTTCGCGCCGCCGCCCGCGAGCAAGAGGTGCCCGAGTTCTGCTTCCGGGTATAGGTGGCTGACGTAAGCGAACGACATGCTGATCTCTTCGGTCAAGGGCTTGATCGCATCAGTGAGCAGGGCCGCGGTCTGGCTCACAACGGCGCCCTCGGCGCTGTCGCCGATCCCAAACCGGCTAAGCGCGTAACGGGCCACGGCGTGCTCGACGCCAAGCGTTTCGCAGGTGGCCTCGCAGAGCTGGCTGGTGTTAAAGTCCGGCAGCGACCGCTCATGGACCACGCGGCCAGCCATCATGAGCGAGAGGTGCCCACAGGTCGAGCCGAGGTCGACCACCGCCGAGATACAGCGTGGGTCGATCGGGTGCCGCTGCGCCGCGGCGAGCAGCGCCAACGAACCCGGCACCGTACGGATCACGCCCAGGCCGGCCTCGGCCATCACCTCGAGCGAGGGCTGGACCGCGGCGTGCGGCAGGCCCAGCGCGTGGACCTGGCCGATGCGCGAGCCGCTGGCCGGCATCGGCAGATCCCACCAGGCCATCTCGAAGCTCCCGGGCACCATCTTGTGCGTCCGGCTAAGCTCCATCTCGACGATCTTGTCGCGCGACACGCCCGAATCGGCCGGTGGCACGTTCAGGCTCCCGCCCACCAGCGCATCGGCCGGCGCGACAAGCACCGCGCGCGAGGCGGTCATGCCCCGCCGCTGCATCGTTCGCAGCAGCTGCTGGGCCTCATCGATCTCAAGCGCAAGCCCCGGCCCGCTGCGGTCCAGGCGAACCGCGCCGTCCAGCCTCGGGCCCTTCTCGCTGAGGGTGACCTGCACCGCCTTGACCGAGACCCGGCCAATGTCCAGGCCGATCACGCCTGCGCTGTGTCCAAACCCCTGCATCAGCCACCCCCCGCCATCGAGGTGAGGTCGAACATGGGCATGAACATGCTGATCGCGATACCGCCGACCATCAGGCCGAGGAACACGAGGATCAGCGGTTCGAACAGGCTTGTCAGTGCTCTGAGCCGGGTGTCGTTTTCTTCGTCCATAAAGTCGGCGACGGTGATCATGAGCATGCTCAGGCGTCCGGACTGCTCGCCGTTGCGGACCGCTTCGTAGAACGCAGGCTCGATCATCTTCTCATCCGAGAACGCGCCGCTGACCGGCTCGCCGGTGATGACGATCTCTTCGGCCTGGATCATCATCGTTTCGTACTTGGAGTTCCCCGTCGCGTTGCGCACCAGCTGGATCGTGTCCAGCAGCGGGACGTTGCACTCGATGAGCACGCCCATCAGCCGGGCGATGCGTGCGGTGGCGTAGGAGCGGGTGACCTCGCGGAGCACGGGCACGGACAGCATCAGCCCGTCCATAAACCGCTTGCCCGCAGGAGTAGCCAGGGCGAATTTGAGCCCGATGATCCCGCCGATACCGCAAAGCAGCACCGCCCACCAGAAGGTGCGAAGCAAGTCGGACATCGCCATCAGCGCGACGGTCGTCGCGGGGAGCGGGACATCCAGGGACTCAAACATGCCGGTGAAACGGGGCATCACGACCGTGAGCATGATCGCCAACACCACGATGCTGATAAAGATCAGCAGGCAGGGGTAGATCATTGCGCCGCCGATCTGAGAGCGGACCTGGACCTGCTTGCGTGTCAGCAACGCCAGACGGTCGAGCATGACCGGCAGCGAGCCGGACTCTTCGCCGGCCTTGATGATGTTGCGGTAGACCTCATCAAAGTAGCGTGGCGCCTTACCCAACGCATCGTAGAGCGTCAGGCCCTGCTCGACCTGCTCACGGATGACAGCGAGCTGGGCTTTAAAGTCCGCGTCTTTGACCTGCCGCTCGAGTGCGGCGAGGCCGTCGGCCAGCGGCGTGCCCGTCGCGACGAGCACATTGAGCTGGCGCGAGAACATGGCGACATCCTTGAGCTGCTTCGTCTTGCTCTTAAATGAGATCCCGCCGGAGGCCTTGACTTTCTTGCGGGCCCGGGCGTCGGACTCGGGCTCGATCTGGGTGACAAACAGGCCCTTACCGCGGAGCACGTCCATCGCTTCATCCATGCTTGTTGCATCGATGATGTCGCTGACCGGGGTGCCCGTCGCGCTCACGGCGTTGTATGCGAGTTTCATGCCGCCTCCTTGCTGCCGGGGGCGTCGGGCGGCGTGTCCAGCTCGGGATCGTCGGTGATGTCGCCCTCGTTGCGTGTCACGCGCAGGATCTCTTCCAACGAGGTCGCCCCGGACAGCGCCAGCTCGCCGCCCTCTTCGCTGAGCGTGCGGACGCCTTCGCTCCGCGCCATCTCGCGCAGCTGGTGCGAGGCCGCGCCGCGGTGGATCAGGCGGCGAATCTTGGGCGTGACTTCCATGACTTCATAGACACCCAGCCGGCCCTTGAAGCCGGTGTCGTGGCACTCGCGACAGCCGGTGCCGTGACGGAACGCCCGCCCGGTCTTCTCAATCAGGCCCGCCTCCGCGAGCAGCTCCGGCTCGGGGTGGTACTTCGCGGCGCAGGCCACGCAGACTTTCCTTGCCAACCGCTGCGCAACGACGCCGACCAGCGCACCGGACAGCAGGTACGGCTCGATGCTCATGTCCAACAATCGCGAGACCGCGCCGGGCGCGTCGTTGGTGTGCAGCGTAGCGAGAACGAGGTGACCGGTGAGCGCGGCCTGGACCGCGACGCGTGCGGTCTCTTCATCGCGGATCTCACCGATCATGATGATGTCCGGGTCCTGGCGCAGGATGCTGCGCAGCGCGCGGGGGAAGGTCAGGCCGACCGCGTCGTTGACATGGATCTGGTTGATCAGGTCCATCTGGTACTCGACCGGGTCTTCAACCGTAACCAGGTTGGTCTCCGGGCTGCGGAGCAGGTCAAGCGCCGAGTAGAGCGTGGTCGTTTTACCGCTGCCGGTCGGGCCGGTGACGAGTACCAGGCCATAGGGCTGGCGGAGCATACGCTTAAACGTGTCCAAGGGGTCCTCACGGAAACCAAGCTGTTCCATGCGGACGTTGAGGTTTGACTTGTCGAGCAGGCGGATGACGAGTTTCTCGCCCAGCAGCGTCGGGATCGACGACACACGCAGGTCGACATCGCGACCCTCCGCAACGATACGGACCCGGCCTTCTTGCGGCAGGCGCCGCTCGGCGATGTCCATCTTGCCGACGACCTTGACGCGCGACACGATCGCCGAGTGCATGCCCGCCGGGGGCTGCATGAGCTCACGCATCACACCGTCGATCCGGTAGCGGATACGGGTGCCCTTGCGGTCCGGCTCGATGTGGATGTCCGATGCGCCGTCCTTGACGGCCTGCAGCATCGCGACGTTGACGAGGTTGACGATCGGGCTGCCGTCGACCAGCCGGTCCAGGTTCGCGGCGACTTCGTCTTGCTCTTCTTCCTCCGTCGCGATGACCTCGACATCCTCGGAGTGATGAAGCGAAGCGAGGAAGCCATCGACGTCCAGGTCTTGCCCGGCGTTCTGGTCGATGAACTGCTCGATGTTCTGTGGCAGCGCGAGGACGGGCTTGATCTTGCAGCTGGTGAGCTGGCGCAGCCGGTCGATCGCGGGCAGCGACTGCGGCTCGGCCATCGCAACGGTCATCGTGTCGCGCACGCGGAACATGGGAACCGCCTGCAGCCGCGTCGCTTCTTCCTGACCGATCTCCTGGAGCAGGGACGTGTCGATCAGGCCGTGCCGGAGGACGACACCGCGCAGGCCGAGTTGATCGGCCAACACACTAACGAGTACTGACCCCGTGACCATGCCCTCGCTGATGAGCACGCTGCCGAGCATCTTGCCCGAGCGTTTCTGCAGCGACAGCGCCTGCGTGAGCTGCTCTTCGGAGAGCAGGCCCGCCTCGATCAGCAGCTCGCCGAGTTTTTTCTGCGGCGCACGCAGCTTCACAGGAAGCTCCTCACGGCAAGGTTCGTGTCTTCGTGGTACTCAAAGCGGTTGGTCAGCCCGGTCAGGTCCAGCACCTCGCGCACCGTCGCGGAGACGCCGGCCAGGCGGAGGGTCTGCCCACAGTTGTCCATCGCGTCGGCCAGGTCCAGCAGCGTCTCGAGCCCAAACGAATCGACATACGCCGAAGCGGAGAGGTCGATCACCATGCGCCCCATCAGCGGGCGTACCTTGGGCAGCGCGGCCTCGCTTAGCGATTCGGCCTGCTCCTGGATGCACGGGCCGTCTGGCTTAAGGACCGCGACCGCGCCGTGGCGTTGTTCGGTGACACCCGCCATCTCACACCCCCTCCGCACTGATCGGCAGTGTCACGCGGAACATGCTGCCCTCGTTCAGTTCGGACTCGACGGTCATCTCCCCGCCGTGCAGGCGGATGATCTCGTAAGCCAGTGCCAGGCCAAGGCCGGACCCCGTGATATCACCGAGCCTTGGGTCGTTGGCACGATAAAACTTCTCGAAGACGTGTGCCTGGTCTTCTTCGCTGATACCGATGCCCGAGTCGCGGACCTCGATGTTCAGCTCGGTGGCGGACAGATCGACGCCGACGTTGACATTGCCGCCCTCCGGGGTGTACTTGATCGCGTTGCCCAGCAGGTTCTGGACGACGATGGCGAGCTTGTCGCGGTCGCCTTGGATGGCGGGCAGCTTGGGCGGCAGGTCGAACCGCAGGTCGATGTTCTTCTTCGATGCGTTCTGCTTGTAGTCCTGCTCGAGCGACTTGAAGAGCTGGTCGAGGCGGACATCGTCCTTGCGGATGGTCATCGAGCCGGCCTCGATCTCGGAGACCGAGAGCATCTCGCTGACCAGGCGCTCGAGGCGCTGCGACTCCCGGCTGATGACGTTGAGGCACTCGCCGCGCAGTTCCTTGTCTTCCTCGCCGTCGGTCTGCGCCGTCTCGACGTACAAACGGATATTGGTCAGCGGCGTGCGCAGCTCGTGCGTCGCCTGGCTGACAAAGTCATGGCGCGAGGCCTCGGCGGTGCGCTGCTGCGTGACGTCTTCGATGGTAAGCATCACCCCGCCGCTGTCCGTCAGGCGCCGCATCGTCATCCGCAGCGTGCTCTGCTCAAGCCCTTCCCCGAGTTGGACCTCGTCGCGGACACGCCCCGGGCCTTTCCCCGCGAGCATCTGCTCGAAAAGATCGGCCTGCTCCTGGTTGGCCAACAGCGGCGACGCTGGGCTTGTCGAGCGTGTCGTCTCTGTCCAGGCCCAGCGTTGCCGAGGCCGTACCGTTGAAGTAAACCACCTTGCCGCGTGCGTCGGCGAGGAGCACGCCTTGGCCGAGGCCCTCGCAGGCTTCTTCGAGGGTGCCGCCGCCGCTGCGCGCGTTCAGCGCGTTGAGTGTTTGTTCGATTTCTTCCCGCTGCCGCGTTTCGGTGAGCCCCACCAGCCGGTTCCAGCCCTGTGCCTCGGCGCCCCACGCCGGGTTGACCTTCAGCGCCACGAGGTTCGGCATGCCGCTGCCCGCGTCACGCAACGCGCCGCGGATCAGCGTTAGCACAGCGAGCCGGCCCTGCATCTTCCGCAGCACCAGCGCACCAAACGCCAAACCCAGCAACCCGATCAACACCGCGCCGGGCAGCACCGGCTTGATCAGCGATGTCGGCGGCGCGAGCGTACTGGACAACGTCAACAGCGCCTGGCCCTTGCCGGCAACCGGCACCTCACGCTCGACCTGTACCGAGTCGCTAATCACACGCGTGCCCGAGGCGGCGGCCTCTTCGCTGGGCCAAGTCGCCGGCATCACCGTGAGCTGGGGCTTTTCAAGGTTCGCATCGACAAGCGTCTGCCCGTCACCCAGCAGCACCCGGCACGCGTCCAGCTGCTGCTGATAACCCGCTTCGCTGACCAATCGGCGGACCGCGGAGAGCTCGCCAGATGCGAGCAGCGGTTCCAGGCTCGACGAGAGGTGGTCGGCCAGCATCTCGAGCCGAACGATCGCCTGCTCGCGCTGCTGGTTTGCTGAGGACTGGGCAACCCACCACAAGCCCGCGCCATAGGTAAGTAGACAGACTACCGCGATCGCGGCCAGGTAAGGCCACGTCAATGCCTGGCCCATCGAGCCCAATCGCTTTCTCGGGATCCTGGATTTCACGGTTTTATTGCCCATCTGCCTCCCGGCCTGAAAGCCTTGCTCTGTCTGTATCGACTAGGCAATGCACCTGCTGAACCTACCGAACCGACCTAAATCGGCCCCTCGCACGGGCCGATACTGCATGGGATGGATAACCCGAACCCAACATCTGGAGCCGACACCGTTCTGATCGCTGACGACGAACCGCATATCCGGCACCTGGTGGGGACCAAGCTCAAGATGGCCGGCTATACCGTGCTCGTCGCGTCAAATGGGCAGGACTGCCTGGACCTTGCGCGGGAACACCACCCGGAGCTGATCGTGACCGACTACCAGATGCCGGTTCTATCGGGCTTTGAGATGAGCCAGGCGCTGGCCGCAGACCACGACACCGCATCGATCCCGGTCATCCTCCTCACCGCCCGGGGCCACAAGCTCTCGGACGACGATCTTGCCACCACCTCGATCCGCATGGTCATCGACAAGCCCTTCGGCCCAACCGACCTCATCAACCGCGTCAAGGGGATGCTTGAGCAGAACAAAGCGGCCTGATCACTCAATCAAATGAATTGACATGCAAGGCAGCCTCCACAAACCTCTGATCGATCAGGCGACCCAAACGTTCGTCAATCGCTGCGCCGAGCTGGTGCTGGCCGTGTGGTCGTATGACGGCCGGTCACTACTGCTGCAAGAAACCGACGACACCCAAACCCGCGAGCACCTCGCGCCGCACGCCGATCAACTAGCCCAAGCCATCCGCATAAAGATCGACGAGCTGGTGAAGGCGGGCCGCCCGATCGAGCTCGCGCCGGGGCAGCCCGCGGCGTGGGTCGCCGATGAGCAGGGCCCGACGCTCGGCTTCATCATGACGCCGGTACCAAACGAGCGGGGCGCGCCACAGACCGCCGAACAACTTGCTCCGGTCATCAAGGCGCTGGCCTGGAACCTCAACGATCTCCGGAAGTCGGACAACAGCCTCTTCGCGGTCGAGGACCTCGCCGAGCAGCTGGGCAAGTCCTACGAAAACATCACCCTGCTTTACAGTATCGGCCGATCGATGCGATCGATCGCCGAGCCGGTGCGCCTGGCCCAGGACATCTGCGAGCAGATCCGCTTGACGCAGGGCTTCGGTTGGTCGGCTGTCCGCTTCATCGCCAACGACATGGACGCTTCCGGGCTCAGCGATACCTGCGTAACCAGCGGTGAGATGCCCTGCGACGACGTCCTGTTCAATAAGGCGACCCACCAACTCATTACCGAGCAGCACGACAAGCACTGGCGCAAGCTGCTACAAGTTGGTCAGGACGAGCTGGCCGACCTTATGCGGTGCGAAGTGATCGTCGAGCCGATCCTGCACGACGAACACGTCATCGGCGCGGTTATCGCCGGCGGCAAAACCGGCCCAGACAGCGAAGCAACCAGCGGCGACACCCAACTCCTCGACGCCATCGCAGGCTTCCTCGGGGCGCTACACGAGAACGCAGCACGTTTTACCGAGCAAAAGAACATGTTTATTGGATCCCTAGAGGCGGTCTCCACGGCATTGGATGCCAAAGACCGGTACACCCACGGTCACTCCGAACGCGTCGCCTGGCTGGGCACCCAACTCGCCGAGGCCGTCGGGCTCGATGCCGAGGAGGTCGAACGCATCCGTATCAGCGGGCTCGTCCACGACGTGGGCAAGATCGGCGTGCCCGAGGCGGTGCTCTGCAAGGCCGGCCGGCTGACCGATGATGAGTTCGACCAGATCAAGAAGCACCCACGCATCGGCTACAACATCCTTAAGGGCATCCCCAACATCGATGACGTGCTCGACGGCGTGCTCTACCACCACGAACGCTGGGACGGCCGCGGCTACCCGACACGGCTGGCCGGCGAAGCGATCCCGCTCTACGGCCGGATCCTCGCCGTCGCCGACACCTTCGACGCCATGAGTTCCACCCGATCCTACCGACAGGCCATGCCCCGCGAGAAGGTGCTCAAAGAGATCGCCAACTGCGCCGGCTCGCAGTTCGACCCGTCGCTAACCGACCCGTTCATTAATCTCGACTTCAGCGCGTACGACGCGATGGTCGCAAGACACCAGGGCGACTCTGAACAGCCGGCCAAGGACCTGGCGGCGTAAAGCGATCGTTGCCCTTGGCTTGTGGGTGGACTACGGATGGTCCCTTCATGGTGGTTCATTATGATCGGTGGCTCAGCAGGCGGGACGCCCGTGCCACCATCTGAAAGTAAACCACGACCGTCCGCTTCGCCAAAACATTCACCGCTAAGGAACGAAACCGATGTCTTGTAACCACACCTGCTCACACGACAGACGGTTGCCTTGATTGCGCCTGCACGGCGATGGCTCTTTGCCCGACAAACTGTAGCTATAAATGGTTATTTTAATATAAAATTAAATCGCGGTATTGTGCCAATGGTGTCGGCTTGTAGACTGGTGGTATCGGACTAATCCTCGCGGCACACTTCATGTGCCTCCGAGGAAAGAACTCACGGGCGGCTCATCTCTCTCTGTCGCTCAAACCACTTGAAAGGAGACTTCAGCAATGAAGACACATATCCTATTGGCCGCTGTGGCCACCACCGCTATCGGCGCTGGCTCTGCACAGGCAGCCAGCTTCGTCACTGATTTCCAGGCCACCATCGCCTCGGAACAGCACCCCGACTACGCTGACGAAGCGCGTTACTACCACGTCTCGGTGAACCCCAACAACCCGGGCACCGGGTCCTATGCCGCCACCATCGTGGGCACCAACAACCCCGCACCGACCTTTGTGCGGAACTTCACCGAAGATGTCGTCGGCTACAAATTCGCTGGCGGGGTAAACAACGATATCACAGCTGTCGCCCAGTCAGGCGGAGATGCAGGCCGTATCGTGTTCGACACCACCGACGCCTCGTTTGATGGCTTTGGCCAGCAGCAGGCGAAGGTCTGGACAACGACCGATCCCGGAGCTGATATTCAGACCACGATAGCTGACCCCTTTGCCGCGGTCGACGATGTCGGCGGTACTGGGGGTTGGCGCTCCCTGGGTGGTGCTACCGGCACCTTCGATATCACCGGGCTAGCGACCGGCTCTGTTCACTTCTATTACGGTGCTTTCGGCGCGAAGCCCACGATCAGCGCGGTCATGCGTGACACCGATGGTGGCGCAGCAGACATCGTTATTGCAGATGCTCACCTTAACGACGACTCTGCCAACCGTACAGAGTATTACCTCGCAGAGCTTGATTTCGTGACGGACGGTGTCTACGACGAGATCGTCGTCACCTGGGACTCGGATGGCGATGGCAACCTTTCCACCGGTAACGGCCGCGGCGTTGCCGCCGTCCTGACCGGCACGGTCCCCGAGCCCGGCTCGCTCGCTCTGCTCGGCCTGGGTAGCCTGCTGATCGCCCGCCGTCGACGCGCCTAAGTTCAAGCCGATCAGCCATGCTGACAACCAATCATTTTCTCCGACGCCCATCTCTGTAAAGAGGTGGGCGTTTTTCTTTGCGACGTGGTGGGCCGATCAATCCAAGTACGACGTGCCAGCGACTGACACGGGCAGCAAAGAATACGCAAACCGACTTGAACTTTTGCGTTCGGTGCCGTGGTCAAGGCTTGGCGGGCGGGATGATGAGCGTCTGACCCGCCACAGGGATAGCCAGGCCCTGACCGAACGACCGGGCGTGAGTCGGCAGCGCTTCGTTGATAAGCGGACCGATCTCGTATTGCTCGACAAGCCTTCCGCCGGCGGCTTCGATCAGGTCCAGCTTCAGGCCGTTCTCAACCGGAGCCGGGTTGGGGCGGGTGATGAGCGCCACATGGTCTTGCCCGACAAGCAGGCTCGCCGGCGTGCTGCGGGGTGTCGGGATCGGGGTGGTCCAGTCCAGCACGCCGTCTTGCCCGATGCGGAAGACGCCGCGCGTGCCGAGGCACCAGATCGTGCCCTTGATGCTCTGCAGGCGCACCGGGATATGGTCCCCCCCGCCGCGCACGGCGACCGACCCCAGCGGCTTGCCCTTGTTCGCGGCGTCGAGCAGGTACACCTCTCCGGTGTTGGTTTCCACCGCGATGCGCTGCCCGGCGATGGCGTAGTTGCCGGTGAGCATCTTCTCAGGGAGTCGCTCGGTCCACCGGGTCCTGCCCGTCGACGCGTCGATCGACATCACGCCGGACGCGCCCAGCACGGTGACCTGCCCGCGTTGCAACTGCACACCAAACGGTGTCAGCGCGATGCGGGCCTGGCCCTGCGGCAGGAGCGGCCGGGCGTCCGCCAGGCTCAACAATGACAGCTTGCCGCTGCGGAGTTGCTGGGGGTGGCCCGCCCTGCCGACCACGGCAACCGACCACTCGTCGGCATCGATCGCGGTGAGCGAGGCCATCTCGAGCTTTGTCCGCCAGAGCACATCACCCGAGGCACGATCGATCGCGATGACCTGGGCGCTGGCCCGGTGTGCGAAACAGACGACGGTTTCTGACACCTCGACGAGGGTGTCCGTCTCCCCATCGCGGGGCTGCGGCGCAGGCACGGGCTTGCCGGTGATCTCATCAAACTTGAGCGTCGTGTGCCAGAGCCGCTGGCCCGTCTTGGTGTCGAGCGCAAAGACGTCGCCGCTGTCGGTGCCCCAGAACAGGACCTGCTCGGCGTGCTCGGCGATGAGCGCGATGGGCCCGGCGGTTTCAGGCGAGGGTGTCGTCCACAGCGGCTTGCCCGGATCGGCCGGGGCATGGCAGGTGACGGTATTGTCGTCCTGTTGGAGGTACAGGTGGTCTGCCGGTGAAGCCGAGCGCCGAGTCGTTGCAGGCGGGATGAGCCAGCCCTTAATCAACACGGGGGCAGCCAGCGACGCGTCGAGCGGGGTGAGCTTGTCGGGCGTTGGCGGAGCCTGAGCGATGGCCTGGTGCCACTGCTCGAGCGTCTGGGCCTGTGCCTTGGGGACAAGCCCCGGGTGCTGCGTGGTTAGGTAGGTCAGAGCTTCTGCCGCAACCCCTGGACGACCGGTGTCGAGGTAAAACTGGAGCAGTTTCCCCGCGGCGTGCTCGCGCTGGCGAGCACCGACCGCGCTGGACAACGCCTGCTTGTACAGGCTGGCGGCGGCGATGAGGCGCCGCTCGGCGGCACTCGCGTCGGCCGCTTCAATCAACAGTTCGCCGGCCAGGGGCGACAGCGGGAACCGCCGGGCGATCGCGGTAAAAGATGCGGAACTCAGGTTGCCCGCTTGGGTCAGCGCGTTCATCTGCGCCCGCGCCAGCGCGTCGTAGCGCGCGTAAACACCCCGGCCATGCCGCTCGATCAGCCGCTTGATCTGCTGGCGTGCAATGCTTCCCGCGGGGCGGATCACGCCTTGGGACTCGTAAGACGCGCCCGCAAACGCGGGCTCGGAAATCACGGCGTGCAGGTGATCGATCGCGCGCGAAGTATCGCCGCGCTGAGCAAAGAACAGCCCCACATCGAGGTGGTACGCCGCTTCGTGCGCCGCGGTCTGCGTGACCAGGGCCAGGCGTTCGTAGAGCGCTTCACGCAACTCGGGCTGCTCGGCCTGTGGGATCAGCAGCCGAAGCTGTTCAAAGACATGCGATGAAACCTCGGCGCGCCGTCGCGGGGGCTGGCGGGCGACCGCGTCCATCGCGTGGCCGACGCCCTGGATTACCGAGTCGGGCTGGTCTTGCTGGCGCAGCGCGATCGAGGCAAGCGAAAGCCCGGCCGAGGGGTCTTCAGGCCGGCTCTCGACCTGCTGGACCAGCCGCTTGTACACGCGGTCCCAACTGGTGAAAGCATGCAGCCGACCCTCGCCGACGGTGTAGAGTTCGCCATCGTGCAGGGCGACCGAAGACATCATGGACTTGGCTTGCTCGATGAGCTCGCCCGTCTCGAGGTCGAGCACCAGCAGGCGTTGGTTCGTGGGCAGCACGGCGTATCGCAGCGACGCCACACCCATCCCGCGCATTGTCTCGCCACCGCCGAGTGCAAAGGTCCACGCGACCGCGGCCTTGTCCGCGTCCCAGAGCGAGATCGCGGTCTGGGAGATCGCCAGCACGCCCTTGCTTGTTTTCAGCGTGTACCGGGTCTTGCTCAGCACAGGATCTTCTTTAAAAGACCGCAGCACCGAGCCATCTTCCGGGTCAACGAGCATCAGTCGGTCGCTGCTCAGCGAGAGCGGGACGAGCAGCCCGGCCGAGGTGACGGTGGGCCCGCTCTGTAGCCCGCGTGTGCTGGCGACGATGCTGCGCGTATTCTCTCTGCCGACGGGCAAGACGCGCAGCCAGCGGTAGCCGCCGGTATGCAGGTCGATTGCGCCGATGCTGCTCAGGCCATCGCTCATATAGATCGTGTCGCCGTGCAGCGTGAGCCGGGGGCTGACGCGCATTGAGTCGGCGTTGGTGTAGCTGAGCGAAACGAGCGCGAGGTGCCGGTACCACAGCAGCGAGCCGGTGTCCGCATCGTAGGCCAAGAGCCAACTCGATTGCGTGTCGGCCTCGCTGCTGGCGCGGCGCAAGACAGCGAAGACCTTGCCCTGGGTCATGACCGGCGTGCCGACGAAGTGTGTCAGCTGCAGGTTCAGCCGCCCGACACGTCGGTCCGCGGCGAGGGTCGGCTCGTCCTCGCGGAAGTCCCCCGCGGTGCGTGTCCAGAGCACCTTGCCGGTCTGCTCATCGACACAAGCCAGGTCGTTAGGCGGGACATTGGGGTTGCGCCGCTCGGTGATGCCGTGGCTTTCGCCGAGCACCGCCGCGACCTTGCCCTGCGCCCGGGCGACGGTGCGGTCGTCCTGCCAACGCTGGGCGGTGATGGTTTTTTGCACCGAGCTATCGTCGTCCACCGGGTAGGCCCAGGCACGCTGGCCCGACGCGCGGTCCAGCGCGACGATCTGCCTGCCGTTATTCAACAAGACGAACCCGGCCGTGATCATCGGCCGAACCGACTGGTCCGACAAACGCCAGCGAGACGCGTTGTCCGCTGTCGCCAGCGACTGATCCCAGAGCGATACGCGGATCGACACGGGCTTTGGCCCGGCGTCCACCATGGCCTGATCGACGGCGAACTGTACCGGCTGGATCGACGCCGCCAATTCGGCAAGCCCTTGCGCCGAAGCTGCGTCGATTTCCTCAAGCCGATCGATGGCATCTCCGAGCGAGGATTCATCCTGCAGGTACGCCGCCGCGGCACCGCGGACCATCTGCAGCGTCTTCATCGCGGCCCCGCTGCCTGGGTGACGAAGCAGCTGCGCGATCAGGGGCTGGGCGGACTCGGCCTGACCGGACTCGAGCAGCAAACCCGACGCCGCCAGCCCCGCCCGGAGCCCGGCGTCCGTCGCTGCATATCGGCGGTAGACCCGCGATAACGCGGTGAGCTGTTGACCCGAGGCCATCGCCTGCTCATAAGCCCGCTCGGCTGCCGCGCTGTAGCGCTCGTTGTAGGCCTGTCGCAATCGGCCATCCCACAGCAGCACACCGTTGGCCCAGCGCCCCGCGTCCGAGTAGCTGCCCTCGCCCAACGCGACCAGCTTAAACGCCGACGCGTCGATCATTTCCTGCACCAGCTCCGCCGCCTCGGCGTAGCGCTTAGCTCGACGTAGCTCCAGCACCTCCTCGAGCCGCTGCTCGGCGGTGGGCTGATCATCGACCGTGACGTTGGGGTTCTGCCCCATCGCCGGGCCTGCCAGACACAGGGCAGCAAGTGTCGCACCGACGAGCCTGCAGAAGAAGGATATGGGCATGGTGTGCAATTCCTTTTGCCATAGGCCCGCTGGTGCCGAGCAAACGCCGCCCTGCCGCCCCAACAACTCTACGCGGCAGAGCCCTCGGCGGCTCGGTGTTTTGACAGATTCTGCCCAGCCCATGAGACGCCGATCCAACTATAATGGCCCGTCCGCCCCAACGCACCTGCACGATGGAGAACCGCCATGACGTCCGCCGGGATGCAACCGACCACGACCCGCCGTACAACCCACCCCACCGTCGCCATTGTTGGTGCGACCGGGGCCGTGGGCCAGGAGTTCCTCCGCGTGCTGGATCAGCGCGGCTTCCCGCTGGGCGGCCTGAAGCTGCTCGCCTCGGCCCGCTCGGCCGGCAAGTCCGTCGAATTCCAGGGCAAGCCGATCGTCATCGACGAGCTGACCGAGCAGAGCTTTGGGGGCGTTGATATCGCGCTCTTCTCTGCCGGCGGGTCGATCAGCAAGCAGTACGCACAGGCCGCCACCGACGCCGGTGCCATCGTCGTCGACAACTCGTCCGCGTTCCGGATGACCGATGGCGTGCCGCTGGTCGTGCCCGAGGTCAACCCCGAGGCCATCACCGCAGCAAACATCGGCCTTGCAGAGGGCCAAGTTCCGGGGGTTATCGCGAACCCGAACTGCTCGACGATCATCATGCTCCTGGCCGTAACGCCGATCCACCGCGCGGTGGGTGTGAAGCGTCTCGTGGTCAGCACTTACCAGGCCGCCTCCGGGGCCGGGGCCGCTGCGATGGCCGAGCTTGAGCAGCAGACCCGCGAGGTGCTCGCTGGCGACGAACCAACCTGCGACATCTTCCCACAGCAGTACGCGTTCAACCTTTTTAGCCACAACTCCCCGCTGAAGGAGAACGGCTACAACGAGGAAGAACTCAAGATGGTGCACGAGACACACAAGATCTGGGGCCAGGCCGAGGACACCAAGACCGCCATCACCGCAACATGCATCCGTGTGCCGGTGATGCGTGCCCATGCCGAGTCGATCAACCTGACACTCGAAAGGCCCCTGACCGAAGAGCAAGCGGGCAAGCTCCTGGCCGATGCGCCGGGTGTGTCGCTCATCGACGACCGCGCGGGCAACCGCTTCCCCACCCCGCTGGACGCGTCGCACGTCGATGATGTCTTCGTCGGCCGGATCCGCCACGACCTGAGCCAGCCCGGGGGGCAGGGCCTGGACCTGTTCGTCTGCGGCGATCAGGTGCGCAAAGGTGCCGCGCTCAACGCGGTACAGATCGCGGAACTGCTGCTTGATTAATCGATCTGATTACGCGGCCTTGGGCACGAAGACGCGCACGGCATTGCGGCCGCTGGTCTTTGCGGCGTAGGCGCCTTTGTCCGCGGCCTTGACCAGCTGCTCGGGCCGCTTAAACAGCGTGCCGTCGTAGGTTGCCACGCCGATCGAACCGGTGACGCCGGGATTGACGCCCTCTTCGCCGATGGTCAGCTTGGACATCGCGTTGATGATATTGACGCGGAGTTGCTCGGCGAGCACCGCCGCATCGTTCCGACTCATCCCCGTGCTCAGCATCAGGAACTCGTCGCCGCCGTAGCGGAACGCGTCGCCCTTGCCTTCGACGGTCTGCGTGACGGTTTCTGCGATCGCGACGAGCACCGCGTCGCCCGCGTCGTGGCCGTAGGTATCGTTGACCGCCTTGAAGTGGTCCAGGTCGATAAAGACCAGGCTCAGCGGCTTGTCCGGCCCGGCGGCCAGGAAGTTCTCATCAAGCTTCTCATCGAAGTGCCGGCGGTTAAACAGCCCCGTCACCGCGTCGCGCGTAGCCTTCTTCTCCAGCTCTTTGTTGGCCTGCTGCAACTCCCCGGTCGTGCGGGCGTTCTGCAGGCTGATCTGCTCGAGCGCCTGGTTGGCCCGGGCGAGGATCTCGTCTGGGTTAATCAGATCGCCGGTCGGCAGCTCGAAGAGCCGCTGGGTTTCCTTTGCGTTTCGGCAGGTCGTTTCAAGCAGCTCGTCCGCTTCTGCCTGTTCGATATCGAACCAGTTGGCGAAGCGCTCGCGGTAGCTGTTGACCCGCTCCTGATCTTCGGGGTGCTCGATCACCTCGGCAACGAAGGCACCCGCGTTCACCACGCGAATCAGTTGCAGCATGCTGTCTTCAGCCTCGTCCGCCGGCTCGTGCAGGCGGGTAGCCTCGACCAACAGCGGCGGCAGGCCCCATGATTCGGTCAGTGCGCCGCCGATTTCTGTATGGTCGCCGCCGAGTTTTTCACGTTCGATTGCGCTGAGCTTGCGGTGGTCGCCTTCGGTCGCATTCAGGATCTCGGAGTACTCGTCATCGAGCACCTGCGAAAACGCGAGCACGCCGACGTCCTGCAGCAGCGAGGCCATAAAAACCTCTTCTGCCTGGACGATGTTGAGTTTTTCACACAGCACCTTGGCCGCCGTGGCGCAGTAGAGGCTGCGTCGCCAGAACGCGATCTGATCGAAGCCTTCGCCGCCGGACTGCGTGAGCTTGCCGACCAGCGAGAAGCCAAGCGCCAGCGTCTTGACGCTGTTGAGCCCGAGCACGACGATCGCTTGGTGTACTGAGCCGACAGTCTTGGGCAGGCCGTAGAAGCTTGAGTTCACCGTCTTAAGCATCTTGGTCGACAGGGCCGGGTCGAGACTGACCGTCTCGGCGATCTTGTCGACGTTGGCCTCGTCCTGCTGGACCAAGTCAATGATCTGCATCGCGACCGCGGGCATGCTCGGCAATTGTGGCGAGCTAAACAGGCGGTCCATAAGTTGAGCGTCTACCGGCATAGCTGGCCCCTAAGCGGCGGCACATCATCGCACGCCGTCTCCATCTAGTTCGTTACCCCTTGACTATCGACGCCGACCCAAGGCCCGCTAAAGGCATGTCACGGTTGTTTCAAAATAAAAAACAGCCCCGCAGGGCAGGGCTGTCATTTGGCACGGGTTGTAACGATTGCGCGGCCTAGCCGTTAGATTCCGCGGGCGAGACCGCCTCTTCGTCGGCCTCGTTATCGGAGTCCGGCTCATCTGATTTGGGCGTCGGCTTCGGCGGTGCTTCGCTGGCATCGAAGACCAGGTGGTCCTTGTCTTCTGGTTTGGTGACCTTGATCAGGTAACCATCGCGGACATCGCCACGCAGAATCTGCTCGGAAAGCGGGTCCTCGACATACTGGCCAATCGCGCGACGCAGCGGCCTTGCACCGAAGTCGGGGTTGTAGCCCTTGTCGATGAGGAACTCCTTGGCGTCCTGATCCAGCTCGAGCTGCATGTGACGTTCTTCCAGGCGCTTGAACACCTTGGCCAGCTCGAAGTCGACGACCGTGTACAGGTCCTCGCGGGTCAGCGGGCGGAAGACGATCATCTCGTCAAGCCGGTTGATGAACTCGGGGCGGAAGTACCGCTCGACTTCGGTCTCGAGCGTCTTCTTGATCTTGCCGTAGTCCGCGTCGGGGTCGTGCTTGCTAAAGCCGAAGCCGCCCTTGTTCTTGATCAGGTCCGCGCCGACGTTGCTGGTCAGGATCAGGATGACGTTCCGGAAGTCGACGTGCCGGCCGAACGAGTCGGTGAGCTGGCCCTCTTCCATGACCTGCAAGAGCATATTGAACACGTCTGGGTGTGCCTTCTCGATCTCATCGAGCAGGACGACGGAGTACGGCCGGCGGCGGATCTGCTCGGTCAACTGACCGCCCTCTTCGTAGCCGACGTACCCGGGAGGCGCGCCGATGAGGCGCGACACGTTGTGCTTCTCCATGTACTCGGACATGTCGATGCGGATGAGCGCATCCTGCTCGCCGAACATAAACTCGGCCAGCGCTTTTGCGAGCAGCGTCTTGCCGACGCCGGACGGCCCGATGAACATGAACGAGCCGACGGGCAAGCGCGGGTCACGAAGCCCGGCGCGCGACTTGCGGATCGCGCGGGACACGGCAATCACCGCGTCGTCCTGCGACGCGACGGTCTGGTGCAGCGAGTCTTCGAGCTGCAAAAGCCGTTCGGACTCTTCTTTTTCCAAGCGGGTCAACGGCACCCCGGTCATCTTGCTGACGACCTCGGCGACGACTTCTTCGTCAACCACGCCATCGACCTCGCGCGACTTGGCACGCCAGTCGCGTTGGATCTGCTCTTTATTACGACGCAGCGCCTCGGCCTCGTCGCGCAGCTCGGCGGCCTTCTCGTAGTCCGCGGCCTTCACGGCCTCGTCCTTCTCGATCGACAGCCGCTCGATCTGCTCTTCGATGTCTGCCAGGTCCGGGGGCTTGCTCATCGACTTGAGCCGGATGCGAGCACCGGCCTCGTCGATGACGTCGATCGACTTGTCGGGCTGTACACGGGCAGTGATGTACCGCTCGGACATCTCGACCGCAGCGGCCAAAGCCTCATCGGTGATCTTCACGCGGTGGTGCTGCTCGTAACGCTCACGCAGCCCCTTGAGGATTTCGACCGTGTCTTCGACGTTCGGCGGGTTGACCGTGATCGCCTGGAACCGTCGGGCCAACGCGTTGTCCTTCTCGATGTACTTGCGGTACTCGTCGAACGTCGTCGCGCCGATGCACTGGATCTCGCCGCGAGACAAGGCGGGCTTGAGTACGTTGCTCGCGTCGATCGCGCCCTCCGCGCCGCCGGCACCGACGAGCGTGTGCAGCTCATCGATAAACAGCAGCACGTTCTTGGCGCGACGCACCTCGTTCATGACCGCCTTGATGCGTTCTTCGAACTGACCGCGGTACTTGGTGCCCGCGACCATCATCGCCAGGTCGAGCACGACGATGCGCTGATCGAGCAGAATCTCGGGCACGTCCTGACCGATGATCTGCTGGGCCAGGCCCTCGACGATCGCGGTCTTACCGACGCCCGCTTCGCCGAGCAGGACGGGGTTGTTCTTGCTGCGTCGGCAGAGGATCTGCACGAGCCGTTCGATTTCTTTCGCCCGGCCGATGACCGGGTCCAGCGTCCCTTCGCGCGCCAGTTCGGTCAGGTCTCGGCCGAAGCTGTCCAGCGCGGGGGTCTTGGACTTGCCGCCCTTGCCGGACGGTCGCTCGCCGCCGGAGGATTTTTCCTCGCCGCCGGTCGCCTCTTCGGGATCGACACCAGCGCCGAGTAGTTCGAGCACTTCCTCGCGGACCTCTTCGAGCTTGAGCCCGAGGTTCATGAGGACCTGTGCCGCGACGCCTTCGTGCTCACGCAAGAGCCCAAGCAGCAGGTGCTCGGTGCCGACGTAGTTGTGGTTAAGGTTGCGGGCCTCTTCGATCGCGAACTCGATCACTTTTTTGGCCCGCGGGGTCTGGGGCAGCTTGCCCATCGTGACCATGTCCGGGCCGGACTTGACGAGCTTCTCGACCTCGAGGCGGACCTTGCGGAGATCGACGTTCAGGTTCTTGAGGACGTTGGCACCGACGCCCGAGCCTTCTTTCACCAGCCCGAGCAGGATGTGCTCGGTGCCGATGTACTCGTGGTTGAAGCGTTGGGCCTCCTGGTTGGCCAGGGCCATGACTTTGCGGGCTCGGTCGGTGAATCGTTCAAACATCGTGCAATCCGTTGGTTGGTGTTGTGCTCAACGCCATTCTAGGACGGGCAAGTCGTTTCGTCAGGCGGCAAACCTCAATCAGTTGCCTGCCCATCCGCGGTGCAAGGCGTGTACCAGCTTTCTATCGGCTAAACCGCGGTCAGGGGCGATATGTTCCCTATCGGGCCTCGTTTCAGGCCACTCCAACCGCCGATCGTTGCTGATAACTCACAATCTCCTGCCGAGATGGCGGGGCCGCTGCGTTAGCCGGCGGGCCTGTCCCCCGATCGACCCGCCCGACAAGCGGCCAGCTAGAGCCTCTTGCAGAATCATATCCGCGGGTGCCACACCGCGCCCTTCGGGTCGCGGTGTGGCACCCAAGCCGGGAAGTCACCATGCAAGACGGTCTAAACGTCAAAACAACCCCATCTGCCCATCCATGCGTGGCCGCCGAAACCGGTCGGTGCGCAACGGGCGGACATCGCGGTTGATCCCGTAACGCCGGGAGTAGACGTCGAAGACCTGCTTGATCTGCGCCGCGATCGCGCCGTTGCCCCGGCCGCGCTGGCCCTGCTTGCTGTTGTAGAGCTTGCCGCCGTGCACCTGCCGTATCAGCGACTCGACGTGCCCGGCCCGCAGCGGTACCTCCCGCCGGAGCCAGTCCATGAACAAGCCCTTGAGCTGGTGCGGGAGCCGGAGCATCACCCAAGCCACCCGCTTGACGCCTAAATCCGCCACCGCATCCAAAATCGCCGGCATCTCCTTGTCCGTCAGCCCGGGGATCACCGGCGCGATATTCACCGACACGTTGACGCCAGCTCGGACCAGTTCACGGATGATGCGCAGCCGACCACTCGGGGCCGTGGCGCGTGGCTCGAGCTTGCTGGCTAAGACATCGTCGAGCGTAACGAGCGTCACCGTCACGCGCCCGGTATTCATCGCCGACGCCGACGCCCACAACTCCGTATCCCGCAGCACGAGCGTGTTCTTGGTCATCGTCGTCACCGGCTGGCCGCAGGAAACCATCTGCTCAAGCAGCCGCCGGGCAATCTGGTGCTCCTTCTCGATCGGCTGATAGATGTCCGTGATCGCCGACATCACGATCGGCTCGCCCTTCCACGAAGGCTTACGCAACTCCCTGGCCAACAACTCCGGCGCATCGAATTTCGCGACCAATTTCGTCTCGAAGTCCAGCCCTAGCGAGAAGCCAAGATACTCGTGATACGGCCGAGCAAAGCAATAGATACACCCGTGTTCGCAGCCGCGGTACGGGTTCACCGTCCAATCGAAGGGCACATCTGATGTCGGCGCGACGCGGTTGATCAGTTTCTTGGTCTTGTCCTTGTACACCGTCAACGGCACGACGACCGGCTTGCCGTCCTCGCCCGCCCACTGCCGCTCGAGTCGCTGGCGATCGATCGCATCACCGAGCACATGCACGCGTTTGTTCTCGAAGCGGTTGCCGGGGTTGAGCCCCGCCCCGCGTTTGTGCGCCGGGCCGCGCGGCAGCGCGTCGCGGTAGTCGTGCTCGATCATGGACTCGTCGGGCTTGGCACGGGAGTGTTCGCTTTCTTGCATATGCGAACATTAACCGTACAAAATACCCTGTCAAGGCACAAAAACAATTAAACAAGCCGACTAAAAACGATAACCTTGGCGGACGTGATGAAATCGCACCGGCCCGCCGATGAATTGAACATGAACGTTTCCACCGCAAGCGCGATCCAGCAGGCCCAGGTCCAGACCGAGGTTTCTTACGCCGTGGCTCGTAAGCAGTTGGACAGCACGAAGGCCCAGGGCGACGCGGCGCTATCGCTCTTGCAATCCGCCGCCGAGATCCAGCAAAACGCTCAGCAACAGGCCCAGCGCCCACTCGGGCCGGGCCAGACAATCAGCGTCGTGGCGTGACGCCGCTCACTTTTTCTTCTGCTGCTTGGCCCACGAATCTTTCAGTGTCACCGTCCGGTTGAAAACCCGCTTGTTCGCGGCTTTGCCGCTGTCCGGGTCGAGCGTGAAGTAGCCGACACGCTCAAACTGCAACGGCTCGCCCACCTCCGCGTCTGCCAGCGCCGGCTCGGCCATCGCGGCCGCCGTCACCAGTGAGTCGGGATTCAAATTCTCGCGCCAGTCCCGGCCGTCGCCCTTCCCCTCGTTCGGGTCGTCGGTCATGAACAAACGATCATACAGCCGCACCTCGATCGGCAGCGCATGGGCCGCGCTGACCCAGTGGATCGTGCCCTTGACCTTGCGGACCTTGCCCTCCTCGTCCGGCGGCGGGCTCTCGCCACCCCTGGTCTGCGGGTCGTAGGTGCAGCGCAGCTCGACGATCTCACCGGCGTCGTCTTTGACCACTTCTTCGCACTTGATCCAATACCCATAACGAAGCCTGACCTCGCGTCCGACCGACAGACGGAAGAACTTCCGGGGGGCGTCCTCCATAAAGTCTTCGCGTTGGACGTAGAGTTCTTTGCTGAACGGCACCTCGCGCGTGCCATCCGCTTCGTTCTCCGGGTTGTTCGTGGCCGTCATCATCTCGACCTGATCGTCGGGGTAATTGGTGATGACCACCTTGATCGGATCGATCACGACACTGCGCCGCTGCGCGGTCTTGTTCAGGTCTTCGCGCACACAGTTCTCGAACAGCGCGATCTCGATGGTCTTGTGCCGACGCGACATGCCAACCGTGTTGACGAAGTTGCGCAGTGATGCCGGCGTCACGCCCCGCCGACGCATCGCGGCGAGCGTGGGCATCCGCGGGTCGTCCCAACCGGCGACCTTGCCCTCTTCGACCAGTGCGAGCAGGTTGCGTTTGCTCATCATTGTGCCGGATAGGTTGAACCGGCCAAACTCGATCTGGCGCGGGTGGTGCGTGCTGCCTTCGGGTGCACCACCAAGCTCGTCGATCTTCTGGACGAACCACTCGTACAGCGGGCGGTGGGCCTCGAACTCCAGCGAGCAGAGCGAGTGCGTGACGCCCTCGATCCAGTCCGACTCGCCGTGCGCGAAATCGTACATCGGGTAGATGCACCAGTCGCTGCCGGTGCGCGGGTGCTCGGCGTGCAAAATCCGGTACATCACCGGGTCTCGCAGCAGCATGTTCGGGCTGGCCATGTCGATCTTGGCACGCAGCACGCGCGAGCCATCGGGGAACTCGCCCGCTTTCATGCGTGCGAACAGATCAAGCGACTCCTCGGCCGGCCGGTCACGATAAGGCGACGCCGTGCCAGGCGAGGTCACCGTGCCGCGGTTGGCGCGCATGTCTTCCTGAGATTGATCGTCAACGTAAGCAAACCCGTTCTCAATCAACAGGCGTGCCCAGCCGTACAGCTGATCGAAGTAGTCGCTGGCGTGGTACTCGTGCTCGCCCCAGTCAAAGCCCAGCCAGCGGATGTCCTGCTTGATCGCGTCGATGTACCGCTGCTCTTCCTTGACGGGGTTGGTATCGTCGAAGCGCAGGTGGCATCGACCACCGAAGTCCCGGGCGATGCCGAAGTTCAGGCAGACGGTCGTGGCGTGGCCGATGTGCAGGTAGCCGTTGGGCTCGGGAGGAAAGCGTGTCACCGGCGCGTCGTGCTTGCCGCTGGCCTGGTCCTCCGCCACGATTTTTCGCAGGAAGTTTTCCTCGGCCGATTCGCTGGTGTTGGTTTCATCAGTCATGCGGGCCGCATTCTACTGATTAATGCACCCGTGTCCGGGGCGATGGTATAGTCTCGCCTCGAACAACTCCCCCAACCCTCCCCCGGAGCCGATTGATGAACACCCCTGATATCTCCCTCGAACAAGCACAAGCCGCCGTCGCCGCCGCCGCCAAGAAGGCCGCCGAGATCGACACGCTCATGGACATCTGCGTCGTTGACGCCGGCGCGAACCTCAAGGCGTTTGCCCGCATGGACGGCGCCTGGCTCGGCTCGATCGATATCGCTATCAAGAAGGCCAAGACCTCCCGCTTCTTCGACTTCCCCACCGGCACCATCGGCGAGCTGTCCCAGCCCGGCGCCCCGCTCTTCAACATCGAGGTCTCCAACGGCGGGCTGATCACCTTCCCAGGCGGCCTGCCCATCAAGGACAGCGACGGCAACGTCATCGGCGCCATCGGCGTCTCCGGCTCCACCGTCGAGAACGACCACGCCGTCGCCGAAGCAGGCGTCGCGGCCGTGTCCTAACAACGGCCAACAACTCGAACTCGCCCTCCCATTTCATTACCTGCCTAGGTCGCTACAATCCCCCTCTTATGCCAGCCGACACCAACCACCGCCCCGTCGTCACCCGCTTCGCGCCCAGCCCGACCGGCGCGCTGCACATCGGCGGTGCCCGCACCGCGCTGTTCGCCTGGGCCTATGCCCGTGGGCACAGCGGCAAGTTCATCCTCCGCATCGAGGACACCGACCTCAAACGCTCCAGCCCCGAGTCCACCCGCGGCATCATCCGCGACCTCGTGTGGCTGGGGCTCATGTGGGACGAAGGGCCCAAGGGCCCGTGCATGAAGCAGGCCTGCGACTGCGGCAAGGGGCCGGACGAAGACTTCGACCCGTACAACCGACAGGTCGGCGACAACGGGCCCTACTTCCAGAGCCAACGCGCGGAGCAAGGCCTGTACGACCACTACATCCAGTTGCTCCTCGACGCCGGTGAGGCCTACGAAGAAGACGGTGCCGTCCGCCTGAAGATGGGCGGCCACCGCGGCGACATCGCGTTTGATGACGCGGTATATGGCCACATCGAAGTCAAGGCCGAGGACCTCGAAGACTTCGTCATCCGCAAGGGCGATGACGGCGGCAGGCTACCCACGTTCCACTTCGCAGTCGTGTGCGACGACGCCTTGATGGGCGTCACCCACGTCATCCGTGGGCAGGAGCACCTGAGCAACACGACCAAGCATGCGGCGATCTACGACGCGTTGGCGAAGCTGACGAACGACGCCGTCACCTGGGCCCGGCCCACCTGGGTGCATACCCCCAGCATCATGAACCCTGGCGGCTCGAAGATGAGCAAGCGAGATAAGGCGAAAGCGGCAAGGCAAGCCGCCAAGATCGCCAAGATCGCCAAGATCGCCAAAGCAGATGGTATTGACGCCGCTCGTTTCGATGCGTTTATCGATGCGGATAACAACGACAATGACATCACGCTGGCGATTGCCCATAAGCTTGGGCTGAAACTTCCAGAGATCGATGTAAACGATTTCCTTGAGTCAGGGTACCTACCCGGCGTCTGCCTGAACTACATCGCCCTGCTCGGCTGGAACCCCGGAGACAACCAAGAAAAATTCGACCTCGACTTTCTATCCAAGCACTTCGACTTCGACCGCGTCGGCAAGGCTAACTCGACCTTCGATCGCGACAAGCTCAGGTCGTTCAACGGCGATGCGATCCGTGAACTGTCCAAAGACGACTTTGCATGTGAGCTAGGTGGCTACGTCAAGAACTACCGTCCCGATTGGCAGGAAGCCAGCGTCTTCAATGGTGACGACTGGCAGACGTTCTGCACGGCCGTGCAGGAGCGGGCGGAAACGCTGCCGCAGCCGTTGGATGCGAACACGTTCCTGATCGCGGAGGACGACGGCATTGAATACGACTTCGCGCCCAAGCCGATCCGCAAGGCGATGACCAACAGCAACGGCGCGGGCGTCAAGCTGCTCGGAGAAGTTCGCGCCGCTTTCGATGGCTTACCCGAGGACAACTTCGGCCACACGGCGCACGAGAAGATCAACGAGCTGGCGGAAGCGGCCGGGATCAACATGGGTAAGTATGCTCAGCCGGTGCGGATCGCGGTCGCGGGCTCGCCGGTGACGCCGCCGCTGGATGTGACGCTTGATCTGCTGGGTAAGTCATCAACGCTTGAACGCATCGACCGCTGCCTAGCCGCCGCGAAAGCACACATGGAGTCGCAAGCATGAAATACTGGCTGATCAAAACCGAGCCCGGCGCGTGGTCGTGGGACGACCAGATGAACTCGCCGAAGAAATCCACCGAGTGGGACGGCGTCAAGAACCACCAGGCGAACAAAAACCTTAAACAAATGAAGAAAGGCGACCGCTGCTTCTTCTACCACTCGGTCAAGGAAAAAACCATCGTCGGCATCGTCGAGATCGCCAAAGAATGGGAGCCCGACCCCAACACGCCCGACGACCCCTGGGGCTACCCGACGATCAAAGCGGTCACCGCCGTGAAAAACCCCGTCACCCTCGCGGACATCAAGGCCAAGGCCTCACTGAAAGACATGGTGCTGGTGAACAACTCGCGGCTGAGTGTGCAGCCGGTCAAGGCCAGCGAATGGAAAACCGTCTGCAAGATGGCGGGTGTTTGAATAAACCATCAGGTCTCACGCAGCGGCGCAGAGGCGCTGAGAACCTTCTGAATTAATCTCTGCGCCTCCGCGCCTCCGCGTGAGGCACAACCACTGAGAGCTGGATTTCATCATGAGCCTGATCGTCACCGGCAGCGTTGGTATCGACACCGTGGAAACCCCCGACGGCCAGCGGGCCGACGACGTGCTCGGCGGCTCGTCGATCTACTTCGCGGCCGGGGCGTCGTTCTTCACCAAGGTCCGCCTCGTCGCGGCGGTGGGCGAGGACTTCCCCGAGCACTTCCACGAACAGTTCAACCGGTTCGACGTCTGCACCGATGGCCTTGAGAAACGCGAAGGCTCCAAGACCTTCCGCTGGCACGGGCGTTACCACGAGAACATGAACGACCGCGACACGCTGGCGGTCGAGCTGAACGTGCTGGGCGAGGCGCTGCCCCCGGTGCCCGAGCACTACAAAGACTCGCAGTACGTCTTCCTCGCGAACACGCACCCGGCCGGGCAGTTGGCCTTGCGCGAGCAGTTCCCGCAGAGCAAGCTCGTTGTGGCCGACACGATGGACCTGTGGATCGAGACCGAACCAGGCCTGCTCAAGGACCTGCTGACCAAGATCGATGGCTTCGTGCTCAACGACTCGGAGGCCAAGCAGCTCACCGGCGAAAGCAACGTCGTCAAGGCCGCCGACGCCGTACTCGCGATGGGACCGACCTTTGTGGTCGTCAAGAAAGGCGAGCACGGCGCGATCCTGCGGCACAAAGAAGGCACAGGCGTCTTGCCCGCGTTCCCGTCCGACCAAGTAGTCGACCCCACCGGCGCGGGCGACTCCTTTGCCAGCGGGATGATGGGCTACCTCAGCGCGGTCGATGATGTATCGGTCGATTCGATCAAACGCGCGATGGCCTACGGCACGGTTGTCGCGAGCTACACCATCGAGAAGTTCTCGACCGACCGCCTGTCCGAGATCGATCGCAGCCACATCGATGAGCGGCTCGAGACCTTCGGCTCACACCTGGACATCGGCGCGGGGATCTAAGGCAGGACCTCACGCAAAGGCGCGAAGGCGCAAAGGTCAAGACAAAAGAACCAAAGACAAGCAATCACTTGCTTGTCTTTTCTTTGCGCCTTGGCGCCTTTGCGTGAGAAATGCAATGCAACCCGCAAGCAGCAAGCGCGTAGTTAATCGCAGCAGGCATCTGAAATTTTTTTTCATTTTCCTGCAGGAAACGCTTTGTTTTTGGCGATAAACGAATAAGATTGAAGTAGACAACTTGAACTGGGCGGCTTGCTGAGGAACCCAATTAACCGTCATTTTCTTACCGCATCATTCCCTCCTCGCAGTTCCCCACTGACAACTTGAGTTTTGCCCTGGCGGTTCATGCCGGCGGGGCTTCGCCAGCGACGGCGTCGCATCGGTTGTGCCATCTCCCTAGAGGCAGCTCCGGGCACGCCAATGGGGCGTGATGCATACCAGGCCAGGCGGTGCATGCGCCAAAGTTGTTGACGGAGTCAGCGCGTGCGTGGCTGCCGACCATGACCGCCAGGGTTTTTCTTGACCCAAAGTGCGTTCGGCGCGCTGACTACGCGGTCGGTGCGTCCGGAGGCAAGCCATAAGGAGCGCGTCATGCACGACCGGACCAACCCCCCGCCGGAGGTCCCGCTGTCCCAGCGCGAAACGATCGACCTTGCTGTTGATGAGCCTAAGCCCAGCCGGTGGTCGTGGGTCATCGATCGCAACCCGCTGTTCCTGATCAGCGGGGTGTTCATGCTTGGCGGCTGCTTCCTCGTCAGCGGTGTGATCCACGGCTACGACCCGGCCGCGGTCGGCGACGGGCCCGTGCTGCTGATGCTCATCGCACTGCTCACGGTCCTGAATGTCTACGAGTTCACGGTGATCTGGCTCGGCCTCGTCCTGTCACGCAGCCAGACCCTGGTCCGGGACACCCGGCACCTCCTGGGCTTGGCGTTGCTGCTGATCGTCGACGCCTCGTTCGTCTACAACGAGACAAGTATCTTCAAGCCCGAGATCGGGGCGATCGTCGCGGCGGCTGCGGCCGGGCTAGCCCTGGTCAAAGCCTGGTGGATTGCCCGTTCGCTGGGCATCCGACCGACGCGAGGGGCTGTAGCAGCGATCTCGGCGAGCCTAACCCTGATGTACGCCATGCCAATCGCGGTCCGGCTGATGGCCCACGATGGCTTCCTCAGCCAACCCCTTGCGATGGTGGTTTGGTGCAGCCTCGGCGCGGCGGTTGCGCTCTATGCGTTGCCCCTGCACTGGGCCCGCTTTACAGACAGCGATCATCCAGACCACGTGCAGTTGCAGCGGCTCGTCGTCGGCGGGCTGATCGTCCTGCCGCTGATCTCGCTGATCGGCCACGCGACCGCCCTGCTGTGGGTGTACGAGAACACCTTTGAGCTGAGCATGCTCTCGCCGCTGCTGCTTGGATTAGCGGCGGTGATCCTGCGGCAGCAGCACCGCCTGGGCGGACCCGCCCCCAGCGCGAAGGCCGCGGCCATCGTCGTGGCCTGCGCGATCGTGCCGGGCCTCATGCCTGCGGAGCAGCTCACGATCGAATCCTGGACGCAGAGTTGGCTGGCGTTCTCGCCGCTGCGTGGCGTCCTGCTCATCGCGCCGGTGATCCTGTTCTGGGGCTGGTGGATCAACGGGCGAAAGGCATTCGGCGTCATCCCCATCGCGATGCCCGTGATCGCCGCGGCACTGGGACACACAGCCGCCGCGATGGCCCGGCACGCACGCTGGGTGATTGAATCGATCGCCGAGCTACTGCCCAGGACACAACTGCAATGGGGGGCACTCGCCATCACCCTGGCGTTCATCTGCCTGGGGCTGGGCGGGCTGGTCAGTTGGCGGCGGCTGTCAGACCAAGCACCAGCCGAGCCATCGGACCAGCGCGCATCGAGCTAGCCGCGCGCCCCAACAAGCCGCTCGGCCCAGATCATCGCGCCGCTGTTTCATACGTGCTGTCGTGCTCTTCCATCTGGCCGTGCGTGCGCGTGATCTTCCCGAAGATATGCTTGATCTTCCGCTTGGCCGAAAGCCAGACGACGTAGCCGCCATGTTTGATCAGGCGCACATCCTGGCTTCGGATGTCACGCCAGAGCGCGGGATCAAAAGGCGCGGTGAGGAGTGACCACGCGTCGCTGTCGTAGATCGCCCGGTCGATATCGGCAGGGAACGAACGGATTCGCAGCCCATCAAGCCGGTGCTGCACTGGTGGGAATTGCTCGGCCCGCCCGTCAAGCATCGCGGCAAAGGCCTCCGAGAAATCCGCCTGCGCGCACCAACCAAACAGGTTGCCGGTTGTCTGCCTCGCGTTGACCTCGATGAAGTAAAAATCACCGGTGTCTTCTTCGTGGATCAGGTCCAGGCCGCAGAACCCGTGCCAGCCGGTGGCCTGGCCGAAGGCGAACAGTTGTTCTTCCATCTCGGGGAGGGTGAAGAGTTCTCGAGCCGACGATCCCCCGAACGGGCCCCGGATGGTTTGCGTCTTGTACCAGACGGTCCAGCACTTGGGCTTGCCATGATCGAGAAGTGCTTCGACCAGGCCGACCCTGCCCCTGATAAATCGCTGGACGACACAGGGCCGATCGATCGGGTTTTTGCGTAGGTAGGCCTTGAGCTGCGCTTCTGAATGATGCATCGCGACGGCCACGCCGCCGGACCCACGCGACGGCTTGAGGATCACCGGGTAGCCAAGCCGGTCCGCCGCGTCCAGCGCCTCGGCGTTGCTGAACGCCCGGTGCCCGGGAACAACTTTGAACGCCGGGCCAGAGAGCTTCTCGGTGAAGCTGTGCTTACTCGTGAGGATATCGCCAACCTCAGAGGCCGGATCGAACGGGGTGATCGGCTTGAGGCGATCCTGATGCCGGTGATCCGCGAGGTGCCAGAGCAAGGGGTCGTCGGCGATCTGGATGTAATCGAACGGCCGAGGCGCGTGATCAATCAGCTTCAGCGCAGTATCAATGGTTTGCTGGATTGTTTCCCCACCGACAACGGCTTGATCTACACCCCCCGTCTTGAGCAGCGCCGAATCCCGTGGGCCGACAACGGTCACCACGCAACCCGCACGCTTCAGAACGGGCACCAGCCTGGCGGCGCTAATCCAATCGGTCGATGCGACGATCAGCACATCATGTCGACGATTATTCAAGGGCACTCCCGACAAATTCAGAATCCACCGGGCCGCTGGGCCCACCACGATTGACAACCTGACGCCCGACGGAGTAGTAGGTGTAGCCCTCGTCAAGCATCGACTCGGGCTGATATAGATTTCGACCATCAAAGATGACGGCTTGACTCATTCGTTCACGCATCTGCTCGAAATCGGGCTGCTTGAACTCGGGCCAGTCGGTACAGACCACAAGCGCATCAACACCCTCAAGCGTCGTATACATATCGTCGCTGTAGGCGACCCGGTCCTGCATGCCGTGATCTTGGCAGGTCGCCATCGCGACGGGGTCGTGAGCAACGACCGATGCCCCGCGCTCGAGAACGGCGTCCATCAGCGTCAAGGACGGGGCCTCACGGATATCGTTGGTGCCGGGCTTGAACGCGATCCCCCAGAAGGCGATCTTCTTGCCGGCCAAGCCACCTTCACCGAAGTGCCCATCGAGCTTGGCGATAAATCGACTGCGCTGGGACTGATTGACCCGGTGCACCGATTCGAGCAGCGGCGTCGGCAGGCCGCTCTGTAAACCCATCGCGATGCAAGCGAGGACGTCCTTAGGGAAGCACGACCCGCCGTAGCCCAGCCCGGGGTAGAGGAACTGATTGCCGATGCGCTTGTCGCTGGTCATGCCGCGCCAGACCTCGTCAATATTGCTGCCGAAGTTTTCGCAGAGCGACGCGATCTCGTTGATGAAACTGATCTTGGTCGCAAGCATGGCGTTGGAGGCGTACTTGACCATCTCGGCCGAGGGGATATCCATCACAAAGATCGGGTGGCCGTTGCGCGTAAACGGGTCGTAGAGTTTGCGGAGACGGTCGCCGGTGGCTTCATCCTCCGCGCCGATGACGACGCGATCGGGCTTGTTGAAGTCATTGATCGCGGCGCCTTCCTTGAGGAACTCGGGGTTGGAGCCCATCGTAAAGGGCTCGCACGTGTGCTTGGCGATCTCGGTACGGACGGCCTGGTTCGTGCCAACGGGGACCGTGGACTTTACAACGATAACCTTCGCAGGCGGCGTGTCGTCTGAGTTGCCACTGGTCGTGCCTGGACCGGCTTCGAGGGCTTTGCCGATGTCGGCCGCGGCCGAGAGCACATACTTGAGGTCGGCGCGGCCCCGGTCATCGCTCGGCGTGCCGACGCAGATAAAGATCACCTCGGCCGACTGATACGCGCCGGCCACATCGGTGGTGAACTGCAGCCGGCCCGCCTTGGTGTTGCGGCGGATCATCTCCTCCAGACCGGGCTCATAGATCGGGCAGACGCCTTGGTTGAGCTTGTCGATCTTAGTCTGATCGATATCCAGGCAGGTGACATGATTGCCGACATTTGCAAAACAGGTCCCGGTCACCAGTCCCACGTAGCCCGTTCCAACCATCACGATACGCATAAAAGTGCTCCAGTGACAACGAAGGCTTAAACAGGCGCAATGCCTACAAACCCATTGTTCTATCTATTCTCGGTCATCGATGCTGAAAAATGCAATTTCTCACGCCGATTGCACAATCCCCCGACTGCGGCGAGGCGGGTTGTCCCATGCAACGATTGGCGTAGAATAACGCGATTCGACCCAGATTTTGCCCCACGCAAGGAGGCCTGATGGCCCGCGAGAAGGTTCCAGAACCCGTTTTTCAGACACCCGAAGACCAGCTCAACAAGGTCGAGCAGTACAAGCTCAACTCCAACGGCGTTGTCGGCGCCCTGCCCGAGCACGTCCGAGATCAATCCGCTGGCAACATCGCCGAGGACTCCGAGCAGCTCGCCAAGAGCCACGGCATCTATCTCGAGTACAACCGTGCCCAGACCGGCCAAGAGAAAGACTGGCTGTACATGGTCCGCGTCACCGTGCCCGGCGGCGGCTCATTCACTGCGGAACAGTGGCGCGTCTTCGATGCCATCGCGGACAAGTACTGCGACCACAACCCCGAGGGCGGCGCGTCGCTGCGCCTGACAACAAGACAAAACATCCAGTACCACTGGTTGAAAAAGCCGGACCTGGTCAACCTTGTGCAGGACGTCGCGTCCACCGGCTACTACACGCTCAACGGCTGCGGCGACAACGTCCGCAACGTCATGGGCTGCCCGCTGTCGAAGTACTCCGCCGTCTGCGATGCCAACAAGCTCGCGCACGAGTACGGCACGTACTTCCGCCTGCCGGCTGCGCCGCACATCCAGGTCTTTGCGGTCGACCCGTCGCAGATCAACGACCCCGAGCAACAATACAGCTACGGCCCGAAACTGTTGAACCGCAAGTTCAAGATCGCATTCAGCTCGGTGACCCGGGATAGCGAAGGCAACTACGTCGGCGACAACTGCGTCGAGGCCCGCGCCTGCGAGATCGGTGTCGCGCCTGTTGTAGAAGGTGACAAGGTCGCTGCCTATGAAATCTTTATTGGTGGCGGCCAGGGCGAGAAGAACGGCAAGCCCACCTTTGCTGGTATCGCATTGCCCTTTGCACGCGTCGCGCCAGACGACCTGTTCCCCGCGATGAAAGCGGTCGTCGACGTCCATAAAGACTGGGGCGACCGCAAGAACCGCGTCTGGGCGCGCATGAAGTACGTCGTTCAAAAGCAAGGCATCCCGTGGTTCCAAAACGAAGTCAAAGCGCTCGGCGTCAATTTCGAGCAGCCCGATCCGGGCTTCGACCTTGGCGCTCGAATGATGCACCACGGCTGGCAGGAACAAGAGACCAACGGCAAGCTCGCCTACGGTGCGTACATTGAGAACGGCCGGCTCATCGATGTCGATCCCGCCAAAGGCAACGGCAACCAGAAGTCGATGGTCACCCCGCTCCTGGAGAAGTTCGGGGCCGAGGTGCTGATCACCGCGAACCAGGACCTGCTGTTCACCAACATCGAGCCGGATGCGAGGGAAGACTTCGAAGGCGCGCTCGCAGACCATGGCTATGGTAAGCGCAAGGGCAAGGCCTACTCGACACTGCGTGTGCTGTCGGGCGCTTGCGTGGGCCTGCCGACCTGCCGGCTGGCGTACACCGACTCAGAGCAGTGGGAGCCCGAACTCCTCGACCAACTCGACGAGCTTGGCTACGGCGATATGACCGAGTCCATCGGCATCACCGGCTGCGAACGCCAGTGCTTCCGCCCCGGGCTCAAGACCATCGGCTGGGTCGGCCAAGGCCCCGACCAATACGCGCTCAAGCTCGGGGGCTCCGAAGACGGCCGATACCAGGGGCAATGGATTACCGGCATCAACCCTGACAAACCCGACAAAGGTGAGCAGTGGCTGCTCCGTCGGGTCAGTAAGAAAGATGCGCTCGCGGTCACAACCGCCCTGTTCGATCACTACAACGCGAACAAAAAAGACGGCGAAGACATGGGCACCTTCCACCGCCGCGTCGGCCAGGACGCCATCGTCGCGCACCTGCGTTCGATCGAAGCGGTCGAGCCGTTGCTTAAGAAAACATTCCCCAAGCCGTTCATGCCGTACCACGAATGCGGCAAACCGCGGGAGACAGCGGGAGCGTAGCGGCTGGCCGTATTGATCTGATCACGAAACGTGAGCGAGTGCCCCAAGCCGCAGATGGTTCAGGCCACTCACTCACGCTTCGTGATCGGTAAATTAGCCGATGTTATGCCGCGCCAGCAGGTACATCGCCCAAACGACGGGGACGCAGGCGACCATGACGCTGAACTTCGACAGCAGCCAGCCGGTGGAATCGCGCAGGGTGCCAACGACCTCGCAGATGATGATGAAGAAGACGATCAGCGCGAACTTGTAGATGATCATGCCGGGCAGCTCGAAGCGGTTGATCACCTCGCGCGCGATCGGGTTCACCTCGGCCCCGCCAAAGAGCAGGATCACCCAGGTGAGCATGATGTCCATCGAGGACAAGAGCAGCAGCCACGCGTACGAGTTGGGGTAGCGCATGTGCCGGGTGAGCAGCGTCGCCGGCTTCTCTTCGACCGCGTCGGCCGACGCTTCTGCTGCCGCAGCGACTGGCTCAGGTTGTTGTGCCGGCTCAGTCATTGAACGAAAAACCCCCAGCGGATTCGATCGCCTTGGCGACGGCCTGGGTGCCGAGCCGGCCACCGCCCTGCGCCGCGACCTGCTTGAACAGATCGGCTATCTGCGCGGTGCCCTGTAGCGGCACGCCCGCACGCTCCGCCGCGTCGAGCACAATGGCTAAGTCTTTGTTGACCAGATCGATCATGAAACCGGGGTCGTGATCACCCGCCGCGATCTTTGGGCCGAGGTTAGTCAGTTGCCACGAACCCGCCGCCCCGCCGCCAACGGCTTGGATCATCTTGCCCATCTCAAGACCAGACTGCTGGGCCAGCGCGAGCGCTTCACACACACCCAACAAAGTGACCATCCCCGCGATCTGGTTGCAGGCCTTGCAAGTCTGGCCCAGGCCCGCTTCACCAAGGTGGATGACGCTCTTGCCAACAACCTCGAGCATAGGCATAACGGTTTGGACCGCCCCGTCGCGCCCACCGACCATGATGGACAGGGTGCCCTGCTGCGCACCGATGTCGCCCCCAGAGACGGGGGCGTCAAGGAAGTCGATACCCTGCTCGGCCAATCGCTTGGCGAAGTCACGCGTGGCGTCCGGGCTGATGGTCGAGTGATCGACGATGATCGTGCCGGGTTTCGCAGCGGAGGCGAGGCCGTTGTCACCAAACAAGACCGCTTCGACATCGGGCGTGTCGGTGACGTTAATGAAGATCACGGCCGGGCCGCGTTTAGCGAGATCGGCCGGACTGTCGGCGAGCTCAGCGCCTCGCTCGACGAGAGGTTGCCCCTTTTCAGGGGTACGGTTCCAGATGGTCATCGCATAGCTCGCGTTCATCAGGTTGCGTGCCATAGGCAGGCCCATGATGCCCAAGCCGATGTAGCCGAGTTGTGGTTTGATATCGGTCAAAATGCTGCTTACCGAAATAACCTGGGAGGGCGAGGCTCCTGCCCAGCCGTCTCCAATCACATCAACGCTCTAATCAAACGATATCGCCTCGACGGGATCTTGTCTCGTAAGAACTTGGATCAAGGGGTCGGTCTCGCTTGCGGGATCGATTGGGAGGCAGGCGAACCGTGCCGGCGCACCGGGTTGGAGGGTCGCAATTTTGTCACCCAGTCGTAACGCACGGGCGCCGTGGACTGTTGCCATCGCGAGCAGCATATCGGGATCGGTTTGATCGCGTTCATACAGGCGCCGCATCGTGCTGAGCAGGCCCAACGGCTGCGGGTCGTTCGGATCGGTGCCGATGATCGAGTCGGTGCCCAGACAGACATTGATACCCGCCGCGAGCATGTCGCCGTAGCGGTGGTCTTTGTGCCCGAAGTACTCGCTGGCGAGCGGGCAGTAAGCAACTGAAGTGTTTGTGTCGGCAAGGATCGCGATGTCGTCTTCGCTGACGTAGTTGCAGTGTGCGACCAGCCAGCCGCCGACGTTGGCAACGGTCTGCAGGTATGGCTGCATCCAGCGCACCGGCGTTTCGCCCTGTCCGTAGAATGCCGCGAATTCTTCTTCCCAAGTGCCGATCTCTTTGTGATAGTCCAGCCAAGGACCGTCGCCGGATGCAATAAATTGATGTTCTTCCGAAGTCTCTGCCAAGTGCGTACAGACCGGGCGATCTTGTTCAACCGCGGCACGAGCAGCGGCTGCGTAGAGCTCAGGACCAGCAGAATAAGGTGCGTGTGGCTGAATACCCTTGGCATAGCTGTGAAACGTATTGAAGTCGCGATGCCGGTTTCTTCCGAGACCGAACACCTCGCTGTGTGCAATGCCAAATAGCCCACTGCCTCGCCGTTGTATCAGATCATGAATATCCTGATCTGTACAAATATCTCCGACTAGTTGGACGCCGGACGTGACCGCCAATCTGATGCCTTGCGTGGCACTCTCTCGAAACCACGCGCGAAGCCAGCCCGCGTGATTGTCCGGAAAAATATCTTTTGCATCGATGTCTTGCCCTATGATCGCGTCCAAGCGCAGGCGGAGATCTCTCACCCAATTCACGAACCCACCCGCCGGTTCGTAGGGCTGTGGTCCAACGGCCGTTAACTCCAAATGCGTATGAGCGTTGACCATCGCGGGCAGCAACAGGCCGTTTGGACGATCGATCACCTCGGCCTGCTCGACCAGCTCGGCGGGCAGGCTCTCCGGCTCGCCCGCTGCAACGACCCGGCCGTCCTGAACCAGCACCGCGCCCGGCGAGGCGTTCACCCCCATCGCGTCCCGCACGGCGGCGGCGTATAGAACGGTTGGGCGGGCGTGTTTCATGGCGGGCCGGTCTGTGTTCCGATAAAAACTCTGTGTCTCGTGGCGTCTCCCACCACGCCAGCACCCCGCCGGGGGGCCGCCTGACCAACCCCGCGACTACCACCCACGCCCGGCAAACGTTAAACTCTCGCAGACGATCAGTACACGTTAGCACAAGAAAAACGCAAGGACCGCGACCATGACCCTCCCCCGCCTAAACGCTCTGCCCGCCGCCCTGCTGGCCCTGACGGTGCTCGGCACCGGCTGCGTCTCTCAGGACAGCCACGACGACCTGCTCACCATCAACCGCCAACTCGAAGAACGCAGGACCACCCTCGAGCAGGAAGTCGCCAACCTCCGCCTCGCCAACAAGCAGGCCAACAGCGCGATCGCCGCGCTGGAAGCCCGCATCGCCCGGCTCGCCGCCCTTGAGGCCCGCTACACCGAGGACCAGGCGACCATCGCCGAGAAGAACAAGACGATCGCCCAGCTCCGTGCCGAGATCGCCAAGCTCGGCTCGGGCCAGGACAAGATCGTCGTCGTCGAGGGCCTGCCCCCGGAAGTCAGCGACGCCCTGCGTGACCTCGCTGCCGCCAACCCCGACCTGATGGTCTACGACGCGGACCGCGGCATGATCCGTCTCCGCAGCGACCTGACCTTCGGGCTCGGATCGGACGTCGTCAGCGACTCGGCCAAGACCGCGCTCAGCCGGCTGGCCAACGTGCTCACGGGCGGCGCGGCCGCTCAGTTCGACATCCAGGTCGTCGGCCACACCGACGCTGTGCCCGTCAAGTCCGCCCGCGGCAAGCAGCTCTACGGCGACAACCGCGGCCTGTCCAGCAACCGCGGCGACTCGGTCGCCCGTGTGCTGATCGCCAACGGCGTCAGTGCCGGCCGGGTCGTGTCCGGCGGCCGTGGCGCCACCCAGCCCATTGAAGCCAACAACGCCAAGGGCCAGAGCAAAGCCAACCGCCGCGTCGAGATCTTCCTGGTCAAAGCCAGCGATGCCCCGGCACCCGCACCTGCCCCGGCAGGCGGTGCCCCAACCGGCGGTAGTGGCGGCGGTGTTGGCGAGGGTGCAGCCGAGCCCGCAGACCCAGCCATCTTCAAATGATTTGAACATGCCATTCCAATGAAAAAGCCCCGTCATTCGGCGGGGCTTTTTATCATCCGCTTTTTACAAGTACTTGATGGTTAGCCCACAAACTGCGGGACGTACGCCGCGGCCTGTTTGATGTCGCCGATACGGTCGTCGCCGGCCTCGCGTTCGATCACGAGGTTGCCATCAAAGCCGCCCGCGTCCAGCGCCTTGAAGAATGCGTCCCAGTTCACCTCGCCGGTCCCCACAGCGACCTCCACACCCCACGCGCCGGGCTCGGGCGGCGAGGTCGCGTCCTTGACGTGGGCCTGCCGGATCCGCGGCGCGAGCTTTTCGGCGGCGGCGATCGGGTCGCCCATCCCGTACAGGATCATGTTGGCGGGGTCGAAGTTGACGGCAATGCTCTGGCGGTCGACCTCGGCCAGGAAGCGATCCAATGAGTCGGCCGTCTCCTGCCCGGTCTCCAGGAGCAGGTCCGCGCCGGCCTTGTCTTTCAGGATGTCACCGAGCTGCCGCAGCCGATCCACGAGCTTGTCGTGCAGCGCCTTGTCGTCCTCGGGGATGAACCCCGCGTGGAACGAGACCTGCGACAGGCCCATTGCCTTGGCGACGTCGGCGGTCTGTTGGAACGCGGCCAGGTTGTCCTGCCAGGTCTCGTCGGGTACGACACCGCCGGTCTTCTGGATCGTGGCCGGGGTCGAGTAGTCCTCGCCCTTAGGCGTAAACATCCCCGAGACGACCGTGATGCCCGCGTCGGCGAGTTTCTGGCCGGCGTCGGCCCAGTCCTCCGGCGACTCAAAGATCGGGTTCAGGTGCAGCTGCACCCGGCTGATGCCGATCTCGTTGGCGTTCTTGACCAAGCAGTTGGGGCACTTGGGCTGGGTCGACCATGAACAGAAAGCAAGCGATTGGTCTGCGGGCTTCATCGAAGGCTCCGTAAGCGGGTTGGTGTCAGGGCCGCATAGGATACACAACTAGCCGCGTTGCCCGTCGCCGAGGCCCGCCATCGCGAGCGCCGCCGCACCGACAAAGCCCGCGTCGTTGCCCAGTTCGGTCGCGCTGAGCTTGGGCATGATGCCGCCGCCGACGCCCCAGTTCTGCCGGCTAAACGCCTTGCGCAGTGGTCGGATCAGGCCGTCCCCGGCCCCGGCAACGCCCCCGCCGATGACGATGGCCTGCAGGTCGATGACCCGGCAGAGGTTGACGCAGGCGATCGCCAAGTAGCTGGCCAGGTCGTCGATCAGCCGCTCGGCGACGAGGTCGCCCTCGCTTGCCGCCGAGAAAACATCCTGTGTCGTCAGCGTGCCCGCGTCGACCCTGGCCTTGAGTGTAGAGCTCTTGCCCGCCGCCATCAGCTCGGTGGCCTGTCGCACGACCGCGGTGGCGGAGGCGTACTGCTCCAGGCAGCCGTACTGCCCGCAGGCGCAGAGGTGGCCGTTGGGCTCGACGATCATGTGGCCGACCTCGCCGGCCAGCCCGCCGCCGCCATGGAAGACCCGCCGGTTCAGGACGATGCCCGAACCGACGCCGGTGCCGAGCGTGACCAGGGCCAGGTGGTGCAGGCCGGTGTTGCGTTTGAGGGCAATGGAGTACTCGCCGAAGGCCGCGGCGTTCGCGTCGTTATCCACGACCACGCGCCGGCCCAGCGACTCGCCCGCCAGCTCGCGTAGCTCGACGTCCTTCCAGCCCTTGAGGTTCACGCAGGCCCGCACGATGCCGGTCCGGCTGTCGATGAGCCCGGGGATACCGATCCCGATCCCCTGAACGTCCTGCCACGATCGCCCCGCTTCTTCGACCACTCGACGCGCCATCGCGCTCATTGCCTCGATGACCACCTCGGGCCGAGAGTCGGTCGGCGTCGGGTCGGTCGCGCTGGAGATCACCGAAGAAGAAGGGTCCAAGAGGCCCGCCTTGATCTGCGTCCCGCCCAGGTCCAGACCCACATAACAGGTTGATCCATTGGCTATTGCGATCGGACGTCCTCCTAAGCCCCCCGATCAGTCAAGCGACACGGGCGCGCCACTGCGCACGCTCTGTACCTCGGCCTCAATCAAACGCACGGCGTTGGCCGCGTCTTGCATCGTCACAATCTGTGGCTGACTGTTGTTGCGGACGCAATCCAGGAAGTAGGCGATCTCGTAGTCGTAACCCATGCCGTCTTCCAGCTCGACAGGCTTGGCCTCGCCGTCCTGGGACAACGTCAACGCGTGCTCGGCGGCGCTGTCGAACTCGGCCGTGGCGTTCTCAAAGTTCGCGGTGTACTGCATGCAGAACGCGTAGCCGTCGGCCATCGCCCAGGAGCCCTCGGCCCGGACCAGCGCATCGATCCCCACGTCATAACGCGTCGTGATGTGGTCGACCGCGGTCGTCTTGCTCGAGTAGCCGACGCTGCTCACGGACTTGGGCAGGCCGAAGAGGAACTGGACGAAGTCGGCGTCGTGGATGTGTAGGTCCAGTGCAGCCCCGCCGTTAGCGTCGCCGTCCAGATAGAACGGTCCCTGCGGGTGCGACGCGACGCGGCGGAACGAGAGCGACAGCAGCTTGCCGTGGCGGCCATCGCCGATCGCTTCTTTGAGCCATGTCCACCCGGGCCAGAACCGCATGCACATCGCGCACATCGCGATTTTGTCCGAGGCCTCAGCGGCATGCACGAGCTTCATCGCATCCCCGTATGACCGGGCCAGCGGCTTCTCGGTCAGCAGGTGCTTGCCCGCTTCCAGCACCTTGATGCCAAAGGGCACGTGGGCAGGCGTCGGAAGGCAGATATCCACAATGTCCAAGTCGGGGTCCGCGATCAGCTCGGCCGCATCCGTGTATTTGCGAACGCTGTCGTAGTTGAAGCCACCCTCGGCCTGGCCCTCGATGTTGCCGCCGGCCTTGCTTCTGCCGTTCAGACGGTCCTCGTCGCGGTCGGCCAAGGCGACCACCTCGACGCCATCAAGCTTGGCGTACGCATCCAGGTGCGTCAGCCCCATCATCCCCAGCCCAACGACTCCAACCTTGATTGCCATCGTGATCTTTCTGTGTAAGTGTGAACTACCTTCTTTTCGAGAAACAGTTTAACGGATTGATACCGAGCAAGAACAATTCGCAACCGGCTCTGATCGCACCACCCCAGCCATTGCAATAATCGATTGAATTGCGGTAATAACCATCGCTGCCTATCATCCTTACGAGAGTAAAGAAGGAAGGCTAACCATGAGGACACATCACCATGAACCGACCTTCTTATCCAAACTACCGACCCACTCGCCGTGAACTGCTCCGGGGCTCGCTCGCCCTGGGGGCCGCTGCGCTTGCCGGCCCATCAATCGTTTACGGCCAAGGAGCCAACGAGACGCTCAATCTCGCCGCCGTCGGCGTGGGCGGCAAGGGTGCCAGTGACTTGGCCGGCTCAGCGAACGGGAAGAACGTCCGCGTCATCGGCGTCTGCGACGTCGACAGCACCAAGCTCGGCGGTGCGACGCAGCGGTATGGCGATGCCAAGGGGTTCAAAGACTACCGCGTCATGCTGGACAAGATGGGCAAGGACATCGACGCCCTGCTCATCTCCACGCCGGACCACATGCACGGTGCGATCGCGCTCGCCGCGATGCAACTCGGCATCCACGTCCACGTGCAGAAACCCTTGGCCCACAACATCGCCGAGCTGCGTGCGATGCAGGAGATGGCCGAGAAGAACCCCAAGCTCGTCACCCAGATGGGGACACAGATCCACAGCCACTCGACCTACCGCACCGCAGCAGCGACCGTCCGCTCTGGCGCAATCGGCAAGGTCAGCGAAGCACACCTCTGGGTGAGCAAGTCCTGGTCAGGGCCCGAGGAAGGCCGTCCGGATCGGACGGACCCGGTCCCGGATCATCTGGACTGGGACCTATGGCTCGGCGTGGCACCGGACCGGCCCTACGTCAAAGGCGCCTACCACCCCGCTAACTGGCGGAAGTGGCGAGACTTCGGCACCGGGACCCTCGGCGACATGGGCTGCCACATCTACGACCCCGTTTTTTCCTGCCTGGACCTGGGCATGCCGACCAGCGTCGTCTCCAAAGGCCCGCAAACCTACGCGGAAACTTTTGCGCCGGACACCGATGTGCAGTACACCTTCGGCCAGACGCCTTACACCACCGAAGAGGTGAAATTCCGCTGGACCGATGGCCACAACAGCAGCAGCCCCGACGCGAGCCGCGCCCAAGGCGCGCCGCTCCCCGGCGCGGGCATGTTCCTGGTCGGCGAGAAAGCCGTGATGGTGCTGCCGCATATCGCCGCCCCGTACTTCTACGCCGACGGCAATAAGATCGAGGTCGAGGTGCAGCAGAAAGACAACAACGACCACTACACCGAGTTCACCGATGCCTGTCGGGGTGTCGGCAAGGCCTCGACCCCCTTCTCCTACTCGGCACAAGTGACCGAGGCGGTCCTCGTCGGCGTCGCGGCAAGCAGCTTTAAGGACCGCAAGCTGAAGTGGGACAGCCCGAAGCTGACGTTTGACCACGCCCCCGCCAACGAACTTGTGCACCGCACCTACCGCAAAGGCCAGGACATGCTCAAGCAGCTCGGCCAAGGGTAACCCACAGCCCAAAGCAATACCTCAAACAAGGAACAATTTGTGATGATGAAACCAGTAACGATTACTGTTGTTGTGCTGTGCCTGATTACCATGGCAACACAGACCACATACGCCCATGAGAAAAACCAGCCGCCGGAGGGCTTCACTGCCCTATTCAACGGCAAGGACGTGGCGGACTGGACCGCTGGCACGACCGAAGACCCCGTCAAGCTCCGTCAAAAACTCAAGGGCATGGACGACGAGCAGCGCAAGGCCTATCACGCCAAGCTCAGAGCCAACATCAACAAGCATTGGCGCGTTGAGGCGGGTGAACTGATCAGTGATGGCAAGGGGCTGCACCTGGTCACGCCGGGCGAGTACGCCGACTTCGAAATGTGGGTGGACTGGAAGCTCATGACCGCTGGCGGCGACTCGGGGATCTACGTCCGCGATTCCCCGCAGATCCAGATATGGGATCCGAACTACAAGCCTGCGCATGCAGCCGGTTCCGACAAGGGCTCCGGTGGGCTGTGGAATAACCAGAAGCACCCGCGCGCTCCCAGCCAAGTCGCCGACAACCCCATCGGCGAGTGGAACCGCATGTACATCCGCATGGTCGGGCAGTACTGCACGGTCGTCCTCAACGGCAAGACGGTGGTCGACAACGTCGTGATGGAGAACTACTTTGACCGCCAAAAACCCGTCTATGAGACGGGCCGGATCCACCTGCAGACCCACGGCAGCGAAACACGCTTCCGCAACGTCTTCGTCCGCGAATTCGATGCGGAAGAATCCAAGAAGGCCCTTAAAGAAGTCGCTGGCAACGAGTAGTTTCGCCCGGTCGATCGCCTGAAGATCTAAGCTTAGCCTAGGATGGTAATCGTCTAGACGGTGCCATCCTTTTTTCTGTGCCGAATCAATCAGCGAATCCCGGGGCCAGTTTCTCTTAAAAGCTTGCATCATACAATGCGACAATGTGTACCATAGCATTGACATGTGGCCAGCCTCAATAGAGCCGCTGTGACATCCACGAATTGAATACGAATGGCGGCGACGAGAGACAAACAGATGCAGACAAAACACAATCGGAAAACGATTTTTACCACTTTGTTGGCCTGCGCATGGATGCTGACCGGTACGTCGACCCATGCACAAGAAAACAACCAGCCGCCTAGGGGATTCCTCGCCATCTTCAATGGCGAAGACCTCACCGGCTGGAGCGGCGGCGAGACGAAGGACCCCGAGTGGTTCTCCACCCTCGACTACGACACCTGGCACGACTATAACGTCGAAAAGAAAGAGCAGGTCGAGAAGCACTGGCACGTCGAGAACGGCGAGCTCATCAGCGACGGCAAAGGCCCGCACCTCGTCTCCAACCGGTACTACGGCGATTTCGAGATGTGGGTCGATTGGAAGCTCATGACCGCCGGCGGCGACTCGGGCATCTACCTCCGCCACTGCCCGCAGGTCCAGCTCTGGGACCCCAACCACAAGCCCGCGCACAAGCACGGCTCGGACAAGGGCTCCGGCGGGCTATGGAACAACAAAAAAGCAGGCAAGAACCCCAGCGAACTAGCGGACAAACCGATCGGCGAGTGGAACCGGATGTACATCCGCATGGTCGGGCCGTACGTCACGGTGATCCTTAACGGCAAGACCGTTGTCGATAACGTCGAGCTCGAAAACTTCTACCACCGCGACCAACCCGTCTATAGCGAGGGACCGGTCCACCTGCAGACCCACGGCAGCGAAACGCGTTTTAAAAACATCTTCGTCCGGCGGCTCCCCTACGCCGAGTCGGACAAACTGCTGGCCGAGATCACCGGCGGCGACGAGGACGAGTTCATCCCGCTGTTTAATGGCGAAGACCTCACTGGCTGGGTCGGTGCGACCGGCAGCTATGAAGTCGTAGACGACGCAATCCAATGCAAGCAGGACTTCGGCGGCAACCTGTTGACCGAGAAACAGTACGAGGACTTCGTCGTCCGCCTGCAGTTCAAGACCCCACCAGGCGGCAACAACGGCCTGGCGATCCGCATGCCCACCGCAGACCCCGAGGAACACCCCGCCCACGTTGCGCTAGAGCTACAGGTCCTCGACGACAACCACATCATGTACGCCAAGCTGCGCGACAACCAGTACCACGGCAGCGCCTACGGGATCAAGGGCGCCCACCAAGGCTTCCTCCGCCCCGCGTGCCAGTGGAACACACAAGAAGTCACCGTCAAGGGCAGCAAGATCACCGTCGTCCTCAACGGCTACACCATCCTCGAAACCGACCTGAGCAAAGACGCCCCCGAAGACAACCCCGCACGCTCTGTGACCAAAGGGCACTTCGGCTTCACCGGGCACTACGACCAGGTGCAGTTCCGAAAGATCCGGATCAAAGAAATCAAGTAACTAGGTTGTGATGGATGAAATCAACGAGAAGAGCAAACGCGATGCTTGATATGTACCGCTAACGCTCGGCGTCTTCCTCGTAGTCTTTGTTGAGCCGTTCCCACCGCATCGTCAGTTCCAGAAGCTTCTCGGGGTGACCGCGGCCGACGTTGTTTTTCTCCGCACGGTCTTCCTTCATGTCGTACAACGACCAGGCCCGGTCATTGACCGATGCAACAATCTTCCAGTCGCCCTGCCGCAAAGCGCGGTTACCCGCCTGATTGAAGAAGAGCTCGCGTTCCGGGAACTTGCCCTCACCTAACAGGGTCGGCGTAAGCGCCGTCCCCGGCAGCGTGGGCACGTCTTTTACGTCCTTCAGCTCGACCCCGGCGAGGCCCAGGATCGTCGGGGCAACATCGATCAGGTGGGACACTTCCTGCTTGAACTCGCCCTCGTCCTCGATGGCACGCCGCCAATGGGCGATCATTGGGACGGTAAGGCCGCCCTCGTGAGTCGAGAGCTTGTGCCGGCGGAATGGCGTATTCGATGACGACGCCCAGCCCGGGCCGAGACACAGGTACGAATCGCCCGCTCCGGGTACGGCGTCGGGGTCGTGACCGCCGGGGCCGATGAGGATCTCGGAGCTCGCGCCGTTGTCCGACATAAAGAGGATGAGTGTGTTCTCGTAGGCCCTCATCCGCCTGAGCTGGTAGATAATCCGCCCGATCTCGCGGTCCATGCGGTCCACCATCGCGGCGTAGATACGCATCTTTTCAGACTGAAAACGCTGCTGCTGATCCGTCAGCTCGAACCAACGCAGCGCATAAGGCACCTCCACGTCGCCGATCTCGCGGCGCTGCGCTGCGGTGCCGCCCGGCGCGACAAGACGCGGCTCTAGCGGAGACAGGTCCGTATCAATCAGCCCCATCTGTTTCTGCTTGACAAAGATGCGCGCCCGGCGGGCGTCCCAACCGTCGTCAAAATCCTCTGCGTAGTCGGCGATGTCGTCCGGGTCGGCCTGCAAGGGGTGGTGCGGCGAGGTGTACGCGAGGTAGGCAAAGAATGGCTCGTCCTTGTGACCCTCGGCGTGGTCCTTGAGGAACTGGATCATATAGTCCGTACAAGCCTGGGAAGCGTTGTAGTCACCGGACCGCTCCACAGCGCCCAGGCGTCGGCCATCGAGGAAGTGCTCTTTAGGCCAGTGATGCCGGCTCGAGTCGACGAGGTGGTACGAGCGGCTAAAGCCCGCGTCCTGGATCGGCTCGTCGAACCAGCGGTCCAACTGCCACTTGCCGGCGTGGTAGCTGCGGTAGCCCGCGCTGCTGAGGTGCTGGGGCAGCGTCTTGGTCCAGGCCGGACGCGAGGCACCGATCTGGTCGTGGTAGTAGCCGGTCAGCATCGACAGCCGGCTCGCGGCGCTGCGGCCGGCGGTGTAGAACTGCGTGAACCGGAGGCCGTCCTCCGCGAGCATGTCGAGGTTCGGCGTCTGGATATCCCCGCCGTAGCAGCCCAGGTCCGCGAAGCCCAGGTCGTCGGCCATGATGATCAGCACGTTTGGCTTGGGTGCCTTCTTTTCCTGTGCATCAGCCGAGGCTGCATAGAGCACCCCCAGCAACGCAAGCAAGATGACAGCAGACTTACCCATCAAGTGTATTTCTCGACATGAACGATATACGACATGAGAAAGACGTTCGTTCACCCTAATAATAACGCCCACCACCGAAGTGATGGGCGTTAATTAAACGAGGGCGACGAGATTCGAACTCGCAACCTCCGGCGTGACAGGCCGGTGCTCTAACCAATTGAGCTACGCCCCCTCAGGGCCGGTTTCGACGCAGCAAGCCACGCCGAGCGGAATAATGTATCCGGTTGGCAATGGCTGTCAAGTAGGCCACGCCAGAAGTCCAGCCATATGCCTTACTTCACCTCGCTCAGCTTCACCGGGCAGCGGTTGTCCGCAGCGAGGACGGCCGCTTCCAGCACCCGCTGGGTCTCGTAGGCGTCCTTGAAGTCGCAGATCGGGACAACCGGCTTCTTGTTGCCGATCACACTGAGCATGTCGGCGGCCATGTTCACGAAGGTGTGCTCGTAGCCGATGATATGTGCCGCAGGCCACCAGTTGCCGACGTAGGGGTGCCCGTCGTCGCCACGGGTGACGTTGATGGTCGACCAGCCCTGCTCCCGGCCGGACAGCGTGTTGTCGTACCACTCCAGCTCGTTGGCACGCTCGAAGTTGTAGCGGAGCGCCCCCTTCTCGCCGTGGATCTCGATGCGGTTCGCGTTCTTGTCGCCGGTCGCGAGGCGTGAAGCCTCGAACGACGCACAGGCACCGCCCTTAAACCGCGCGAGGAACAGCAGCGCGTCGTCGACGGTGGATTTGCCGTAACGCTTTTTCTTGGACTTGCTGCCGGACTTGGCGCTGATAGAGTTCTTGCCGCCTGACTCGATGATCTCGCGCTGCTTGATGAAGGTCTCTTTGATCGCGCCGGTGACCTCGGTGATCTCTTCGCCGGTGATGAACCGGGCCATATCGATGATGTGCGCGTTGAGGTCGCCGTGGGCGCCGGAGCCGGCCTGCTTGCCCTTGAAGCGCCAGAGCAGCGGGGTCTCGGGGCCGCCCCAGTCCTGCAGGTACGCAGCGCGGACGTGGTAGATCCGGCCGAGCTTGCCTTCCTTGACCATCTGGTGCGCCATGGCCACGGCGGGCACACGGCGGTACACGAACCAGCAGAAGCTCTTGGCCTTCTTGGCTTTCTTGGCCGCCTGCATCATCGCGCGGGCGTCGTCGAGTGTGCCCGCCAGGGGCTTTTCACACGCGATGTGCTTGCCCGCCTCGAGCGCGGCGATCGCGTGTGGGGCGTGCAGGTGGTTCGGGGTGACCAGGTCGACCAGGTCGATCTCGTCGCTGTTGAAGATCGCATCGACGTCCGAGCCGTGGTTCTGCCAGCCCCACTGGTCGGCGAACACGCCGAGCGTCGGCTCGAGCGAGCAGACCGAGTGCATCACCGGCTCGTACGGCGTCTTGAAGAACTTGGCCACCTTCAGGTAGGCGTTGGAGTGGGTCCGGCCCATGAAGCCGGATCCAATCAGTGCGACGTTCAGAGGTTTTGGCTTGGCCATCGATAGATCTCCGTGATAGATGTCTTGGTTCGTTTTGGGTTGTGCAGAATAAGCCGGACAGCGCGCAGCGTAAAGCCGATGCGAGGGATCGCAACGCGACAGAACAATTACATGGGCATGCCGGTGATCGTGCCCTCGAAGACGAGGCTGCCGTTGACCACGCCCTGGGCCTTGCAGACGGCCCGGCGAGGCTTCATGCTAAAGCCATCGATGAGCAGGTAGAGCCGGTCGCCTGGCTTGACCTGCCCGCGGAACTTGACGTTGTCCACCCCGGCGAAGCCGATGAACTTGACTTTGTTGAACTTCCGCATGGTCACGTAGGAGGCGAACTGTGCCGCGGCCTCGATCATCAGGACGCCCGGGAAGATCGGCCGGCCGGGGATGTGCCCGGGCACCCAGAACTCGTCATCGCGGATGTCCTTGTAGCCAATCGCGTGGGTGACATCCACGACGTCCTCCCAGACAATCGCGTCGAGCAGGCGCATGGCCCCGCGGTGGGGGTTGTAGGACTCGATGTGGTCCGAGCCGTACAAGACCTTGTCTAAATCATGCGCGGAGAGATCGAAGAGCAGTTGTGGGGCCATGGGTTTTGGCGTCAAATAGGAGCCGGTGCCGAGCGATGTCGGACAGGCTGGGTAGTAGTGTAAAGACGCCTTGATACCGCAAAAAACGGCGATTTAGGCCGATGGATGGTCACGCGGAATCGGAGTCGCGTGCCTCGAGGACCTGCTTACGCAATTCCTGGGCGGTGTTCTTGACGTCCTGCATCTGCTTGCGGACGCGGGTACCCGCGGCCTTGTTGCCACCGGCAGCCTTGCGGATGTCGTCTTCAACGGCACTGACCAGGTTTTTGAGCTGTTCGTAGGTCTCGAGCATGGGTGTCTCCTTGAGGACTGGCCCGGCTCAGCCGGGCTGACGTGTTGCAATAGCGTAGCGTGAGGCCGCTGAGGGGGCAAGAAAGCCCCTGCCCCACTAGGTCTCGGAGCCCTTGATCAGTTCCTGGACGAGATGGAATCGGCTGTCGTCCGCGTCGCCCAGCCACTCAAACAGCACCGATTCAACGGTCGAAGGAACCGCACCCGCCTGGGTCAGCCTGTCTCTTGCGGCCTCCTTATCCTCAATCCGGCGGGAGCTGATCGCGTCCCAGACCGGGTAAACGCGGTAGCCGGCGTGCATCAGGTCCAGGCAGGTCCCAAGCACACAGACATGCGCTTCGACGCCGGCGATCACCACGCTGTCCACGTCCAATTCCTTGAGCCGCTCGCGGATCGGATGGATATAAGCCGAAAAACGCGTCTTCTCTTCGATGCGCTGCGGGACGATGTGGCGGGCGACCTCCTCGATCGTGTCGCCCAGGCCGCGGGGGTACTGCTCGGTGACGAGCTGCGGGACCCCCAGGATGTTGCTGCCTTGAACCAGTCGGCTGGCGCGACGCCGGAGCTTCTTCTGCTCGTGCATCACCTGCATCAGCCGATACTGCATGTCAACAATGAGCAGGGCCGAGCGGTACGGCAGCAGCCGAGAAGGTTTTGCTGGTATGTCACCCATGGTCGTTCTCTATCAAGCCACCCAAGAAGAGTAGCACGGATAACGAGCGGGGAAGAATCAAACTCAAGGGTTCTGGTCGGCAACCAACGCGGCGACTAAGCCGTCAAGATCGTGCTGGGTCGCCTCGACACGGATCGGCAGGCCGAGCTCGCGCATCGTCTCGCTGGTCTTCGGGCCGATCGAGGCGAGCTTGCAGCTCTTCAGCAGCCCCGCCTCATCGCCGAGCAGCTCGGCCAGGTTCCGTGCGGTGGATGAACTGGTGAACGTGACCCAGTCGATCGCCGACTCACGCAGCGCATCGAAGACCGCCTCGGGCAACGCGTCTGCCGGCTTGGTTTGATAGGCGGTCAACACATCGACGGTGCAGCCCGCATCACGCAAGCCCTTGGCCAGCAGCGGGCGTGCGATGTCGGCCTGCGGCAGCAAGACGCGCTTGCCCGCCAGGCCCCCGCCGTCCAGCAGCTCCCGCACAAACGGCTCCGCGATCGAACGCTCCGGCACGAGGTCGGCGGTACAAGACAACCGATCGCGTAGCACGTCGGCGGTCGCCCGGCCGATGCATGACAGGTGCAGCCCCGACAACGCCCGGCTGTCCAGCCCCGCTCCCTCCAACCGATCGGCGAACGCCTGCACCGCGTTACCGCTGGTAAAAATGACCGCGTCGTAGCCCGCGATCTGCCCGATCGCATCGTTCAACGCAGCCGAGTCCGCATCGCTTGGCGACTCGATCTGGATGGTCGGCGCTTCGAGCACCTCGGCGCCGAGTGCTTCGAGCTGCATCCGCAGGCCCGACGCCTGCTGACGCGTCCGCGTCACGAGGATGCGCTGGCCGAACAGCGGGCGGTTGGTGAAGTAGTCCAGGCCCGGCTCGTCGATCGCCGCGACCTCACCGACGACGATGATCGCCGGCGAGCTGAGCCCGGCTTCATCGACCTGGGCTTTGATGTTGGCGAGTGTGCCGGTGACGTGCCGCTGCTTGGGCAGGGTGCCCCACTGAATCAGCGCGGCGGGCATCGAATCGGGCAGGCCGCAACCGGTGAGTTCGTCGCAGATCGCCTGCAGCCGGCCGACGCCCATGTAGAAGCACGCGGTGCCACCGGCCTTGATGAGGTCCGCGAGCGCCTGGTAGTCGATCGAGGTCTCGCCCTTGGTCGGGTCCTCGTGGCCAGTAATGATGGTGACCGTCGAGGCCACCTTGCGGTGGGTCACGGGGATGCCCGCGGTGGCGGGCGCGGCGATTCCGGAGGTGACCCCGGGGACGACCTCGCAGTAGACGCCGTGTTTAGTGAGGAAGGCGCACTCTTCGGCCCCCCTGCCGAACAGGTACGGATCGCCACCCTTCAGTCGCACGACGTCTTTGCCCTCGTGGGCCAGATCGACCAGAAGCTGGTTGGTCTGGTCCTGGGTCAGCTTGTGGTTTTTCGCGCGCGTGCCCACATCGATCCGCTGGGCGTTATCGGGCGCTTCGGCGAGCAGG
>JAHQVV010000201.1 GCA_019634195.1 Phycisphaeraceae bacterium | reverse complement strand
GTAAAGTCAGATGGCCAAACCGCGACACTCGAGATGACCCAGGCGCACATGCTCGAGGGCACAGGCCCGATCAAGGACCTCAAGGACGTTGAGAAACTCGTCTTCAAGATCACCGAGGTCAAGGAAGACGCCGAGGCAATGAAGGCGTTCAAAGCCGAGCTCCAAGCGGCGAAGAAAGAATGGGAAGCGATGAAGAAAGAGGCAGAGGAAGAATAAGCCGACACACCATCGCCGCGATCGGCCAACAACACACGCCGCAAGCACCGCCGAGAGGCGGTGTTTTTTATCCTCGAAGCCCGCCTTCACCGTGCACGAAGCGTAAGCGAGTGACCCGAATCTTTTGCGACGCGCGGCCACTCGCTTACGCTTCGTGCTCGGATAAAGCCTACGCGATCAGTTTTCTTTCAACATGCCCAGCTGCCACATCAGGAAGATACGTTGGTCGGCGATGTCGCGGACGCGGCGGGACAGGGGCTTGCCGCCGCCGTGCCCGCCGTCGCGATCGACCCAGAGCAGGACCGGCTTGTCGGATGGGTCCGTCGATGTAGAGGCTTGCAATAGCGCGGCCATCTTCCGGGCGTGCAGCGGGTGGACACGGGTGTCGTTTTCGCCGGCGGTGATGAGCGTCGCGGGGTAGGCCGTGCCTGGCTTCACGTTGTGGTACGGCGAGTAGGCCTTGAGCCAGTCGAAGTGTTCTTTGTTGGCCGGGTCGCCGTACTCGGGCACCCAGTACTTGGCCATAAGAAATCTGTCGTAGCGGAGCATATCCAATAGCGGCACGCCGCAGAGCACCGCCTTGCAGAGGTCCGGCCGCTGGACCATCACCGCACCAACCAGCAGCCCGCCGTTGGACCCGCCGCTGATCGCGAGCTTGTCGCTATTAGTGTACCCCTCATCAATCAGCCACTCGCCGGCCGCGATGAAGTCGTCGTAGACGTTCTGCTTGTTGCCGAGCGTCCCCGCTTTGTGCCAATCGTCGCCGTACTCTCCCCCACCACGGAGGTTGACCAATGCGAAGACGCCGCCCGCCTCGTACCACGGGAACATCGTCGCGCTGAAGTATGGCGTCATGCTGATGCCAAACCCGCCGTAGCCGTAGAGGATCGTCGGGTTGTTGCCGTCGAGTTTCATGCCCTTCTTGTGGACGAGGAACATGGTGACGGGTGTGCCGTCCTTGCTGTTGTAGGTGACTTGTTTGACGTCGAGCAGGCCGGGATCGACCGGGATTTCAGGTCGCGTCCAGAGCGTGTACTTGCTCGCCTCGTTGGCCTGGTTGAGGTCCAAGCGATAAACACCGCGTGGCTCGTTGAAGGAGGTGAAGCTGAGGAAGGCCTCGCTTCGGTCGTAGCGTGTGCTCAGACTTGCCGAGCCGATACCGGGCAGGGCCAGCTCGCGCGGGTTACTGCCATCCTTGTCGATGAGTTTGATATAAGTCTGAGCCTTTGTGCTGTAGTCCAGCACGAAGCAGTCCGCTGTGTCGCTCATCCCTTCAAGAACCATGTCCTCGCGGTGCGGGACAAAGACCTTCCAATTCGCTCGCCCTGGCGCAAGGATGTCGGCTTCATACACCATGCCGTTTGGCGCATCGACCTGTGTGGAAATAAACAAGCGCTCGCCAACGAATTGGCCATAGCTGTTCGCATCTGCATGCTCGATGATCGGCGTCATCACCAGTTCATTCTTATCAAGCCATTTCTTCACATCGACGAGGTATAGGTCGTTGCTGGATGTCGAGGTGTAGTAGCCGATCAGGCCCCAGTCGCCCTCGCGTTGCATGCTGAAGAACGGGCCCCAGGTCGTGGCGAGTGGGCCTTCTTTATCTTGCTCGAAAAGTAGACGGTCGTAGGCGGGATCTTCGCCGATCACGTGCAGCTTGATCTGCTTGGAATACGGGTTGTCGATGTCCGCGAGCTTGCGGTAGAAGAATCGCTTGTTGTCAGGCAGCCACTGGACCCCGCCGACCTTGCCCGAGATGGTGTCATCGAGCCACTTACCGGTCGCGACATCCATCAGGTGCAGCGTGGTGTTTTCATCGCCGGCTTGATACAAGCCGAATGCCATGAGTGAGCCGTCGGGGCTCGGGCTGTACCAGCCCAGCGCGGTGAGCTTATCGTCGCTAAGCGTGTTGACGTCGAGGAGGACGCGCTTCTTGCCGTTGTGGCCGAGGCGGACGTAGACGACGCCATGGTCCTGATCGCCCTTGCGTTCGGTGTTGAAATAGCGGTTGTTTCGCATGACCGGGGCACCGACGTAGCCGACCTGCATCAATTCGGTCAGTCTTGCTTCAAGCTTGTCGCGCCCGGGGAGCTCATCCAGCACGCTGCGGGTGTAGTCGTTCTGCGCGGTGGTCCAGGCATCGACCTCGTCGGTCAGCTCGGCGTTTTCGTCACCCTCGAGCCAGCGATAGGGATCGACGATCTCGACGCCGTGCATTGTTTCAGACACAGGGAGAATCGTTGTCGGTGGTGGAGCGTGACGCATAGAACAGGCACTTCCAATCAGCACAACATGTAATATCAGGATCAATTGGCGCATCATCGAATTGTACCCGCCTGAATTTACGGCCTCAGATACCCACCCCTTGTAGACCCCAAAATGCAAAAAGCAATCGCTTGTCTCATCTGCTGTCTGATCCTTATTCCCATTAGCACAGGTTGCGCGTCCACGAGCGGGACTAGCCAAGACGGCGCGTTGCCGAGTAAAGCCCTGCTCTTCTCCGCGACAGGCTGGTACCGGCACCCCGAGATCCCCGCGATCAACGGTTACCTCGTTCGACAAGGCGGCGCGCATGGGGTCGATATCCACGTCAGCGAGACGGCCGTTGATCTTGAAAAGCGCCTGAAAAACTACGACGTGTTGATCTTGAACAACACGAACACGCTTGACAAGGTGTTTAACGAGAAGCAACGCAAAGTCATCGAGGACTGGTACAAGGCCGGCGGCGGGATCGTCGCCCTCCATGCGGTGCTCGTCCGCCAGGACGGCTGGCCCTGGCTTCAAGAACTAGGCGGCTGCGATTTCGATAGCGACTCCGAGCGGCTGCCAGCAAAAGTGATAGTCGATCCAGACGCCGTAGACCATCCCACCGTCCGGGGCTTCGGCGAGGCGTTCACGTACACCGCCGACTGGACTAATCACACCAAGACGGTCACCGGCCTGGAAGGCGTGCAGGTGCTGCTACGCGTGGATGAATCCACCTACGACCCGGTTCGTGATCACTTCGATCAAAAGGGCGGGAAGGCGATGGGCGAGGACCACCCCGTCGCGTGGACCCGCGTCATCGACGGCGGGCGCTTCTTCTACACCGAACTGGGACACGACGTCGCTTCGCTCGACACACCATTCGGCAGGCAACACCTCATCGAAGCGATCCGCTGGGCGAACCAGGACTAACCAAGCAATCAGTTCCCCGGCCAACCGTCAAACACAAACTTACCGTCGCGCGAGATGACTTCGCCATCGACGGTGATCGTCCCGCCGGTTCTTAGGTCGCAGACCATGTCCCAGTGCAGGCCGGACTGGTTGTCGTTGCCCGTCTCGGGGTAGCCGGCGCCGACGGCCGCGTGGAACGTCCCGCCGATCTTCTCGTCGAACAAGGTGTTCTTGGTGTACTCGGTGACCTGGTAGTTCGTGCCGACCGCGATCTCGCCGAGCGAACGCGCGCCCTCGTCCTGGTCGAGCATCGCGATCAAGAAGTCTAGCCCCTTGCTCGCCTTCGCATCGACGACTCGGCCGGCCTCAAACGTCAATTCGATGTCGTGAACCTCTCGGCCGTTGTGCACCGCGGGGAAGGTGTACTTCACAACGCCGTTGACCCCGCCGTCGGCGTGCTTGAGGTTCGGGCCGGTAAAGACCTCGCCGTCGGGGAAGTTGGATTCGCCGGCACAGTTGATCCAGGTCATGCCGTCGACGTTGACCGTCAGGTCCGTGCCGCTGGTAGTCTGGAAGTGGATCAGCGACTTGCCGTTGAGGTAGTCGACGACGCGCTGCTGCTTCTCCCGGATCTGCTCCCAGATCTCGGCGGGATTGTCGTGGTCCAGGTAGCCGGCCTTGAAGACGAAGTCCTCGTACTCGCGTAAGGAGCGCTCGGCGTCCTGCGCGCTGGCTTGCGTCGGGTAGAGCGTGCCGACCCACTTCAAGGGCTTGACACCCGGGTACTGGTCGGGGAACTCGGCGGCGGCGGCACGCTTCATGAAGGTCTCGAAGATCGGCTTGCGCGCCGACGACGCCAGGCCGGACCGCTTGGGGTCCACGCGCGTCGCCGATTTCGTGTTGTTGTCCGCCCAGAGCCCGATGCTCGCGTCGATGTGCTCGACCTCGGCCACGTTCACCGGGTTCACGTACTGGAGCTGGTCCTCGTCGGCGCACTGCAGGAAGATGTCCTGGCACGACTCGACCCCGCACCGAAGCAGCGGGTGGCCCCCGGCCTTGAGGACCGCCTCATAGATCGCCTCCAGAAGGTCGGCACCAACCTGGTCCCCGTTGATCCGGATGAGCTGGCCCGGCTGGACCTTGACGGAGTAGTTCACGAGCACATCAGCGAGCTTGTCCAGGCGTTGATCACGCATTCGGTTGCCTCAATAGGTTCAATAAAACACTGCGGACGAGGATCGTAAGGCTTTCCGGGAAAAAGTGCTTGCCCGGCTGCCCCCGGGGCGGTAATTTTGAACCGGTGCCTGCCGCTTCACGCCTCACGACCTTTCGCGTCCCCAACGTCACTGGAAGGCGGCCTGATGGATCAGCCGGACACGCCAGAACACTGCGCAAGCCTGGGTAGCGACCCTGCTCAGGCGATTAACCCAAACCCCAGAATCCCCGAGCCGGTCGAGGTGACTTGTCCTGAGCCTGTCGAGGTACTGCCCCGCTCACCCTCGCCCGCCCCGCTGCCGCAGGACACCGCGATGCAGCCGTTCGGCTCGGCGCTGGCGCCCGTGCTGCTCGAGCTTTGCGGCGGCAAGCTCGCCGAGGTCAACTGGTTCCGCACCGACTGGCAGCGCGGCGGCGCGCTCACCGGCTACGCAAAATGGACCGACGCGACAGGCAGCCACGACGCCGTCATCAAGTTCCCCGTCCCGCCCAAGGAGCGACGCTGGCTCGTCCAGCTCTCCTCGGACGATGTCACGCCACGCGTCTTCGCGCACGGCAGCGAGCTAGGCGGGTACGACATGGCTTGGGTCGTCATGGAACGCCTGCCGCACGGCCCGCTCGGCACGCCATGGGGCGCTCAGGCCTACAAGCTCCTCGCCGAGGCCGCGGCAAACTTCTACGCAAGGGCACAACTCATCCCGATGGGCGACCCACCCCCACACCGCGACTGGGCCAGCCTGCTCAAACAAGCGAAGGCGTCCATCAGCAAGGACACGATCGAGAACTCGCAGCGCTGGCGCAAGGCGCTCAAGGCCGCCGGCAAGAAGCTGCCCGATTGGCTCAATACTTGGCGGCAACGCGACACCGGCTTCTGGTGCCACGGCGACCTGCACCCCGGCAACGCCATGTCCCGCACTGCTGCGCCCGATGGCCCGGCCGTGCTCTTCGACCTCGCCTGTGTCCACCCCGGGCACTGGGTCGAAGACGCCGTGTACCTCGAGCACCTGTACTGGGCCGCGCCGAAGTCCCTGCACGGTGCCAAGCCCGTCAAGCAGATCGCCCATCACCTGCGCGACTATGGCTTGGCCCCTGGGTACAACTGGCCCGACCTCGCCAACATCTACCGCGCACTGCTCGCCATGTCCGCCCCGGCCCAACGCCACACATACCTCGGCAGCACGCACACCGCCGCGGCGCTGAAGGTGCTGGAGCGGTTGGTGTGACCTAGAACGATCAAGCCGATTTACTCAATTGCTTTGACGATGATTGGTTCGTCGCCATGATCGACCAACTCGTAATAGACCCCGGGGCTAAGCTGCGCTATAAACGGTCCATCGGGGTCTTGTGGATATATTACGAATCGATGCAACTGCCCCGTACATTCAACCTGATGATTAAAAAGATCATCAGAAGGGATGTGACCCTCAGAAATCAAGACCCCGTTGACCCTCGGTATCTTCGAACGCTCGAGTGTGCCGCGGATGGTGATGACTTGGCCGACTTGTTGGTCCAGTGCTTCATTGCCTTGGAACTGAGTGGGATCGACGGGTGGAGGCTCCTGGCATTGAGAACAGCCCGGCAGCCCGAGGACCATGCATGCCAGGGTCCCAACGATCGCGATTCTGTTGAACAACTTTGTCATCATGATCTCCCAGAAATTCGGATAGGTAAGGTCCGAACGTTCTACGCCTAACTTGACGCACAAGTTCGATTGTTACTTCGGTATCGCGATCACACTCGCCATCCGACCCGTTGATTCGAGTTGGCGCTGGGTCACATCGCGGCGGTAGCTGTAGAACTCGTCCTCGTGCTCGGCGGTGCAGCGATCAGTCGTGTCGATCTGCTGAGCGCCGAGCCGGTGCAGCTGCGCGTGCACCGCGGCACGGAGGTCGACGTGTGGCCGGCTGCCCAGGTCGCGGCGGACGAAGCGTTGATCGAAACGCTCGGCCACCTCTTCGCCCACCTCGAAACGCTTGACGGAGATGCACGGGCCGATCGCCGCGACGAAACCCGCCGCCAACGCGTCCGCTGCCTCGGCAACAACGCCAGACAGCAGGCCACGCCAACCCGCGTGCACCGCGGCGACCGCCTTGCCGTCCGCCGCAGCGATCAGCACCGGCACGCAGTCGG
>JAHQVV010000200.1 GCA_019634195.1 Phycisphaeraceae bacterium | reverse complement strand
CTGTCGTGTCCGACGCCTCGGGGCTGGTGGGCCTGCAGGCCTGGGTGGAGCCGGAGGAGGCCGAAGGGCCCCGCATCGACGTGCCGTTGAGCGAAGGGTGGGGGCGCGTCGACCTCGGCGCGCTCGACGTGGGCACCTACGCCGTGTGCGCTGAAGCGGCCTACGCCGAGCCCTCAAATACGCACCAGAGCATGATAGCTGCCGTCGGTGTAGGTGTCGCCGATTCCGGAAGGCAGCTGCTGGTGCTCGTGGAGCAGCTCACCGCCGGTGCGGAGCAGCTTCTTGATTTGGTTCTGGTTCTCGGGCGGCTCGATGGAGCAGGTGGCATAAAGCAGAACGCCATTGGGGGCGAGCCAGGCCTTGGCCTGGTTGATGATCTCACGCTGGAGCTTGACGAGTTCGCCTAGGGACTGCTGAGAGAACCGGTAGCGGGCCTCGGGCCGGCGGGCGAGGACGCCGGTGTTCGAGCAGGGCACGTCCAGCAGGATCAGGTCGTACGACTGGTCGCCCGCCCGGCTTGGATCGATGACGTGGACGTTGGCCAGGTCATCGGTCGCTTCGCGGAGGGTCTCGCGTCGGCCGGGGTGCGTGTCGGTCGCTGTGATCTGGGCGTCGGGGTGGAGCAGCGCGAGCTGCCGGGTCTTGGTGCCTTGGCCGGCGCAGTAGTCGAGGATCGCCTTGGGTTGGATGTCGCTAGTCGATTGAACGGGCAATACCGAGGCGGCGTCCTGTACTCGGCGGGCGGGGTGCTGGGCGAGAAAGTCTCGGAGCAGTTCGGAGGGGCCCTGCCAAGTCACCGTGTTGTCGATGTGGTGGGGCCTGATGTGGTTGCCGTGCGGGCCGGGCAGGAAGGGCGACTCGACCGCGATCGTCGTCGGCGGGTTCTGGATCGTCTGCAGGCACTGCTGGACCGTCTTCTCATCGCCCCACCGCTGGTGCCACTCGCGGACCAAGCGCAGCGGCGTGCTCGTCGCGACGACCAGGTGCTTGTCCAGCGGCGAAGCGGGCGGCAGGACCGCGTCGGGCAGTTGGATCGCCCCGCCACTTGGCAGCGGGATGAGGGAGGCGTCGGGCGTCCAGCGATCAACTCGCTTGGCCTTGCTCACCAGACGGTCGACTTTGCGGAGCACCGCGTTGACCATGCTCTTCGCGTTGGGACGGATCAGCTGGTGCGCTAGGCGGACCGACTCGTCCACCACCGCGTACGCGGGCAGGCGGTCGAAGAAGACGAGTTGCGCCGCGCCGGACATCAAGACCGCCTGCATCGACGGCTCCAGCCGACGGATCTGCTTGGAGAGGTGCTGCTCCAAGAGGTGCTGGAGCGTAAACCAACGCTGGACCGTCGTGCGGTAGATCGCTAACGCCAACGCCGCGTCCGCCGAAGAGAGGCCTGATAGATCGTTGTCCGGGGGCTGGACCAGCGGGAACTGCTCTGCCACGCGGATCAAGCGCTGGGCGGCCCACAGCCGCGCGGTCCCGTCTTGCTGGTCCTGGGTTGTCTGCTCTGCTACCGGCTTACTCACGCGTTGCCGCCCCGTCTTGCGTCAGGGCCTTGCGGACCTCGTCCATGAGCTGTTCAACCTTGAAAGGCTTGAACAACACCGTGGACAACCCGTCTTGCGAAGCGCGAACGATGGAATGGTTCGGGTCGTAGCCGAAGCCGGTCATAAGGATCACGGGCAGGCCGTCTTTCGAACGCTGGGCGGCGGCGTAGATCTCGTAGCCGTTGCGGTACGGCATCTTGATGTCGGAAACGACGAGGTCGAAGGCACCGGCATCCAGGGCGTTGCAGGCCTCGTAGCCGTCCTTGCAGACGGTGACCTCGCAGCCGTGCTTGCCCAGTACGGTTTCGATTGTGTCGCGGATATTGCTCTCATCATCGGCGACCAGCACCCGCTTGCCGCTGAGCAGCGGGTCGCCCTGCTGCTGCTCGACGGCTTGGCTGCCAATGACCGCGTTGGGCCCGGCCTTCACGTTGTTGAGCGCCTCGCGCACCATCTCGACATCGCGCACGACCTTGTCCAACGACCCATGCAGCTTGTCGTCGCCGATGCGCGACTCCTTGAGCCGTTCACACTCGTGGACGATATCGTTGATCGGCGAGGACATCTCCTGGTAGACGCTCTCGCTGATCTGGCCTTGGGTGGTGTACCGCTCGACGACGAGCAGGTCGAGGATGTTCAGCGCAAGAGCCACGTACCGGCCAAAGATCTCGGCGAACTGGCGGTCGTCCTCGTTGAACGTGCCGATCTTCTCAGATTCGATGTTGTAGACGCCGACGACCTCGTCGAAGAGCATCAGCGGCACGGTTAATGAGCTCTTGGAGTGCTCGAGCCCCAGGACATAGCGCGGGTCTTTTTCGGTGTCGTGGCAGATGTAGGATCGCCCGGTCGCGGCGACGTAGCCGGAGATCCCGTTGCCGTCGGCCTGCGCGTACAGATCGATCTCGAGTGCCTCGGGGGGCAGGCCCTCGGCGATGACGACTTCGAGCTTGTTGGACCGCTTGTCGAGCAGGCGGATCGCGAAGTGGTCGAAGTGCATCAGGTCTTTGGAGTACTTGATGATCTTGTCTTGCAGCAGCTTGAGGCGTTGCGGGGGCGCGAGCTTGGCGATGGCTTCGCTGTCAAGCTTGGCGAGCTCTCGGCCCGACGCGTCGATCGCGTCGATCTTACGCTGCAGGCGTTTACCGCTGGTCGCGTCCCACACCACCGCGACGACCTGGATCGCTTTCCCGGTGTCGTCGGTGACGGGCGAGCAGATCATCTCGAAGTAGCGGTCTTCGACGGCGAAAGTGAACTTCTTGCTGGTGGACTTGGTCGCCCCGCCGTTCTGACTGGTCTGGGTCGACCCGAAGAGTTGCAGGGCCTGGCCACAGATTCGCCGGACCTGCTCAGAGACCTCGCCTGGGTAGGTCGACATCTTCTTGTTGGACCAGTTGCACTGGCCATGGCTATCGACGATGCAGACGCCCTCGCCGATGGTATTGAGGACAACGCTGGCCTTGTCGCTGACGATGGCGCGTTCGAGGGGGAGGAAGTCGCCGACGTCCGCGAAGACGCCGTGATAGGGCTTGCCCTTGAGCGCCTCGATGGCCTCGTCGCTGGAGGCGACGACATCGACGTCAAAGCCCTCACCCAACAGCTGAGCGATGGGGTGATCGCCCAGCACTTTGCCTCCAAACACCAGGACTCGTGGACGTTCACCGCTCATAGGTCATTCGTTGCAACAGCGTCAGAATCGGCGATCGATGACCGCGGCGGCCATCAATTCCATCAGATCACGCGCCGAGCAGGGCCCGACCGTCGATAACACCTCTTCGACCGCTTGCCCCACGAGTTCTCGGGCCCGCTGCCGGGCGTAGTCCATCGCGCCGGAATCGGTCACCCGCTGGGCGACGGCCTTGGCGATCGCGCTGGCGTCCTGCTCGCTGAGCTGGGGGTCGGCGGCCTGCGTGATCAGACCCGCGATCGCACGCTGCTCGTCAGGCTTGGCCTGCTCGAGGTGGCGGATCACCGGGAGGGTCAGCTTGCCCTTGGCCAGGTCGCGGGCGACAGACTTGCCGACGGTCTGCTGGTCGCCCGCGAGGTCGAGGATGTCGTCCACGATCTGGAAGGCGATCCCGAGCTTCTCGCCATACGCAAACAAGGCTTGCGCCAGGCTCTGGTCGCCGTTAACCTCCGCGCCGGGGTGCCGTAATCGGACAGGCAATTCGCAGCACAGCCCGCAGAGGGCCGCGGTCTTGCGGCGGATAATCTCGAAGTAGGTCGCTTCGCTGAGCTCAAGGTTGTGGCGGTTAGAGAGCTGCAGGAGCTCGCCCTCACAGACGGTGTTCGTCGCGTGTGCCACGGCACGGCTGATATCGGGGCGGCCGAACGAAGAACACAGGTGGTAGGCGTGGCTGATGAGGTAGTCACCGAGCATGACGGCCGCTTCGTTGCCGCGGAGCTGATTGATCGTTGCTCCGCGGCGGCGGACCTGTGCGTCGTCGAGAACGTCGTCGTGCACGAGGGTCGCCATGTGGACCATCTCGCAGACCGCGGCTGCGGTCAGCACCGGGTCGCGCAGCTCGCCGAGGTCTTCGCTCTGGGCCGCGGCCATCGCCGAAACGATGACGAGGGTCGGCCGGAGCATCTTGCCGCGGAATCGCTCGACGTGCGCGACCAGGCCGTTGACGCAGTCGGTGTCGCTGAGAAGCTCGGCGCTAAAGCGGCGCTGCACCTCGTCGAGCAGGTCGGCGAGTGCGGTGCCAAGAGTCGTATCGTCGGTCGTTTGTAGTAGCATCCGGGCTCGGGCGGGCTGGTTCGTGCCGCTGCCCACGCAGCGGTTAGACAATTGTAAGTCGGGTTAGGCTACCGGGGCGCGAGAATCCAGACGAAAAACATATTCGGACGTTATCGCACCCCCCTGTCACGCCAAAGTTTGTCTCTGATGATCAGGGTTGACACGCTTCAGCACCGCCTCTAGTCTGCCCGATTCGTCAAATCCCTTGGGCGGGCCTGCTCAAACGCCCCTTCGCCGACGCGTTGATACATCTTGCCTAGCTTCAACCCTGTGGGGGGTTCTCATGTCCGACACGACATCTACAAGCATGGATACCGTCATCGGCCGAATGGTCGTTGAGAAAGGCCTGGCCACACAAGGCGAGGTCGATCAATGCATGATGCTGACCGAGTCTGCCGCCAACGACGGCAAGGACGTCGGCGGGCTCTCGGGCATGCTCATCTCCCAGGGCATCGTCACCCAAGCGCAGCTTCAACGGCTTAAGCCCGAACTGGACGAGCAGAAGTCCAGCCGACAGATCCCCGGCTACCAGATGCTGTCCAAGCTCGGCGCCGGAGCGATGGCGACGGTGTACAAGGCCAAGCAGTTGAGCCTGGACCGCACCGTCGCGATCAAGGTGCTGCCCCAGAAGCACAGCAACGACCCCAACTTCATCCAGCGGTTCTACGACGAGGGCAAGGCGGCTGCCAAGCTCAACCACGCGAACGTCGTAGGCCCCTACGACGTCGGGCAGGCCGGTGAATACCACTACTTTGTGATGGAGTATGTCGATGGCAGAACGGTCTACGACGACATCTCCAGCAAAGGCGCTTACCGCGAAAAAGAAGCGCTAAACATCACGACCAAGGTCGCCGAGGCGCTGAGCCACGCCCATGAGGCGGGCTTCATCCACCGGGATGTGAAGCCCAAGAACATTATGATTGCCAACGACGGCACGGTGAAACTCGCGGACATGGGCCTGGCCCGTGCGGTGAGCGACCGTGAAGCCGCCGAGGCCGAGGCGGGCAAGGCCTACGGCACGCCCTACTACATCAGCCCCGAGCAGATCCGTGGCGAGATCGAAATCGATTTCCGTGCGGACATCTATGCCCTGGGCGCGACCGCGTACCACATGGTGACCGGCCGAGTGCCTTTTGAAGGCGCCAACCCCTCGGCCGTGATGCGCAAGCACCTGAGCGAAGAGCTCGAGCCGCCGGACCACATCAACGAAGACCTTTCCTCCGGCTTCTCCGAGATTATCGAGATCTGCATGGCCAAATCGCCCAAAAAGCGATACGGCACGACCGAAGACCTGCTGCATGATCTCCAGGCCGTCAACCGTGGCGAACCGCCGATTATCGCCAGGAAGATGGTCGATTTGTCTTCGCTGGCGGCGTTGGAGCCCGACGACACCCAGGTGCTCCCGGTGCAGCGTGTCGGCAGCGGTTCCGCGGGCAGCAGCCAATCGCTGACCGAGCAGCCGCTGTTCTGGGTCGCAATGGGTGAGGCGGCCGCGATCATCGTGCTCATCGCGGTTCTGGTGATTTCACTGTCTGGCTGACCCCCTGAGACCACACCACATCGAATCAATCGGTACAGTGAGGCAAACGCCGTCCTGCGTGTCGCTCTGCAGCGGCCGCAAACCATCTTGGCGGCAAGCCACCCCCACACCGAAAGGACTCGCTATGGCCACCGGCATCCAATCCCTGATCAACACCGGCTCAAAAGTCTGGCTCGACTCCGTAGACCCGGACGAAGTCACCAAGAACAAGGCCATCGGCATCAGCGGCGCAACCTCCAACCCCATCATCATCTCCGGGCTGATCGAGTCCGGACGATTTGATCAGATCATGGCCTCGCTCATCACGGACGGGATCAGCGACGAGGACCTTGCCTGGCAAATGACCGACCACCTGGTGAAGAACGCGCAGGACGCGTTCCGCGATGTCTGGCAAGCATCCAAGGGCGACGACGGCTGGGTCAGCTTCGAACTCGACCCGCTGCTGGAGGACGTCGACAACCCCACCCCGCACGACGAAGCGGTCACGCGCTACATCGAACTCGGCAAACAGTGGAACGCGGGGCACGACAACCGCATGATCAAGGTGCCCGCGACGGATGCGGGGCTGGCCGCGTTGGAAGAACTCGCCGCGGCGGGCATCACGCTCAACGTCACGCTGATCTTTTCCGAGCGGCAGTACGTCGCGGCGCGCGACGCGATCTGGCGCGGGCGGCAGCGCTACGGCCAACTCGGCAGCTTCAAGAGCGTCTACTCCATCTTTATCTCACGCGTCGATATCTACACCTCCAAGCAACTGCCCGACCTCTCCGATGCGTTGCAGGGCAGGGTCGGCGTCCTGAACGCCAAGCAGATCGGCATCGCCAACGAAGCGTTCTGGGCGGACAAGAACCTGCCGCTGAAGCAGGAGATGATCTTCGCGTCGACCGGCAAGAAGCTGGACTGGCAGGAAGAAGACTACTACATCGCCGAGCTGGCCGGCAGCGACATCCTGACCAACCCGCCGGCGACGAATGCCGCGATCGCGGGCTTGGGCAAGGCGTATACCGCGTCTTCTCGAACCCTGCCGGATCAGGCGATCATCGATGAATTCGAGCAGAAAGTGGCGATCGACAAGCTCGAATCCACACTCATGGCCGAAGGCACCGAGAAGTTCGCGGACCCGCAGAAGAAGCTGATCCAGACCATCGCGGACAAGCGGGCGGAACTAGGCAAGGGCTGATCACAACCCGATCCAAGCCCGATGCTTGACCAAAACCCTTTTGGGCGTGATACTTACGGCTTCGGTGGATGGCGGTGGGACTGATGCCTGCTGACCTGCCACTTGTTCGATGGCCGGAGTACCTGCGCATGCGTCTGATGACAGTTCAATGGTTGATGATCGTGGCCCTGCTTGGACTCAGCGTTGGCTGCGAGTCCAGCGGCAAACCAAAAGAAACCGCGACCGGCCCATCCGTTTTCAATAAACCGACAAAGCCCATCGGCATGCTCCTTGAGCCCGAACCCGCCGACGAGATCGGCTACCGCCTGGGCTGGGCCTCGCCGATCCAACTGCTTGAGGGCCAGGCGATCACCTCCGTCAGCGCGTTGGGCGACATGGTCCTCGTCGTTGAAGACCCCAAGAATATTGTCACCGCCCTCAGCGCCAATGACGGCGAGCTGCTCTGGAAGGTCAACATCGGCAGCGACATCGAGAGCCTCTTCGCCCCGACCCGCGATGGCCAACAAATCTTCATCCACAGCGCCTCGCGCTTCGCGACGCTCAATGCCCGGACAGGTGAGGTTGAGGCAGTCGCCTCGCTTGATACGCCCGTCAGCTCAAAGGGCATCTACTCGGCCGACCACCGCCTGGTCATCATGTCTGGTACCAACGGCATGGTCTTCGCGCACAACGTCGAGAGCAACTTCGCCCGCTGGCGTTACCGCCTAGCCAACCGCATCACGAACCCTGCCGTGCTCGTCGGGCAGGATGTCTTCGTTGTCGATTCCGGCGGCACCTACGCCATGATCGAGGCCTCCAGCGGCAAGCCGCTTTGGCGCAACCGTGCCTTGGGCGCGGTAAGCACGACCCCCGCTTTGCAGGGCAGCGAGGTGATCGTCGCCAGCGAAGACGGCAAGCTCTACGCCATGAACCGCACGACGGGCCGGGACACATGGCAGTACCTCGGCGCGGAGCAAGAGCTCACCGCCTCACCGATCGCGCTGGGCCGGCTCATCATCCAGCCGCTGGTCCCGAACCCCGGTATCGTCGCGATCGACGCGATCAACGGCGAGGAGATCTGGCGCACCGATATCACCGCCACCCCCGTCCTCACGCGGCAGCAGGACATGCTGCTTTACACCACAACAGAGTTGATCTCCATCGACCTGGACGACGGCAGCGTGAACAACAAGGTGCCGACCAAGAAGCTGCAGTACGTCCTGCCCATCGGCGGCGACGGCGGCATCCTGCTCGTCAGCCCAGACGGCCGGCTGCTCAAGCTCAGCCCGCAGTAAGAACTTGGCATCCCTCCGGACCCGATCAGTATGCCCGACCTCGTCCCGATTAGAACCGCCCTGCTATCCGTCTCGGACAAGACCGACTTGATCCCGTTCGCACGCAGGCTGATCACCGCGGGCTGCGAGACGCTGATCTCCACCGGCGGCACCGCCCGCAAGCTCAGTGAAGCCGGTATCGACGTCACGCCGATCGACCAAGTCACCGGCTTCCCCGAGATGATGGACGGGCGCGTCAAAACGCTGCACCCCAAGATCCACGGCGGGCTGCTCGCGCTACGCGACAAAGAGGCCCACGCCGCGTCGCTCAAAGAACACGCGATCACGCCGATCGACCTGGTCTGTGTCAACCTGTACCCCTTTGAGAAGACGGTCGCCGACCCCGACGTCACCGATGCCGACGCGATCGAGCAGATCGATATCGGCGGGCCGTCGATGGTCCGCTCGGCCGCGAAGAACCACGCGTACGCGACTATCATCACCGACCCCAAGCAGTACGCCTCGGTCGCCAACGACATCGAGCACAACACCGGCTCGACCACCCTCGCGACCCGCCGCTCCCTCGCCGCCGCCGCGTTCACCCGCACCGCCGAGTACGACACCGCGATCTCGACGTGGATGAAAAACCGCTTTCCCGAGTATCCGGCACCGAAAGAGGCGTAACACCACCTCATCACCCCGCTTCAAAACCACGCCGCAGCCTATGCCGATGTCACGGGCACAATCGTTGGTTCGCGACAGCAATCAATGCAGCGCATAGCCGAAACGATCTAGCACAGCGGCAAACTTTTCGTTGAGTTGTTGTATCGTCTCTGGCTTGAGTTTCTCTTTGTAATCCCCGGCCTTACCCTTGCGCTGGTGCTTGCTGACGTCCTCCGCCTTGGGCTTTGACGCCTCATGCCGCTCGATCAACTCTTTCACCGTCGCGCCGCTTACCTCGAATGGGCAGAAAGCAACGAGTTCATCCAGCCACGCGGGGAAATCAGAGACCATCTTTTCGTACTTCGTAAGATAGCAGTGCTTGTAGCGATCCAGTAGCAAATCGCAATAGCGCTCGAATATGTCGAGGACCTTGTCGCTCTGAGCGATCACATAGTCATCAATCGATATCTCCTGCGCCGTATCGCGATTCGCCATAAACTCGTCATACTTGTCACTCGTCTTGTCGGGGACCACGTGACTAAAGGCAACCGAAAAATACTCGGAGACCAGGATATCCCTCGGGTCTCTGGAAACCAGGATCGTCTTATAATTCTCAAGCCCTTCGATGCCATCAATCATCCCGCCGAAGACGCTGTAGAGATAACCCTGCTCAACGAAGAGGTGCTGGTAGTCCGCCATCTCCTCGGACGTCAAGGAGTCGAGATAAGGAAAATCGGAGTGAAACGCGTAGTCGTGAATCGACACCGTGACCATGCCTTGCTCGTCGGCAAGCCTGCTAAGGATTGATTTGACATATTGCGTGCCGGCCTTGTTGAAAGAGAAATGCAGGATTGAAGCAAGCGTGCTGTCGTTCTCATGCTCGCCATTGATCAGGGCCAGTTCGGTTTCAAACCGCCGCTCCAGAGATTGGCTGCCAGCACCGGTGTATCGCTTGACCAGTGACTTTGCTTTGTTCTTGATACGGATAAACATACGCAAGTCCTATACAGCAGGAAAAATATCAACCCAAAAGGCACTGGTTTATTCAAACGAAGTATTGCGCTTCGCGCAGTCGCACATGATACAGGCATGACAGATTATTAGACCCGCATAATCTCGGATACATCGTCTCGTAGTTGTATTGCTGCCTGTTCGACCACCTGCTGCCACGTTGAATTTCCTTCATGAGACACGTAGATCACCGATCGGCTCGCCGTGATCAGTGCGCCGGTGCCGTCGGGTTTGAAGCAGGCCCTGACGTCTTCCGCCCCGCCGCCCTGGGCGCCGAAGCCCGGGACGAGGAAGAGTTGTTGGGGGTAGCGCTGCCGGAGTTTGGCGGCGTCTTCGGGCTTGGTCGCGCCGACCACCATGCCGACGTTGCTGTAGCCGGACTCGCCAACACAATCTGCGCCGAGGCCCGCGACGACATCGCCGACGGCTTCCGACACGGTCCGGCCATCGGCCAGCGGCAGGGATTGGATCGCGTCGCCGCCGGGGTTGGAGGTGCGGACCAGGACGAACAGGCCCTTGCCCTGTGCTCGGGCGACTTGTTGGAAGGGCTCGATGCCGTCGCCACCGAGGTAGCCGTTGACGGTGAGCGAGTCGCAGCCGTGCGGGTCGGCGAGCAGGCCGTGGGCGTAGTGCGCGCTGGAGGTGCCGATGTCGCCGCGTTTGGCGTCGCCGACGACGATGAGGCCAGCGGCCTTGGCATGCGCGACAGCCCTGTGATACACCGCCACGCCAGGTGCGCCGTATCGCTCAAAGCACGCCGACTGCGGCTTGACCGCGGGGACGACGCCCGCAACGGCATCGATCACGCCGAGGCAGAACGCCTCAATCGCGGCAACGGGGCCTGACTGATCGATCGCGTCGGGCAGACGCTCGAGCACCGGGTCCAGCCCGACACACACGGGCGCCCCTTTGGTCTTGCAGGCGTCAAGCAATCGGTCGGCGAAGTGATGCGGCATGAATGGGTTTCCTTGGGTCAGCCAAAGAGTCTACTCAATCCCGCGCCCGAGTTGGGGGCGGAGCATCCAGAGAAACACCGGCCCGCCAAGGATCGCGGTGAAGATGCCGATGGGGATCAGGCCGACGCCGTCGTAGACGGCGGCGACGGCGTCACTGGCGGTGTCGGCGAAGATCAGCAGCGCCGCGCCGAGCATGGCCGCGCCGATGAGCAGCGGGCGGTGGGTCGGGCCGAGCAGCAGCCGGGCCAGGTGCGGGGCGATGAGGCCGATGAACGCGATCGGCCCGGCGATGAGCACCGCGGTGGCGGTCAGCACGCTCGCCGTGAGCAGCAGCAGCGTCTTGAGCCGGTTGGTGTGGATACCCAGGGACGCGGCCTCGTCGTCATCGAGCGTCGCGATGTCCATGGCTTTGCCCTGCCAGAGCAGCAGCACGAGGCCGAGGCCGCAGACCCCCGCCGCGAGCCCGTCCTGCCAACCCAATTCACGGGGCGGGAGCACACCCATCATCCAGTTCATGAGGTTATCACGGAGCACGCCGGGCCCGACGAGGTAGTTGAGCAGCATGATAAGCGCACCGTTAATCGTCGCGAGCACAACGCCGACAAGCAGCAGCCCGAGCCGATCGATGACGCCCCGGCGTCGGCTGGCGAGGTAAACAATGCCGAGCGTCGCTGCGGTCCCGGCGAGCGCACCGAACCCGCCGATGGTCGCGGCCAACCCAATCTGCATCGCGAGGTAGCCCTCAACCAAGATGCCAAGCCCCGCGCCGGTGGAGAGCCCAAGGATGTACGGCTCGGCGAGCGGGTTTCGCAGCAACGCCTGCAGCGCGACGCCGCTGACGCCCAAGGCGATGCCGACGATGGCGGCGACGGCACCACGCTGGATCCGGATGTCTAAGAGAATCCCCGCCGACTCACCGCCGGGCCAGCCGAAGCCGGTGGACCCGACGAACAAGCGGGCCAGCAGTGCCGAGAGCAGCACGACGCCGATCAATAGCCAGGCGATCTTCAGGCTCAAGCGACTCACGTGCCGCCCTCGTCGCCAGCCGAAGCCTGCTGCATGATCAGCTCGGCGGTATCGTACGCCTCGTGGATCACTGCGGCTTTGTCCGGGTGCAGCACGAGCGCCAACTCGAGCATCACCTCGGGTAGCGCCGTCGAGGGCAGCATCGCCTGGGGGTGTTGGATGACCGCAAAGCGTCGGCTCGTATTGACCGGGATCGACAGCCCCTCGAAGGCACGCAGGCGCGGATCGTTGTCGGCCAACTCGCTGCCGCCGGGCTCGAGCATGAGCACGACATCGGGGCGGACGGTCTGCTGGAGCTGGGCCCGGTCGAGCGTGAGGTAGCCGGTCTTGACGTGGGCCAGCGCGTTGGTGCCACCGGCGAGGCGGAGCAGCTCGTCGTGCGTGACGCCCGTGCCGATCGCGCCGAGGGTTGTCGGGTTGATCAGCATGAGCACGCGCGGCCGCTGAGCGTCCTTAAGCACGGCACCGACCAACTCAATCCGCAGCGACATCAGCTTGCCGGCATGCTCTGCGGCTTCGGGATCGCCCACCGCCGCACCGAGCCCGGCCTCCGCGTCGATCAACGCCCGCTGCACATCTGCGATCGACCGGCTGTGCGGGATGATTTTCAACTCAAACAACCCCTCGTCTGACAGCGAACGCAGCAGCGGCGGCACATCTCCCATCTCGCCAAGCGGCGACTCGGTCAGCACCAGGTCGGGCTTGAGCTCCACGATCCGCGCGGTCACCGGGCTGTTGTACGACCCGCACACCGGCAGGCCCAGTGACGCGTCGTCCTCCATCGATACGCCGACCAACTGGTCTTGCTTGCCCATGTCGATGAGCATCCGCGTAATCGCGGGCGTGAGCGACACGATCGTGGGGCCATCGCCCCCGGAAGTTGCTGAAGTGTCATCGGACGAACGCTCGCGGCCCGCATCGCAACCCATCAGGCTGCAGGCCAGCAGGCAAACCAGCAGGACACAAAGGCTTGGGCTGATTGACGCGTGTCGCATCGGCTTACCCCTCGGCCTTGGCCGTGTCGTCCGTGCTGTCGGCTTGTTCAGACTTGGAGGTTTCCGGCCAGAGTACGGGCTCTTCGCCGCCGTCGCACTGGTCCATCGGCGTGCCGTCGGCCGAGCGACGCATCAGGACGTAGACCTGCGTCTGCAGGCAGCACAAGGTACTCAAGAGGATCGCGAGCACGACCGCGGTGACCAACTCAGACCAGCGGGCGAGCAGCCATGTGGCGGGCTCAGTTAGATCCGAGTCTGATACGACGCCAAGACCGATGCAGTAGCCGGTCGCCTCAATGGTGAGCGTCGCGATCGTCGCAACCACGACATAGACCACTGCCAGGTAGACGGCGGAAGCAAAGAGATAGACGGCGAACTGCCACGGCCGGAACAGGATGTAGTTGAACGAGCGTGCGAGCGCGTCAAAGCCGTCGCTGCCCTCGACCGACAGGGCCGGCGGCATGAGGAACAGCGCAAGCAGAAGCAGCAGCGAGGCCACAGCGATGACGAAACCAAGCAGCAAGAACAAGCCGTACAACGCTGAACCGGCGACGTCCAGCCAGGGCACGTTGAAGAAAATGAGACCAAGCAAGGCCAGCAGCGCCCCGACCACGACGATCAGGATCGTCGGCATCAGGGGCGTCAACAGGAACCACGCCCACCGCTTGCGGACAAAGCAAGCGGCGCTGGCAAGCGGCGTTAATCGCTCGACACAGACCTGCGTCGCGGACATCCGGCAGAGGACCCCGCTGGCCAAGGCGAGGACGAACAAGACGTCGATGCCGAACAGCAACGAGAACCATGGGTGGGAATCGATGATGTACGCCGGCACGCCTACGAAGACGGCAAAGAGTGCGTCGGCGACGCCGTCAGATGCGGGGCCAAAGCCGTGCTCCAAATCCAAAGCCGAGTACATCGCGCCTTCGATCGCGGCGGCCTCAAGCTGGACAAGCAATTCATAAACGCGCAGATCGTTCGGGCCGTCGTTGGACTCGTTCAACCCGAACAACGCATCGATTGTCAGCCCGCTGAAGTGGATCGCCAGCACCGCGAGCAGCGCGACCAGCAGCTTGCCCGGCTGCAGCGCGTGCTTGAACGCGCTCGCCAGGCGGAGGGCGGGCAGGATGCTTTTCCAATCAACGCGTTCGATGGCGACTCGGCTAGGTTCAGGCATCGTCACATGATAACGCGGCTCAGGCCTTGACCTCGTCGCCGTACCGCTCTGCCAATCGCTGGGCCAGGGCCTCGCGGATCATCTCGGCGGTCTGCACGTAGACATCGACCGGGGCGCCGAAGGGGTCGATGATGTCGCCGGCCGGGTCCAGGCGGTGGGTCTTGTCCGCCGCGGCCGGGCTGTGCATCAGGACGGCCTGGCGGTGGCTGTCGGTCATGGTGTAGATAACGTCGGCGTCCTGGATCAGGTCTTCGGTCAGTGCGCTGGAGGCGTGGCCGCTGAGATCGACGCCGACTTTCTCCATCGCCTCGACGGCCTGGGCGCTGGCCGGGCTGCCCCCGCCGGTCATGACCCCCGCCGACCGGACGCGGACCCCCGCTTCTTCCAACTGCTCGGCCGACACACCCTTGAGCTTCGCGAGCGCGTGCTTGGCCAAGCCTTCAGCCATCGGGCTTCGGCAGGTGTTGCCGGTGCAGACAAAGAGGACGGAGTACTCGATCATGCAAACAGTGTAGCGCAAATCAGATCATTTAGCGCCCGCCCGAAAGGGCGGGGTTCCGTGTAGAGACGACTTGTAAACCCAGCCCCTTCGGGCGGGCGATAAGCAAGGCTTTAATCCGTTTTCGGCTCGACTTGCGTCACACAGGCCCGCAGGTAGTCGTCGAGATAGCGTTCCTCAAAGAGCTGGATACCCTTCTCGGTCAGGTCCGTGTCCGTGCCCCAGATGCCGACGCGCAGGTGGGTGTAGTCCGGGTCGATCATGATCGTGACGCGCGGTTCGAGCGCCTCCGGCGGGCGGTCTTCCCCCTGCTCGGCCGCTTCGTCATCGGACTGATTGGCATTGATCGCCTGCAGCGCGTTGACCCCGGGCCCGCCGAGGCAGATCGTCGGGCGGCGCTGCAGGTCCGCGTGGTTGAGATACCACAGGTCCGTGCAGACGAGCGGGGTCAACGGCACATCCATCTGGTCGGCGTGCATCTCCCGCCAGTGCTCGATCCGGGCCTTGAGCCCGTTGGCCAGAGGCCGATCGCGCTCCTCCGCCCGCAGGTGCGAGCCGACGACGATCATCACCGCGTTGCATGCTTCGACATCCGGTCCCATGCCCCTATGCTAGCACAGGTCACAAACCCCCTTCTCGATTTGGAGCTTCTCCATGCATCCTGGCCTGAAAATCCTTATCACCGCCGTCCTGATCGTCATCATCTCCGAGGTCTCCAAACGTACCGGCTACCTCGGCGGGCTCATCGCCTCACTGCCACTGGTCTCCTACCTCTCGATCATCTGGCTCTACGTCGAACGCGACAGCGAGGCCGAGGCGATCGAAGTGATCTCACAACACTCGATCAGCGTGTTCTGGTTCGTGCTGCCGACGCTGCCGTTCTTCGTGATCCTGCCGCTGCTGCTCAAGCAGATGCCCTTCATCGCGGCGATGGCGGTCTCGACGACCATTATGTTCGCCTGCTACGCGGGGACGATGTG
>JAHQVV010000199.1 GCA_019634195.1 Phycisphaeraceae bacterium | reverse complement strand
TGGTCCGCGAGACGTCGCTCGACCCGTCGCGCCTGATCTACCCGCTGTTTGTGCAGGATGGCCCGACGCAGCCGATCGAGCCGATGCCCGGGCAGAATCGCTGGTCGTTGGATGGTCTATGTAAGGAAGTCCAGCGGGCGCATGGCTTGGGCATCAACGCCGTCGTGCTGTTCCCCAGGGTGCAGGATGAACACAAGACCGAGACCGGCGAGCACGCGTACGACCCCGATGGCCTGGCTCAACGCGCGATCGCCGCAGCAAAGCAGGCAGCACCAGAAGTCTGTGTCATCGCCGATGTTGCCTTGGACCCCTACAACAGCGATGGGCACGACGGCATCGTTTCGCCAACGGGCGAGGTGCTCAACGACGAGACGACCGCGGTGCTGTGCAAGCAGGCGATCAGCCACGCCGCGGCCGGAGCGGACATCGTCGCGCCAAGCGACATGATGGACGGCCGGGTCGGCGCGATCCGAGCGGCACTCGACAATAACGGCCACACCAACGTTTCAATCATGAGCTACACCGCCAAGTACGCCTCGGCGTTCTACGGCCCGTTCCGCGGGGCACTCGACTCGGCACCGCGACCGACTTCCGGTGGCAAGCCCATCCCCGAAGACAAATCGACCTACCAGATGGATCCGGCCAATGTGCGCGAGGCCCTGCGTGAGCTCGAACTCGACGAGGCCGAGGGCGCGGACATTGTCATGGTCAAGCCCGCGGGTGCGTACCTCGATGTCATTGCCAAGCTGCGCGAGTCCACCACGCTACCCATCGCGGCGTACCAGGTCTCTGGCGAGTACGTCATGATCAAATCTGCCGCTGCGACAAGCGGGCTTGACGAGCAGGCGCTTGTGATAGAGACGCTGACCAGCATCCGCCGCGCCGGGGCTGATATTGTGCTCACGTATTTTGCCCCGCAGGCCGCGCAGTGGCTCGGCTAAATCGATAACACATCCAGCACGCCAAAATCCAACACTGATCTTGATATCATGGTGGGCTACCCTGCGAGAACCTCCATGGACACAAGACAGCTAGGCAAGACCGATATCCAACCCACCGTGTTGGGATTTGGTGCCTCCTCCCTCGGCGCCGAGTTCCGGAATGTTGACCTCAACGAGTGCCTTCAGTCCGTGCATGTCGCGATGGAAGTCGGGATGAATTTCATCGACACGTCGCCGTACTACGGCCGAGGCATGAGCGAGGTCATGCTCGGGCGCGTCCTGCCCGAGATCCCGCGCGATTCGTACACGCTCTGTACCAAACTCGGTCGATACGCCCCGGACCACTTCGATTTCTCCGCCAAGCGCGTCGAGGAGAGCATCGATATCTCGCTGGAGCGGATGAAGGTTGACCACCTGGACATCGTTATCTGCCACGACATCGAGTTCATCAATTCAAAAGAAGCACTCGAGACCGCCGTGCCCGCGCTCAAGAAGCAGGTCGAGAAGGGCAAGGTCCGCTATATCGGCGCGAGCTGCTACCCGATCAAGGCCCTTCTCAATGCCATCGAGTGGGCGGATTTGGATGTTGTGCTGAGCTACAACCACTACACACTTCAGAACGACATGGCGACGCAACTGCTCGGTCCCTGTGCCGAGAAGGGTGTCGGCGTGATGAACGCGGCGCCGTTTACTGCGAGGCTGCTAACCAGCGCCCCGCTGCCTGAGTGGCACAAGGCAACCCCCGAAGTCCGCGAGGTCGCCAAGAAGGCCGTTGATTACTGCAAGGAGCAGGGCACCGACATCGCCAAGCTCGCCCTACAGTACGCGCTGGCCCACCCCGGTTTTGCGACATGCATTTCCGGCTCCGCCAACCCCGACCGCATCCGCCAATGGGCCGCGTGGGCAAGCGAGCCGATGGACGAAGCGATTGCCGCCGAGGTCAAGAAGATCCTCGAGCCTATCCACAACTGGCACCACATCGAGGGCCTGCCCGAGAACAACGACACGCCCACCAACCCGCTGCCGACGAATCTCAGATAACGAAGCCGTCGAGCAGCGGCTCGACGGTCGCGTGATATGGGTTGTCCGTCGAGGCGTTGCTCGACGGCTTCGCAAGACCGATTAAATTAGCCTGCAACACCTATGAAAACCCTCTACTTCGACGAACCCAAAAAAATACGAACCACCCAGACCGATACGCCCGGCGACCCCGGCCCGGGCCAGGCGCAGGTCAAGACCCACCGTGTCGGCGTCTGCGGTACAGACCTCGGCGGATACATGGGCAAGATGCCCTTCTTCAAGTACCCCCGCATCCCCGGGCATGAACTCGGCGTCGAGGTTGTCGCCGTCGGCGAGGGCGTCAACAACGTCAAGGTCGGCGACAAGTGTGCGATCGAGCCGTACATGAATTGCGGCAAGTGCTACCCCTGCTTAAAGGGCAACGGCAACTGCTGCATCAACCTCGAAGTCATCGGCGTGATGTCGGACGGCGGCCTGCGTGAGCGGTTCAACATCCGCGCGGACAAGCTGCACGTCGGCAACAAGCTGAGCTATGAACAGCTCGCGCTCGTCGAGACGCTGGCGATTGGTTGTCACGCGATCGATCGCGGCAACGTCCAGGAAGGCGACGGTGTGCTGATCATCGGTGCGGGGCCGATCGGCCTGTCGGCACTGGAGTTCGCCAAGGTTAAGGGCGCGCGGCTGGCCGTCATGGATCTCAGCCAGGACCGGCTGGATTTCTGCAAAAAGACCTACGGCATCGAGTGCGGAATCGTCCCGGAAAAAGATGGTTCCGAGATGGAGCAGGTGAACGCGTTCACCGATGGCAACGGCTTTAGCATCGTTGTCGATGCGACCGGGCACAACGGCTCGATGTCCAACGCGATGAGGTACTGTGCCCCGACCGGCGGGCTCGTCTATGTCGGTATCACCAAGCAGGACCTTGTCTTCCCACACATCGCGATCCACAAGCCCGAGGTAACGATCCTGCCCAGCCGCAACGCGCTGCCCAAGGACTTCCCCTACATCATTGATCTCATCGAGAAGGGCACGATCAACACGGCCCCGTGGATCACCCGGCGTATGGCGTTCGACGATGTGCTTGAGCAGTTCGCTGAGCTCATCACTCCCGCGCCTGGCACGATCAAAACCATCATCGAAATGAACTGAATCAAACTATGAAATCAGCTATCACTATCTCGCTCGTTGAAGAAGCCCGCAAGGGCCCGTTCGTCTACCACGACGGCCTGGCCGACGGCTGCGCCCGCGCCGCCGCAGCAGGTTTCGACGCGGTTGAAATCTTCGTCCCCTCGTTCGATCCGCTGCCCGAGTTGGCGGGTCTGCTTGAGCAGCACAGCCTCAAACTCGCCGCGATCGGCACCGGCGCCGGCTGGGTCAAGCACAAGCTCTCGCTGACGGATGGTGATCCCGACAAGCGGGCCAAGGCGATCGGGTACGTCAAGGGCGTCATCGACCTCGCCGCAGAGTATGGCGCACCTGCGATCATCGGCTCGATGCAGGGTAAGTCCGGCGAAGGCACCACGCACGAACAAGCGATCGGCTACCTCAAAGAAACGCTTAATGCGTTGGGCCCGTACGCTAAAGAAAAGGGCCAGCCGCTGTTCTACGAGCCGCTGAACCGCTACGAAACGAACCTCTTCAATACGCTCACCGAGGGCGTCGAAGTCCTTGAATCGTTGGCAACGGATAATGTCAAGCTCCTAGCCGACCTGTTCCACATGAACATCGAAGAAGCCGACATCGCCCAGGCGGTCCTTGGCGCTGGCACACATGTCGGGCACGTTCACTTCGTCGACTCCAACCGCCGTGCAGCGGGCTTAGGTCACATGGACCACGGCCCGATCGTCGAAGCGCTCAAAGCTATCGGCTACGACGGCTACCTCTGTGCCGAGGCGTTCCCGTTGCCAGACGCAGACACCTGCGCCAAGACCACGATTGAAACCATCAAAAAACTCGTTTAACCGGATTCAACCATGACGACCACAACAACAACCCCCGTCACCCTCGGCATCGCCGCGAGCTTCGGCTTCGGCGACCGCATCGGCCTCGCGACCCCCGGCCACGTCCTGGCCATGAAAGAAGCCGGCCAGGGCATCGCACCGATGTTCCCCCAGCAGTCCATCCGCGAAATGGCCCGCACCGTGCGTGAACCCGTCGCCGTGATGAGTGACGCCATGGACGCCGCGATCGCCTCGGGCTGGGACGGCCCCATCGGAGCGGATGCCGACCACCTCAAGACCCCCGGAGATGTTGACCGCACGGCTGCCGTCGGCTTTCCTTTCTTCACGATCGACCCGTCCGACGACGTCGATGAGAAGTCCGACAGCTACGACGAGGCAACGCTTCGTGCGAAGTTTGACGAGATCCGTGGCGACGTTGCCTGGTACGACGGCTACCTCGGCAAGGACATCACGCTGCCCAACGGCACAGTCATCAAGCTCGACGAAGAGGCCTGCATGCGTTGCGCCGTGAAGTACGGCAAGGCCATCACCTCCGCCCTCAAGCTCGCCGACTACATCAAGGAGGTTCACGAGAAGGCTGGCAAGGATTACGAGATCGAGCTCAGCGTCGATGAGACCGACCAGCCGACGACCTTGGCCGAGCACTACATCATCGCCGACCAGTGCATGAGCCGGGGGATGAAGCTGGTCAGCCTCGCTCCGCGCTTCATCGGCGAACTGGAGAAGGGGGTCGACTACATCGGTGATGTCGCGGCGCTTGAGGCGTCTATGGCCGACCACAACGCGATCGCTGAACTGGTTGGGCCTTATAAGCTCAGTCTGCACTCCGGATCGGACAAAATCTCGATGTACCCCGCACTGGCCCGAGCAACCAAGGGGCGGTTCCACGTCAAGACCGCCGGCACGAGCTACCTCGAAGCGCTCCGCGTCGCGGCCCGGCACGACAAGGCGCTCTTCCGCCGCATCGTTGAGTTCGGCCGAGAACGCTACGACGTCGACAAGGCCACGTATCACGTCCATGCCACCGTCGAAGGCACGCCGTCGCCCGATGAGCTTGGCGACGACACCGCGATCGAGCGTGAGTACCTCGAGCTTTGGTCCGAAGTCCCCGAAGGCAAGGGTTTCACCAAGGCCGGCCGACAGATCCTGCACTGCACCTTCGGCTCGGTGCTGACCGACCCGACCCTCGGCGGTGAACTCCGCAGCGTGCTTGAGTCGCATCCCGACACCTATGCCGAGGTCCTCGCCGACCACTTCGCCCGCCACCTCCGTGCGCTCCGCGCCGGGATGTAAGCCATGCTGAAAACCGACCTGATCCACCCCGACATCCTCGCCATCCTTGCCAGCAGTGGGCACCACTCCAAGGTGCTCATCGCCGACGGCAACTACCCCGTCGCCAGCAAGCTCGGGCCCAACGCCGAGATCGTGCACCTGAACTTCATGCCCGGCCTGCTGTCGTGCAACCAGGTGCTGCAAGGCCTGCTCACCGCGATCGCGGTCGAGGAGATCAACACGATGCAGTATGTCACCGAGGGCGAGTACGGCCTGACCGAAGACCCACCCGTCTGGAACGATTACCGCAAGACGATCAGTGACGCCGGGCTCGACCTGCCGCTTAAGCCGATCGAGAAGTGGGCGTTCTACGAAGCGGTCGAGAACGACGACCACGTGCTGACGATCCAGACCGGCGAGAAGATGGGCTGGGCGAACCTGATCCTGACGCTTGGTTGCCGGACCTTCTGAG
>JAHQVV010000198.1 GCA_019634195.1 Phycisphaeraceae bacterium | reverse complement strand
GTCCAGGTGTACGCCCAGGCGCAGGTGGCTGAGCAGGCCCAACGCCTCGTCGGTGCCCATGACGCGTGAGTTGGTCAGCAGCGCCCAGGCCCGCCAGATCTTGTCATCCAGTTGTTTCTCGCGCTGGCGGATCAGGGCCTGCCTGGCCTGGTGCTCATACGCGATCATCTGCGGGATGATGGTGCGTTCGAAGTCTTCGAGGATTTCCTTCTCGGTCCGGCCGAGCGTCGCTTGGTTGGAGACCTGGAAGAGATCGCCGAGCGACTCGCTGCCCTCGCCGAAGAGCCCGCGTACGGCCAGGTGCATGTCGCGGGCGGCGCGCTTGACCCGTTCGATCTCGCCGGTGAGCTTGAGCGCGGGCAGGTGCATCATGACGCTGACGCGGATGCCCGTGCCGACGTTGGTCGGGCAGGCGGTGAGGTAGCCGAAGCGTCTAGAGAAGGAGAAATCGAGCTTCTGTTCCAACGCGTCGTCGATGCGGTCGATGTGGGCCAGCGCGTCGCCGAGCTGCATCCCACTGCGCAGGACCTGCATGCGGAGGTGGTCTTCCTCGTTGATCATGACGGAGAAGGTTTCGTCCGCCGCGATCGCGACGCCGCGCGGCATGTCCGTAGCGCGTTTGGCCAGGTCCCGGGAGATGAGGTGGCGTTCGACCAGGAGCTGCCGATCGATGGCCGGGCTCTCCGCGAGATCGACCCAGATCGTGCTCTCGGACAGGCGTTTGCTGAGTACCTGCGACCGGCAGGCTTCGAGCACCTCAAAGCGCTGCCGACGGTTCGCCCGGTTCACAAAGGGGAAGCCCGCCAGGTTCCGCGCCAGGCGGACGCGCGAAGAGATCACCACATCGCTGTGCGGCCCGGACCCGCGCAGCCACTCCCCCGCCCCATCGCTGATACCGCGCAGGTTCATGCCGCCCCCCCGCTCCCAGGATTGCCGCCGCCGCTACCGGCCTCGAGTTCGGACAGGTCATCGCGGAGCTGGGCGGCCAGTTCGTAGTCCTCCGCCTCGACCGCGTCGTCGAGGCGTTTGCGGATGCGCGTGATCTGGAGCTGCCGCTGCTCGCCCGCCCCGCCGCCACGGCGTGGGGTCTTGCCGATGTGGTGGCTGCCGCCTTCGTGGGCCCGCTCCAGCAGGCTGCTGAGTGGGGCCTCAAACGCGGCGTAACACCCCGGGCACCCCAGCAGCGACTTATCACGGAACTCGCTGAAGCTCAGCCCACAGTCCTGGCAGGCCAGATCCAGCGAGGCCGCGGGCTTCTCGGAGCCGGTTGCTTTGACGAAATTCGTCAGCAACTCGTTGATCGGCGCGTGCGCGGATTTGATGCCCATGCCGTCCTCGGCGGCGTGTTGATCGCAAAGGTGCTTCTCGATCTTCTTGCCCTTGACGATCTCTACCGCGTGGTAGGTCGCCGGGCGGTCGCACTTGTCGCATTTGTACTTCATGAATGGCTCTACGAGTGATTCTAGGCCCGAGGCGTTGGTGATTCAATGCGGATACATTTAGAGGGTACAAGAGCCGTGCTCTGGAGCACCCGATGCAAGTACGACAAAGTGCAACAACACGCGGGCACCCCTTGTATGCCCCATCACACTACTGCCCCGGCTCAGCTTGATCCCACAGGGTGTAGGGGTCGTGAAGCCGCTTCATCTCTGACGCAAGCAGCGCCTCCAACTCGGCACGCTTGTCGAAGAACCTAGGATCTTCCGCCAGGTCGCGCTGGATCGGCTTGGGTGTGTTGCCTGTAAGCGCGATGACTGCCTGGTCGTGATGCTCGGCGATCAATTCATGGGGGTTCTCAACCAAGTTGAATAATTGTGTCTCGCGGACTTCACCTTCGAGCACATCGATTTTAATGAGTTTCCAATCACCTTTGCGGACACTGCGCATGCCAGGCTTGGTCCCGCCGGCATAGACGCCATACAGGACATCGCGCACGAGCTGTTTCTCGCCGCGGAGGACCGGCGCGAAGCTCTTGCCTTCATTGGTCTTGGGTGCCTCGACACCCGCGAGTTCACAAATCGTCGCAAGGATGTCGAGCAGGTAAGCGTTGCCTGGGGCGCGCGAACCCGGATCGATCCCGGGGCCGGCGACTATCAGCGGCACACGCCAAGTGTGCTCGTATAGGTTCTGCTTGCCGGTCAACCCGTGCCTGCCGACGGCGATGCCGTGGTCGGCGGTAAACAGGATGTAAGTGTTCTTCAACTCACCCATCGCCTCGAGTTTTTCCAATACGCGTTCGATCTGCTGGTCGATGTACTCGATACACGCGTACTCCCGGCCGATCTCATTGCGGATCGTCGCCTCCGTGCGCGACTCGAATACGCCCGAGACCTTGACCTCGTCTCGGAGATTGGGGTGGCCATGATCGAATGGGTGGGCCGGTAGATAGGCGGCAGGAAGCGGCGGGGATTGGGGGTTGACCTCGCCCGGAGGCTGTATCAGATTCCTTGCCCCATACTTCTTGAGCAACTCGGGTATGCCGTCACGTGTGTCGTGAGGGTGAGAGAAACCGAAGTACATCAAGAAGGGCTTGCCGCTGTCCCGCGCCGCGTAATCATCGAGGAAGTTGACGGCCTGGTCGCCATGCCAGGCGCTGCCGGATTCGGCAGTACCGCCGCGTTTGCTCTCATCTTTAACCGTTTGAAACAACCTGTTTGCAGGTGGGAAGCAATTACCGATCTTACAGGTTCGGAAGGTCTCGTACCCCGCCCGGTTGAACACCGCAGGCATCGACTGCTGAGCCAGGCCGGCGGGCACCCAGACCGGATCAACACCTGGCTGGGGCTTGCCTTTGGGGTCAGGGATATGCCAGACCGTCCGGCCGGTCATGATCATCGCTCTGGACGGCCGGCACACCGCACCGGACCATGAGCCCATATGGTAGGCCGCGTCAAGCGTCATCCCTCTGGCGGCAAGCCGGTCTAGGGCCGGTGTCTGGCAAACGGTATTGCCATAAGCGCTCAATGTCTCTGGGGATTGATCGTCGGTGACGATCACGATGATGTTCGGCCGACCATCGTCGGCCACGGCAAATACACATGGGGCAATCAACAGTAACGTGAAAACAAGATACAAACGCAGTAACAAGGGCATCACCAACTCCTGCTTATCAATCATCGTTTTTGCCTATCCACAAGCAAACAGAACCCGTTGTAAAGCCCAGTGTATTAAGGGCTGACCAGTACATCATTATCCTGCTTGGGCCCAAGGGTCGATCGCCCACGATCAATCACATCCATCAACGTCTGACGCATAGTATCCGTGCGCCGCGGTTCCTTGTTGACGAGGTTGTTCTGCTCGCCGCGGTCCGCCTTCAGGTTGTAGAGCTGGGCCGGCCTGCCGTCACCACCCTTGCTCCACCCGCCCGATCCCTTGCAGTGCAGGTACTTCCAGTCGCCGATGCGGATCGCGAACTTGCCCTTGATCGAGTGGTGGACGATGACCGGGTGCGTCGGCTCGTTGATCTTCTCGCCCCGCAACACAGGCAGGATCGAGAAGCTGTCGACACCCTCGTCTTCAGCAAGTTCGACGTTGAGTAGTTGTGCACATGTCGCCATCAGGCTGTTGAGGCAGATCGGTTCATCCGTCTCCGCGCCCGGCTCGACCACGCCGGGCCAACGCACAACAAACGGCACCCGGTGGCCGCCCTCCCACACGTCGGCCTTGTGCCCGCGCAGGCCCGCCATCGGGTCGTGGCCTTTTTGACGCAGTTCTTCGACCTTTGCAGGCGGGGCACAGCCGTTGTCCGCGGTAAAAATGACCAGCGTGTTGTCAGTCAGCCTGTTGCGGTCCAACGCTTCGAGCACCCGCACCACCGTGCCGTCCGTTTGCATGACGAAGTCGCCGTACTGCCCCAGGATGCTGCTGCCCAGCCAAGGCTTAATCGGCACGATCGGCGTGTGAGGCGCGCTCAGGGGCAGGTACAAAAAGAACGGGATGTCTTTCTCGCCCGCCCGCTCGTCGATGTAATCGACCGCGGCCTGGGTAATACGCGGGAGCATCTGATTGACGTGGATGTTCTCGGTGACCTCGTCGCCCACCATCCACGTCGCCATCTCCCGTGCGTGGTGAAAGCCCATAAAGGTGTCGAAGCCGCGTGTGGTGGGCCCGCCGAGGAGCTTACTTCCGATCGGCACCGATGCGGTGCCGCCCAGCGCTTTGATCGATTTTATTTTTGTGCCTACAGGCAGCTCGTAGCGGAAACCCAGGTGCCACTTTCCAATGCACGCGGTCTGGTAGCCTTGTCCTTTGAGAAAGCTGCCGATTGTCTTGGTGCTCTCTGCTATGAGCGGCTCTTTATCACCGGTCAACACACCCTTCTGCAGCCGGGTCCGCCAGGCGTAACGGCCGGTTAATAGCGCATAACGTGTCGGTGTGCAGACTGCCGAGGCGCTGTGGGCGTCGGTAAAGCGCATCCCCTCGCCTGCGATGCGGTCGATGCCCGGCGTAGGGATCTTGCTGTCCGGGTTGTTGCAGCCCGCATCGCCCCAGCCCTGGTCGTCCGCGATGATGTAGACGATGTTGGGCTTGTCCACGCTCGGCTTAGGCTTTGCTTCATCGCCCAAACTGGGCGGGCACACCAGCATCGCGGCCAGCAAAAAAAAACTAAGCATATACGGTCGTGTCATTCGGTACCCGTTCGTTGTCGCGTCGTGAATCGGCAGCGGTCAGTCGTCCAGATCGACCTCGGGCGGCATGATGGCATTGAGGATCCGTTCCTCGGCGTTCCGACGATCGCGCTCGCGGACCGTCCGCACCAGGTCCACAAACGCCGCAACGGTCATGCCCCGCTCGCCCAACAGCTTCTTGAAATCCTCTTCGCTAAGCGTCTTGCGCATCACGTCTTGGACCTCGGTCAGCACGAGCCGCGGCTCGTCGTTGCGACGCCTTCGGCTCTCGCCCTCCTCCGGCTCGGGCTCTTCCCAGTAGGCCACCGCGACCTGGAATCCCTCATCGTTTAGGCCCTTCCAGCGGTCGCCGACGCGCAGGCCGCGCGTGTCGTAGCCAACGAGGCGGAACTGCCGCTCAAAGCCCTCGTCTCGGTCTTCCTGCTGCTCCATCATCTTGATGCGCTGGGCATAATTGAAGTTCAAGAGCTCCTTGTTGTACTCGCCATCGTTCTCGCGCGCGGACTTCGCCTTGTCCTTCTCGTATGCGGCACGGAGCTTGGGCCGGTCGACCAGCCAGACTTCCTTCACAATCATCTGCTTGCGATCGATGATCTTCACGACCTCGGCCGAGGCGACCCAGCCGTAGCTGCCCACGCTCAGTTCGGGCAGCGCCTTGCTGTAAGCCTCGGCATCGGCGCGGTCGGGGTACTTCACCCGCTTGCGGGTGAGGTTGCCGTTGCGTTCTTCTTTTTGGACCTTGAGCTTCTCCATCGCCTGGCCGGTGTTGATCCCGCGCGAGCTCTCAAGCCGGCGGTCGTACTTAGGGATCACGGCGAAGGCGCCATCGACCTCACCAACAAAAACAGCGTACTTGCGCCAGTTAGCCTGATAGCTGCTATAGATCTGGCCGGGGATCGGGGAGCCGTCGAGTTCGGTCTGCCGGGCCAACGCCTCGCCCGCCGCCAGAACGAGCGAGCCAAGCAAGACAAGAAGGAACAAGTGCTTGAGGTGTTGCATAAACGATCGGTTTCGTCTGGTTGATTTCATGCCTTAGCCCCGCTGACGGTCAGTGCGACGTTCCCGCTGCCGCTGCGGAAGCCCTCCAGGTCCAGCGCGACGTAGAGGAATCCCGCGGCCTTGATCACATGGGTGACCTCTAGTCTGACGCCGGGGTCGAGCATTTGTTGCATCTGGTCGCTGGGCAACTCGATGCGGGCGACCTGTTCGTGGTGGCGGACACGCAGGCCGACGAAACCCAGTTCCCTTAGCGCAGCCTCGGCCTGTTCGACCTGGGACAGCCGCTCGAGCGTCACCTCCGTACCGTACGGGATCCGGCTGGCCAGGCATGCTGCGGCGGGCTTGTCCCAGTTGGGCAGGCCCAGGTGCTGAGCAAGGACCCGGACGCCTTGCTTGTCCAGCCCGGCCTCGACAAGGGGGGAGACGACCTGCGCCTCATCCGCAGCGACCAGCCCCGGGCGATGGTCGCCCAGATCGTCGGCGTTCGTGCCGTTGAAAATCGTGGCGTAGCCGTGCTCGTTAGCGTAGGCATGGAGTTGGTCGTAGAGGTGCGTCTTGCAGTAGTAACAGCGGTCACCAGCATTGGCCTGGTAGCCTGGGTCGTTCTGTTCATTGGGGGCGATCACAACGAGTTGCAGGCCGAGGTCCTCGGCCAGTTGCTTCGCCTCCGCGAGTTCTGCGCGGGGCAGCGAGGGCGAATCACCGATCACGGCCGGCGCGTTGTCCCTGCCCAACACCTGGCGGGCCACCGCCGCGACGAGCGTCGAGTCCACCCCGCCGCTGAACGCGGTCAACACGCGTTCGTACCGCCGGGCCACGTCCTGGAGGCCGGACAGGAGGGCCGCGGGGTCGGGTTGGATATCGCTAGGCATGGCCACATTTTACCCGCCGTCGGGGAAGACCCAAGCCGCTTGCGTCCGCTGGCCTGCCTGTCTAGACTGTTTGGCTCATCAAAACCAGTCGCACTCGTAGCTCAATTGGATAGAGCAGCGGTTTACGGAGCCGCAGGTTAGAGGTTCGAGTCCTCTCGAGTGCATGAATCGCCGCTGGCACACGCTGGCGGCGTTTTTCTTTATTTTGCCTCTCAGAATTGCTAATCCCTCTCTAAGTCCGGGCCGGCTCCTGCCGATACCGCGTACATGACCGAGAGGCGTCAACACACCCGATTCAAGGCCCTGGGCCTGTCAACACCCTTTGGCGAGGTGATGGACGTCTCCGATTCTGGGATGGGCGTCTTCCGCAAGGGCCGGGTCAACTGCGAGGTCGGCGATAAAATCAAGCTCTACCTCAGCCACAACTCGACTGAGATCGAGCTCAACGCCCGCGTTGCACGAATCAGCAAGGTCGGCCTGTTCCGCCACGAGATCGGCTTCGAGTTCGTCGGCGTCAACGAGGAGACGCTGACCAAACTCTGGACCCTCACCGACTCGGCCTGCAGCGAGTTCACCGGGCCCCGCTGCTACGTCGCGGCGTAAGCAAGACCAGCACAACCAACTCAAGCGGTCACACCGGCGCTCGACTCGATCAGGTGGTACTGGATCGCGTCTGCGATGGCCCGCCAACTGGCGTCGACGACATTCGTGTCCACGCCGACGGTGGTGAAGTAGCGCGTTTCCTGATCGGGGTTGTTCAGGCCGATCGCGAACTCGATCGTCGCACGAACCCGCGCGGCGGACTCGGCCGTGGGGTTCACCACGCGCACGTGGTAGTCCGCCAAATGGAGGTTGTCGATCTGCGGGAAGTGCCGCCGGAGGCAGGCACGCAGCGCACCATCCAGCGCGTTCACCGGGCCGTCGCCCTCTGCGACGCGGTGCTCGACCTTGCCGTTGACCATGAGCTTGACCGTCGCCTCGGTGCCTGCCGGGTTGTCGCTGTGCCGCGAGATCGTGCAACGGTAGTGGTCCAGGTCCCAGAACGTGGTGCGTTTGCCCAGCGCCTCATAGACCAGCAGCTCGTAACTAGCCTTGGCCTGCTCGAACTGGTAGCCCTCGTGTTCAAGGTCTTGAACACGCTCGAGCACCTTGCGCTGCACGTCCTTGTTGTCGGCGATGGCAAACTTCTCACCCAGATCGGCGGCGATGTTCGATGCGCCAGACAGCTCACTGACAAGGATGTGCCGCTGGTTGCCGATCGACTCGGGCGGCACGTGCTCGTAGCTGTGGGCGATGCGCCGCACCGCGTGGACATGCATCCCGCCCTTGTGAGCAAAGGCGCCGTCGCTGACGTAGGGCTGATTCGGCACGGGCGTCGTGCCGGTCGCCTCGTAGACAAAGCGGGATAGCTCCGTCAGCCGGCCGACCGCGCCGGGGCGGAGGATGTCCTTGCCGTACTTGAGCGACAGGTTCGCGGCCATCGTGATGAGGTCGACGTTGCCGCAGCGTTCGCCGATGCCGTTGATCGTGCCCTGCACCTGGACGCAGCCTGCCTGGACCGCGGCGAGCGAGTTGGCGACGGCCAAGCCGCCATCGTTGTGCACGTGGATCGCCAGCGATGGCCCGCCGGCACCGACATGCTTACGCACAACGGTCACGATCTCCGCGACCTCGCTGGGCAGCGAGCCGCCGTTGGTGTCGCAGAGCACCAGCCGGGTCGCCCCGCCCTTGACCGCGCGATCCAGCGTCTGCAACGCGTAACCGCTGTTCGCCTTGTACCCATCAAAGAAGTGCTCGGCGTCGTAAAACACTTCCTCGACCTGCGGCTGCTCACTGCAGTACCGCACCGAGTCCTCGATCATCGCCAGGTTTTCTTCGCGATCAACACGCAGGACTTCATCGACGTGCAGGTCCCAGGTCTTGCCGACAATCGTGATGATCGGGGCACCGGCACTGACCAGCGCGTTCATGCCGACGTCGTCCTCGGGCTTGATATCTTTGCGCCGCGTCATGCCGAACGCGCAGATTTTCGCGTGCTTCCACTCGACCTTGCGGGCCTCCTCGAAGAAGGCGACGTCCTTAGGGTTGCTCAGCGGGTAGCCGCCCTCGATGTAGTCGAAGCCCAGATCATCAAGCAGGCGGGCGATATTGATCTTGTCCACAAGGGTGAGCGTGATGCCCAGGCCCTGCGTGCCGTCACGGAGGGTGGTGTCGTAGAGCTCAACGCGTTGCTTGGTCGTCATGGCAGGCTGGTTTCGTTAGAGGCGAATTCGCGGGGGCACAATACTTCCGGGGGTTGCAATACTTCCGGGGGCAAAAAAACCCTGCGGAGGCAGGGTCGGCTGGTTCAGAAAGATGATCCGATCGCCGCCCTACCGATGTGGGTTGGTAATCGAGATAATGATCGGGGTCGTGGCGGTCATGGGAAGCACAGTATAGGTGCTCAGGCCTATTCAAACAATCATTAACGGATCGGCTCAATCGGGTGCCGACCGGGCTATAATCCCACGTTTCCCCGCACCTTGAGCCCAACGATGCAGCCCGCACCCGACAACCCACCGACCGAGCACCGCTGGCTGCGGCGGTTTACCTACCTCGTCATTGCCGCGACCTTTGCCCTCATCGCCATCGGCGGCAAGGTCACGAGCTTCGAGTACGGCATGGCCATCCCGGGTGGATTTACCACCGGCGGCTGGATCTCTTTCCTCGCACCGCTCGAGTACTGGTACAACGACACCGACAAGTTCTGGGAACACACACACCGCATCAAAGGCACGGTCGTCGGCTTCCTGACCATCGCCATGACCATCCTGCTCTGGCGCACGCAGGGTGCTCGCCCCTGGCTCAAATGGATGGGCGTCGCCATGCTCCTACTCGTCTGCATCCAAGGCGCCATGGGGGCCTTCCGCGTCTCGGAGGTCTCGCTCACCCTCGCATTCATTCACGGCATCGTTGGGCAGGTCATCCTCTGCTCGTGGATCGTCATCGCCGCCGCGCTAAGTATGCCTTGGCTGCGTCGGATCCGCTCGATCAAACAAGCCAAGCGTGATCACGCGACGGCCGTCCTCCGCTGGTCGGTGCGTGTGCTGCTGGTGCTCCTGCTTGTTCAACTCACGCTCGGCTCGGCCGTCCGTCACTTCAAAGCCGACAAGGCCATCCCCGACTTCCCGCTGACCTACGGGCATGTCCTCCCGCCGATGTCGCAAGAGTCGCTTGATCAGGCATACATCGCCTACTACGCCGAGCAGGTCGGCAAGACCCCCGACGAAACCACCATCACCAACCGTTCGCCGCAGGGCGAGATCGTCACCGCGCTATCCGATGTCGACCTGCAGTTCGCCCACCGCTTGGGTGCCGTAATCGTGTGCCTGCTCGGGCTGTTCGTCATCGTCGCCGCCATCCGCCGCTCCGGCGACCGCCCGATCATGATCGCCCCGGCACTCATCGTCTTGGCGATGTTCAGCGCTCAGTTCGCGCTCGGCGTGATGACCGTGCTCAGCGAGACCGAGCCGTTAATGGCCACGCTGCACCAGGCCACCGGGGCGGCCCTGATCGCCGCGTCCACCTGGCTGGCCGTTCGGATACACTTGGCGGAGTACGCTGCGGAGTACGTTACGACCGATAAAACCGATACCCGGCCCGCCTCGACAGACGTGCCCCCACGACCACCAGCAGCCACCCCCGCGACCGCCTGATGAGTCAACTCACCGACACATCCCATGCCACGCTCACCGACGACGCCTACACGCCGTCGCCTTTCGACCCGGTCGATCCGCCCGCCGACGGCGAAGCGGTCGAGCCGTTTGTCAAGGCACCCTCGACCATCAACGACTACAAGACGCTGACCAAGCCCCGTATCACGCGCATGGTCGTCATCACCGCCGCGATCGGCTTCGTCTTCGGGATCCCCGGCAACTCGGCGTTCCCTTGGCTGACCTTCGTCATCGCGATAGCCGGCACCGCGCTATCGTGCATGGCCGCGAGCGTGTTCAACCAGGTCCTCGAGCGCGACACCGACGCCCTGATGGACCGCACCAAGAACCGGCCGCTCGCCGCGGGACGCATTGCGCCCAAGCCCGCGATGTTCTTCGGGGCCCTCTTGACGCTAGCGGGTGTCGGCATGCTTGCCGCATTCGGCTTGTACGTCGCCGCGGGCCTGTGCGCCTTTACGATCGCGAGCTACGCGGTGGTCTACACGCCACTGAAACGGACGACGAGCCTGGCGCTCTTGATCGGCGCGGTTCCTGGCGCGGTCCCGCCGATGATCGGGTACGCCGCCGCGGCAGAGTCGCTCGGCCCGGCATCACAGTCCCTCGGCCCTGCCGCCTGGCTGCTCTTCGCCATCATGTTCGTCTGGCAGGTCCCCCACTTCCTCGCCATCGCCTGGCTCTACCGCGACGACTACGCCAAGGCCAAGCTCGCCATGCTCCCGGTGATCGACCCGACCGGTCTGCGCACCTTCCGCCAGACGCTCATCGGCTGCCTGCTGCTCCTGCCGCTGGGCATCCTGCCGTCGGCGATCGGTATCGCGGGCAAGTGGTACTTCGCCGCCGCGATGCTCTGCGGGCTCGGCTTCCTGGCCTTTGGCGTGCTGCTGGTACTCAAGCCCACGCGAGACAACGCCCGCCGACTATTCCTCGCGTCGCTGGTCTACCTGCCGGTCGTCCTCACCGTCATGCTGATCGACCGCGTATGACCGCCGCACAAACCACCGAGCTACCGACACCCACGACCGATACGCCCGCTGTCTGCGTGCGCAGTCTGAGCCACACCTACAAACCGCTGAATCAGCGCCGCTCGCACAAACACGCCCCGCCGTCGCAGGACGCCGCGCTCGACAACATCGACCTTGATGTCCAACCCGGCGAGGTCTTCGCCCTGCTCGGGCCCAACGGCAGCGGCAAGTCCACCCTGCTCCGAATCCTCGCAACAATGCTGACACCACGCGGCAACCAAGGCACGGCAACGATCTTCGGCAGCGACATCACCGCCGACGCCCAAGCCGTCCGCCAACACCTCGGCGTGGTCTTCCAACACCCCGCGCTGGACCTCAAGCTCTCCGCTTATGAGAACCTCTCCGTCCACGCCAAGCTCTATGGCCTAGCTGGCAGTGCCCTCGGCGACACCATCAAACAGGCCCTCGACCAGCTCGGCCTGGCCGACCGGATGCACGACCACGTCGAATCTTTCAGTGGCGGGATGCGGCGGCGCGTCGAGATCGCCAAGGCGCTGCTCACCCAGCCGCGCCTGCTCCTGATGGACGAGGCCTCGGCCGGCTTGGATATCGCCATCCAACGCGACATCTGGGCCGACCTCCGTAAGCTCGTCGCAGACACCGGGCTAACCGTCTTGCTCACGACACACCTGATGGAAGAGGCCGACCAAGCCGACCGGGTCGCCGTCATGGCAAAGGGCAACGTCGTTGCGGTCGAGTCGCCCGACGCGCTGGTCGCCAAGGTCGGCGGGCAGGTGCTTGAGATCACGCCTAGGAGCGGCACCTCGGCCGATCGGCTCTGCGAATTGGTAAGCGACGCCATCGGCGATCAGCTAGAGAACCACCGGCCGATCGCCAGCCAGGGGCGGGCCCACCTGGAGCACCCCGAAGCCCCGTCGATGATCGCGACGCTTTCTGACCAATTGGGCGAGCAGGCAATCGGCTTCCGCCTAGGCCGACCGACCCTCGCGGACGCGTACCTCAAGCTCACCGGCCAGTCGCTGGACACATGACCTCATCGCCACAACACGCTCTATGATGCTGCCATGTTCGACGGCGGCATCAACCTCGATTGGCATTGCGATCCGCTCGATCTGCTTGCGCGTTGGCCGATCGATCGGCCGGTCTTCATGCTCCACTCAGCCAGGCCCGACGCGAATTGGTCCCGCCATACGGTCATCGCCGAACCCGGGCAGGCCGTGCGCCACCAAAACGGCCGCACGCGATTCAGCGATCAACACAGCGATGCTGCGAAACAAATTAGTCCAACGCACCACCCCTTTAGCGACCTGCGCCAACTGCTAGAAGCAGACGAGGGCCGGTCGCTCTGGCTCGGCACGCTCGGCTACGACCTGGCTCGATCGATCGAGCACCTGCCCCACCCCGCCGCCGCCGACCGCGGCTGGCCCGACTTCCAACTCGAGCGCTGCCCCGGCTGGCTCGTCCACGACAACCAGACCCACCAATGGACCGCGCACGGAAGCTACACCGACATACCACCCATCCACGCCGACGCTGAGCACAGCGGAGTGTCCGGTACTACTACATTTTTTGCGGCGGGCCCGATCACCCCAGACCAACCCACCGACCAAGTCAAACGGTCCATCCAACGCGCGATCGATTACATCTCAGCAGGTGACGTCTTCCAGGTCAACCTCGCGCAGCGGTTCAGCAGCCCGTTCTGCGGAAACGCTCGCGCCTTCTACTTACAACTCTGCAAGCAATCTCCCGCCTGGTACGGCGCCTACGGCGAGCTGACGCGATTCGATGAGAACGAACCCAAGCGTACCCTCGCGTCGATCTCGCCGGAACTATTCCTTGAGGTAGACCCAGATCGCCGCGTCACCACCCGGCCCATCAAGGGGACGCGCCCCAGTTCGGACCCCGCCGACACGCTACGCGACAGCGACAAAGACCGGGCCGAGCTCGCAATGATCGTCGACCTGATGCGTAACGACCTGGGCCGGGTCTGCAGCTATGGCTCGATCAAGGTCGATGATGCACGCTCGATCGAATCCCACCCCACCGTCCACCATGGCGTCGCGACGATCACCGGCAAGCTCCACCCCAACCGAGACCTCGTTGACCTCCTGCGCGCCACCCTGCCCGGTGGATCGATCACCGGGGCCCCCAAAGTCCGGGCGATGCAGATCATCGATGAACTCGAACCGGCAAGACGCGGCCCATACTGCGGCGCGATCGGCATGATCCACGGCCAGCAGACGCGGCTGAACATCGCGATCCGCACCGTCCTGATCGAACAAGACGAGATGAACGGCCAAGGCCGAGCCGACGTCTGGGCCGGCGGCGGCATCGTCGCGGACTCCGACCCCGACAGCGAGTACCAGGAGATGCTCGACAAGGCCAAGGCGATACGTGAAGCGCTGGAACTAAAAATTCCCACGTGTCGCGGGTGACGCGATGCGTCCCGCACGAAAAGATCTAAACCGATTCGAAAAGGACGCTTCGCGTCACGGTCAATCACCAACGCGCCGCAGCATCAGCCGGCGGAACTCTAACGCCTGCTCGCCGGGGATCGCCGTCGCACGCAGGGTCATCTCGCCGCGCCCCGCTGCCAACTCGATCACACCCAGCGACATCGGCTTGAAGTCCTTCGTTAAGGACTCACGCATGTAGATGCGGTTCTCTTGTTTGCCCTCGAGTGGCGGATCGTGGGCTCCAGACACCTTGCCGGTCGCCTTCGCATCGCCGAAACGCAGCTCGATCGTTGACCCGATATCCGCTTTCGGGCAGGTGTAATAAACAAACGCTTCGTACCGCCCGGCCGTGAGCACCTCGGCGTCCCAGACAATAACGTCGTCCGTTGTCTTCCAGTTGAAGAAGTACGAGCAGTTCGGGTGCGGGCTGCTGCGTTTGATTCCGCCCTTCGTCGCTGCGTCACGGGCAGGTAACTCTGTGATGGGCCAGTCGGCGTGACCAACAGTAAACGGGCGCGGCTCACGTTTCTTGTTGAGGCCAACCGCTTGCCGCCAATCAGAAACCGCTTGGCGCATCTGCTCCGCCTGCCTTGCAAAACCCAGAGACACATCTTCGCTCTGCTCCGGGTCCTTGCGCATGTCGTAGAGCTTGCTCTTGTGATCGAGGCGGAAATGCTGCGAGCGGGCACTGACACGCCCGTTTTGATTCGAGTAAATCATCCGCCCTTCGATGCGTTGGGCCAAGTTTTTCGCCCCCAGCCCAAAAAGAAATGGCTTCATACTCACCCCATCAAGCGGCTTACCTCCGACGCGCTCGATCTCCGCGAGGTCAAGCAGTGTGGGCAACAGATCGATCGCGCCGGCAATATGGCTGATTTCGTGGCCACGCCAAACCTTGCCTGGCCAGCGCATGAGCATTGCGGAACGAACGCCACCCTCATCAACCGAACCCTTGCGACCCTTCATCCCACCGTTCCAACGCCCGCCGTTCGGCCCGTTGTCGCTGAAGTAGATCACGATCGTTTTTTCATCGAGTTCGAGTTCGTCAAGCTTCTTGAGCACACGCCCGACGTTGTCATCGATGTTCTCGACCATCGCCAGCGCCGCGCGGGTGTGGGTGTTGGTCTGCTTGTGGTCCATCTTGAATGGCCTATCTTTGTGCTTGTCCCAGTATTTGTCCGGCACCTGCATTGGTGAGTGCGGCGTCGGAAGCGGGACGTAACAAAAGAACGGCCCGTCCTTGTTCTTCTCAATGAATTGGATCGCCTCGTTAGTCACAACGTCCGTGATGTAACCCTTGGACTGGAAGTACTCGCCGTTGCGTTCGAGTTCGGCGTCAAAGTAGTCGCCCCAGTGGCCCGAGCAGTATCCGACGAAGGCGTCAAAGCCGCGGGCACGGGGGTGGTACGGGTACTGCATCCCGTTGTGCCACTTGCCGAAGCAGCCGGTCGCGTAGCCCGCGGCCTGGAACGCCTCGGCAATCGTGCGCTCGTCGAGGTTCATCCGCTCGGCCCCGCGCGACACGCCATGCACCCCGGTTCGCGGGTGGTAGCGACCGGTCAAAAACTCGGCGCGCGTCGGCGCACAGACCGCGCAGACGTAGAAGCGATCAAATCGCACCCCGTCTTTTGCCAGTGAATCGATATTGGGTGTCGCCAGGTCTTTGTTCCCGTGCAGCGAAAAATCGCCCCAGCCCTGGTCGTCGGCGAGAAAGATCACGACGTTGGGCTTGGCCGTCTCGGCCTTCACCCGAGCACAAGCTGGGCCTGCAAAGCCAGAAACAACTAGGCAAAGAGCCACCATTAAAGTCGTCCGAGTCATTCGCATCATCCCGTGGTTGAATCAATCGTCTCGGCGGCGGTGATCCGACGCGTAAGGGTCTGGTTTGCTGGGTCCTTCTTCGCCTTCCGCTAATTCGGCTTCTTTCTTAGCCGCTTCGTCGTCTTCCAGCGCCGCTAGCGACGGGCTCGCCGCGGCGGTCGGTTTCGGCGGCCCGGGTTGGTTCAGAGAGATCAGCCAGCCGACAATACCCAGGATCATGCCGAGCGCAAAGACCCCACAAGAAGCCCCGCCCATCTGCTCGAAGATCTTGGGTGGGTCTTCGCCTTGGCCCATGACCGAAACGATGGTGAAGCAGACCGAGCCGAAAAGGAAGCCGGCCAGGCAAAGCACCGCCCCGAGCCTGACTAGGCCCATGCCTTTGCGATCGGAGTACTGATCTCGCTGGCTCAGTGGCATACCCGGATTCTAACCCACCTGGGAGGGGGCCCTGCAAAGCGCGTAAAAAAACCCCGCTTGTAGCAGGGGATGGTTGGTCTACGCAGAAAGCGCCTCACGCATCGGGCAGCGAAGATTGGATCACGTCAGTCATCATCTCGAGCATCTTGTCGAAGCTCTCTTCATCGATCTCGATCTCGATCGTCTCACCCTCGCGATTGATCTGCATCAGGTCCACCATGTCGGCCATCCGCTCTTGCATTGCCTGGATCATTTCCTTGTCCTGCTCGGGCACTGGCGAGACCGCGTTGGCGGCCTCCATCATCGCGGGGAGGTCCGCCATCATCGCGCCGTAGGCATCAAGCATGCGCTCGGCAGCGTCGGCGTTGTCAAAGACGACGTAGTAGCGAATCCCGATGCCCTTGTTGAAATCCAAGGCGTACGAGATCGACTGCATCTCGCTGATCGTCCGGACGGCCTCGCGGATCGCCTCGGGCGCATCCTCGGGCATGTCGGCGGCCATCTTGCCGGCCATCGCGTTGGCGGCGTCTTCGGGGATAACAAACGCCGCCTGCAATACCCCACCTGACGAGTGGGCCAGCGCTTTATTGAACTTGGCCGCCACCGCCGCGTCGCCATTGCCCGAAGGGACACGGAGCATCTCGGCGGGTGCGTCGGCATCAATCGCGTACCAGCCGCCGGCCAGCGGCTTAAAGGCGATCTCGCTTGCCATGCCCTCGGCCGCCTCGGCTGGCACCTCTTCACCCATGATGCCGGAAGCCAACGCGACCATGTCTGGCTCTTTGCCCGCTTTAAGCAGCACGGCCATCGTCGGCTCGGGCATCGGCCCTTCCCCGCCATTACGGATGAGCTCGTTGAAATCCATCTCCATCGTCACCGCGAAAGCCTGGATCTTCTGGTTCGCGATCGCGCTGAAAAAGCGGTCGATGCCTTCATTGATCTTGCTGAAATCCTCCGGCGAGATCGCGGCTTCACCCCCCATCAAGCTGCCAAAAGATTCGGCGAAGTCTGCGATCGTCTGCTTCATGGTGTCGCGGGCCTGGCCGTCGACCTGATCCATGTCGACGACGATAGCCATGATCGTTCGCTCGTTGAAAGCGCTACTCGGCAGCACGACGGGTGCAGGCTGTCGCAGCAGCAGGTAGGCGGTTGCCGAGCTAACGACAAACAGGCCGGCGAGAACGACGAAAAATGTGGTTGATCGCTTCATGGTGAGTTGCCCCCTGGAGCATTGTGAAAGGAATCGTGGCCAGCCAAATATGCACGCTAAGCGAGCTAGGCGACGCTTTGCAATGGGCCCAGAGGGAGTCGAACCCCCAACCGTCGGTTCCGAAGACCGATGCTCTATCCAATTGAGCTATGGACCCAAGGGCCTGAGATTGTAGCGGCGACGAGACCTTTTGTGAGAATTCATCGTGTGAGAATGTAAATCTTTTTGATTCCTTGCCTTATGTGTTTATTCGCCTGTTTGGTTCCGGTAACCAGCTCCCTACCGACTGGCACGGGTGTTCTTACCGGCAGCGCCGATACAACCGTCACAGGATGTTTAAGTCGCTTCCCCTGCACGACGATAGCGATCGTGAGTACCCGCATAAAGGACGCGGGGGTGTGGGCACAGTGACTACGAGATTCACAAATGACGGTTTTTGATGCGATCCAAACCGATTGGGCCCAAGCCCGCCGAAGCGAGCTCGCCTCGCCTGGCATGGGCTTTGAAATCGCCAAGCGTATGGTTGACCTCTCTGGCGCCCTGCTGGCGCTAGCGCTGTTCAGCCCGGTGCTGCTGTTCGCGGCGACGTGGGTCAAGCTGGCCGACGGCGGGCCGGTGTTCTACCGACAATACCGCGTCGGGCGCGATGGCAAGCTCTTCAAGATCTGGAAGCTCCGCACCATGCGGACCGACGCCGAAGCCGACGGGCCACAATATGCGACCGATAACGACCCCCGCATCGTCCGCGGCTGCGGCTGGATGCGAACCAGCCATATCGATGAGCTGCCTCAACTACTGAACGTCCTTCGCGGCGATATGTCGCTGGTCGGCCCTAGGCCTGAGCGTCCCGAGCTGATGGACCAGCTGCGCAAGGACCTGCCGGACGTGGACCGACGCCTCTCGGCAACGCCGGGCATCACGGGCCTGGCACAAGTCGTCAACGGCTATACCAACGACCTTGACGGCATGCGTCGCAAGCTTGACCTGGACCTCCACTACCTTGAACGACGCTCAATCGTGCTGGATGCCCGCCTGATCCTCAAGACTTTCCCCCGCTTCTGGGACCGAACCGCCTGCTGAACGGGAACCATACGATGGCACTGAAACTCTTACACACCTACCGATCGGCACTCGCGGCAACCCTCGCCGCGGCAGCTTTATTGATGCTCAGCGGCTGCTCGAGCAACCCTCAGTTCACCGATTACCACGCGTTCATCGAAGAGCCGCGGATGCCCGCGTCCAATTCGGCGTACCTGATTGGACCGCCGGACGTGCTGGAGTTCCGCTCGACGCGTGTACGCGAGATCGGTGTCTATCGTGAAACGGTGAGCCCCGACGGCTTTGTCAACGTCCCGCTGCTGGGCCGGACCTATGTGGCGGGTCGAACCGTGGAATCGCTTCAACAAGAGCTCGAGCAACGCGCGGGCTTTTTCTATCAGGACGCGGACGTCAATGTCCGTGTCAACCGCTACGCGAGCAAAAAGATCTTTGTATTCGGACAGGTGAAAGCACCCGGTGAGTACTTCTACAACGGCTCGAACACCGTGATAAACACGCTGGCCCGCGCGCAGCCGACCACCCGTGCCGACCCCAGCTCCATCGCGATCGTCCGGCCGGACGAGAACGGCGAGCTGCGCGCTCGGATGACCATCAACCTCGACCACATGATCCAGACCGGTGACACCACGCTCAACGCGGTGCTTCAGGAAGGCGACATCGTCTACGTCCCACCGACGGGGATCGCCAAGGCGACCATCAGCTTCGAACAGCTGCTGATGCCATTCACACCCCTTGCTCAACTGATCAACGGACCGGCCGATGTCGGTGAATCAACATCCGGTGACCGGCCCTACGGCGACGATTCCAACTAAACCTATTTGAACCGTCTGATCGGCGGAGTGACTGTTATGGCAACGAACAAACAAGAACAAGCCAAGGCCATCTACGAGCTGTGGGACGTGATTCTGCAGCACCGCTGGCGTTTCGTGTTGCCCGTTTTTGCGGTAAGCGCGGTTGTTCTGTTTGCGAGTCTTTTCCTCCCGCGTAAGTACGAATCGGTCGCTTACTTTGAGCGGCGTAACGCCCCGGAGCTCATCGAGGCCATCCGCTCGGGCGCCAGCGACTCCTACATCGACCCGCTGCAGGCGCTGACCAAAGAGATCGCCGGCAGCCACGCCATCACGCAGGTGATCAACGACCTGGAGCCCCGGCTCCGCGAGGTCGGCTACATCAACAACGCGACCGATCTCCTCGAACTCCGTACCTCGGTCAAGCAGCAGCTCATCGTCAACCGTGAATACTCTGACAAGACGCGGGTGCAGCTCCGCCTGGAGCTGGTGCTGGACGACCCGCGGATCAGTGCGCTGATCGTCAACGCTTTGGTGGATCAGTACATCAACACCACGCGCGACGCACTGGTCGACCGAGCCAACGGCTCGATCGCTTACTTCGACAAGCTGATCGGTGAGCACCGGGTCGAGCTTGAATTGCTTCAAAAGCAGCAGGGCCTGTTCGAACAGGAACACGCCCTGCTTCTTCCCGAGCAGCCCTACAGCCTGCAGGCGCAGATCGGCGAGGCGCAGGAACAGCTCTCCATGCTCATGACCGAACTCGAAGGCCTGGACATCCAACGGCGGTCGCTGCGTGAGGCCTTGCAGGCCGAGCCGAAGGTGCTGCCCTCCGTTGTACACAGCAAGAACCCCGAGCTTACCCGCCTGGAAACCAAGCTGGAGAAGCTGCAGGACAAGATCCGCGAGTACACCACGACGATGCGGATGACCGAGCAGCACCCGGAAGTCATCGCGCTGCGACAGCAAGAAACCGAGCTGCAGACAAGGATCGATGGCACGGAGGTGAACGTTGTCACCTCGACCGAAGAGCACCCCAATCCCAAGCGGGCCGAGTTGGAACTCGCCCTGACCTCGGCCACCGCAGAACGCGACGCGCTCAAAGAGCAGGTCTCGCTGAGGCGTGAGAAGATCGATGAGCTGTCGGCGATGTCCGGCGACATGCTCCCGGTCCGTGCCGAGCACCGCAAGCTCATCGCGATGGTCGAGACCTCGCAGAAGGATGTCGACTACTACCAGAACATGCGGCGTCGGGCGGAAAACTACCTGACGCCTGAGACGGGCGAACGCGGCGTGCAGATGGAGTTCATCCGCCGAGCCGAGCCGGTCCCGATCCCCGTATCGCCGAACCTGCTGCAGGTGATCATCGTCGCAGGGTTCCTGGGTGTCGCTTCCGGTGCGCTGAGCGTCTACATCGCCCACCGCACCGATGACTCGTACCGCAACGCGCGGCAGCTCACGGAGAGCACGACGATCCCAGTGCTCGGCTCGGTCAGTGAACTGATCACACGGCAACACCAACGAATGCGTCGGCTGCGCTACAGCATCCTGTACCCGATGAACACAGTCGCGATGGCCTGCGTCCTCGCACTGATCAGCACGGTCCTGTACCTGGACCTGCAGCGACCCGAGGTGCTTGAGCAGCTCAAGAACAAGGCGAGAGAAGCCTTGGTCATCAACTCAACGGAGAAGGCAGAAGACCCCCCACCCTCGGCAGGGCTGAGGTCGGATCACAAGCCCCAAGGCTGATGTACGAAACGCATTTCCATCTCGCCCTGGCCCCCTTTGAGAACACGCCTGACCCGCGGTTCTTCTATGCCAGTGAACAGCACAACGAAGCGCTGGCGGCGATCGAGTACACCATCCGGATGCGCAAGGGCATCGTGCTCATCACCGGCCCGATCGGCGCCGGGAAGACGACCGTCTCGCGGGCCATGCTCCGGCGCTGCGGCGATTCCGCGACCGTCATCCAGCTCGCACACGGGCACCGTACAGCCGACGAACTGATCACCCACATGCTCCACCGCCTGGGCCTGCCCGACGCGACCAACGGCAGCCACGCCCAGCGCCTGGAGCGGCTCGAACAGCACCTGCTGCACTGCGCCGCCTCGGGCAAGCCCGTGGTGCTGTTTGTCGATGAAGCGCAGACGTTATCGGATGCTGCGCTCGAAGAGTTACGCCTGATCAGTAACTTCGACACCGAGCAGACCAAGCTGCTGCAACTGGTCCTCATCGGCCAGCCGGAGCTGCGCGAACGGTTGAGCCAAGAGTCACTCGCTCCACTGCGCCAACGGATCATCATCGCGCGGATGCTGCGTCCGCTGAGCGTGAGCGATGTCAAGCACTACATCGCCCACCGTATCAGCGTCGCCAGCGAAGACCCCGAAGAGGTGTATGTACGCTTTGACACCCAGGCTGTCGAGCGTATCGCGAACTTCACCGGCGGGGTCCCACGCCTGATCAACGCCATCTGTGACCACTGCTTGCTGTTAGGTATGGTGCAGAAAACCGACACAATCAACCGAAAAATGACAGAGCGGGTCATCGCGGACATGCTGCCAGGCCTACCGCCTGGCGCCTCGGTCCGACTCGCCGCCTGATTTGGAGCTGAAATCATGGGCTACATCTTTGATGCACTAAACAAGCAGAACGGCGACACGACCGAGGACACGATACCTCAAGACGAGGTGCGCAAAGAGGCTTCGTCCGCCCAAGCTGGGCCCGATAACAAAAAACTGGGTCTGGCCGAGGTGATGGCCAACGCCCCGGCTGAAGATGACGACAACGCGCCGTTCAGCCTCGCGGACGCGCAGTTGTCGCTGAACACCAACGAGCTCGGCGAAACCGTTGTTGGCTTGCATGAAGGCACCGGGCAGGCGATCGCCACCGGTTCGGACCAAGACAATCCGTTCGACGATGAGCCAGCGGCAGGTGAAGATGACGAAACCGCCGACCTCAGTGTGGACGAACCGCTGAAGCTGATTACGACGACCAAGAAGGCCAGCTGGTGGAGCAGGCTGATGGGCCAGCACCTGCGTGGCATGGTGGACGACCGCCTCGTCACGATGACGAGCCCAGCCTCCGCGATGAGCGAAGAGTACCGCTCCATCCGCACCTCGATCCTCGCCCGGCACGATAACGAGCGGCACCTCGTCCACACCATTACGAGTGCGACGCCCCAAGAAGGCAAGACGATCACCTGCATCAACCTCGGCCTGGCTTTTGCCGAGCTGCGCAACCGCAAGACCATCATCATCGAGTGCGACCTGCGTCTGCCGACGTTCGGCAAGCTGCTGAATTGCAACACCGACCGCCCGGGCCTGATCGACTACCTGCGCGGCGACGCGAAGATCTCCGACATCATCCAGCAGGTGGAAGGCTCCTCACTGCACATCATCACCGCCGGTGGCAGGGTCAGCGATGAGGCCGTGCAGCTGGTCTCCAGCCAGCGGATGAGCCACCTGATCCAGGGCCTTCGTGCCAAGTACGACCACGTGATCATCGACACCCCGCCGGTGCTACAGCTGGCCGACGCGGGCATCCTCGGCAGCCAGAGTGAAGAGGTCCTCGTCGTCGCACGCATGCGTCGCACACCGCGGCCTCTGGTCGAGCAGGCCATCAACACCCTCACCAGCTACAACGCGCAGGTCAACGGCATCATCGCCACCGACAACCCACGCAGCCGGGGCCGGGGCTACGGCTACAAGTACGGCTACCGCTACGGGTATGCCTACGGCTACACCTCCGACCGCCAGAGCCGGAAAAGCCGCAAGCGCGACGCCGCGTAAGGATGGGACAGGCTTGCAGCCTGTCATTCATCAAGCCGCTTAACTAATGACGGGCCGGAAGCCTGCCCCACCGTCATCCGTTCGGTGTACCATGCGGCCATGCCTAAGGGGCCACTCATTCAAAACCCCGCCAAGCGCCGCCTCGTCATCGCGATCGCGATGGGTGCGCTGCTGGTGCTGAGCCTGACCGCCGCGGCGATCATCTCCGGTGCCGGCCTAGGCCTTTGATCGCGTGGTATCTATAATCAGACGATGCTTACCAACACCGCTGATCTGTTCCGGGGTTTTCTTCCAGTGCGCCGCTCGTGCCTGCTTTGCTTGGGTGTGCTCACGCTGATACTCGGCGCAAGCTGTGCAACCGCGCAAGACATCGACCTCCCCGACAAACCACTGGCCGAGCCGAACCGCTGGCTGACCGACCAACGCTGGTCCGAGCTGCGCTACGGCCTGTCCATCCGCCAGCCGCATGACGCGGTCAGCGTCCCCGACACCGCGCAGGGCGACGTCATCCGATGGGCCTTGGCCAACCGTTCACGCGTCAGCCTGTCCTTTGCACGCGGCGCGTACGAACGCGTCTTCAAGAACCCCGACGGGACCGCTGCGACCAAACTCATCGCACCGAAAGTCGACATCATCCAAAAGCAGATCAGCGACGAGCTCAAAGCCTCTGCGGGCCAGGTGATCAACACCCGGGCGAACCAGGTTGTTGAGCTGGACAGCCTCGGCGGCGTGATCAACTACTACATCATCAAGCCGCCGCAGCGTGATGCCAAGCCGTACTTCTACGGCGTCGCGCTCTTGCAGCTGGATCAGCTCAGCGTCGCGGTCCTCAAGCTCGAGTGCCTGCCAGACCAGATGATCGAAGCGATAAGCACCTTCGAGTGCATGGTCCACAGCGTCGAGGTCGAAGAGGCAAAGCAGGTCAACGAGCGCCTGCACGGCTGGCTCGAGAACGCTGAAGAGCTCCTCGCCGAGCTGACGCAAGAAGACCGGCTCAAAACCATGCGTGATGACCGGCTCTACCGCGTCCTCGAAAACAACAAAGACATCGGCTACACCCGCATCTGGCAACGCTACCAGGACAAGGCCTACTACAAAGCGCTGAAAGCCAAGCGTGGCGAAGACGCCGATAGGCTCGAGGGGATCGACCGCTTCGAGGCCGAGGGCAATGCCATTTTTATCCAGTCCCGCCTCGAAGGCCAGGGCATCGTCATGCAGCATCGCCACGAATCGATCGACACGCCCGGCAAGCCGGTCGCGTACTGGCAGATCAAAAATGCGCTGCAGTACAAGAACGACCCGAACAACCTGCGGGCAGGCACATGGGTCGAGACCGGCGTGCGCGGCGTCGCCATGATCGGCGGCAAACGAATGGACCACCTCCAACTCACCCGCGAGGGCACCCCGCCCCGACACATGGTCGAGTACCTGCTGCAGCGCGAACGCGACCCCGAGCGCCGGCTCCGCTACCCCTCCGCCGACCCGCGCAGCTACCCCTCCGGCGAGGTCATCGAGAAGGCCTGGCCCACCCCGAAACGCGCGTTCCTCTCGCCCGTCGACGCCGCGCTCATGCCCGCTCTGCTGCCCAACGAAGAAAAAACGTACGCCTTCTCCGCGTACCACCAGGAGACCTCCCGCATCGACTTCCGCCTGATGCGCGTCGAGCCTCGAGCCGACGGCGGCAAGACCGTCTACCTCCGCCCGGTACTAGACCTGTCCGAACAAGCCCTCGTCTTCGACGCCAACAACGAACTCGTCAGTCACACGTACCCCGACGGGCGATCGCTTAAGAAAACAACGCGGCAGGAGCTGGCTCGCATCTGGGGTGTCAGGCTGCGTGATTAAATCGGTGTAGATTCGTGATATTCATCTGTCGATTACACAGCTAAAATCAAGCCATGGAACTGACCATCAAACTCCCCGAAGGCGCCGAGCGTTACGGCGTGACCGGCCCGGCCGAGCGGAACCTCAAGATCATCCGCGAGGCACTGGGCGTGACGATCAATGCGCGCTCCGAGGCCCTCAAGCTCACCGGCAAGTCGGATGCCGTGGGTCAGGCGGCGCACGTCATCGAACGGCTCAACGAGGCCGCCCGGCACGACAGCCCGTTCACCCGCCAGCAACTGCTTGACGCCATCGCGGCGGTCAACACGCCCGGAAGCTTCAATCCCGCCTTCGACAGCAACGGCGACGCTGCCGCCCCACACGCCGGCCCGATCGGGCACGGCTTTGATGTCTACCTCGAGGGCCGGCGTGTCAAACCCATGTCGCCCGGCCAACGGGGCTACGTCGACTGCATTGCCAACAACGACCTGACCTTCTGCATCGGCCCGGCCGGCACGGGCAAGACGTACCTCGCCGTCGCCGCGGCGGTGTCGATGCTCAAGCGTGGGCAGGTCCGCAAGCTCGTGCTCGTCCGACCCGCCGTCGAGGCAGGCGAGAAGCTCGGGTTCCTGCCCGGAACGATGCAGGACAAGGTCAACCCGTACCTCCGCCCGCTGCTCGATGCGCTGCACGACATGATGCCGTTCGAGCAGATCGAGCGCTTCATGGCGGTGGACCTGATCGAGATCGTTCCCTTGGCGTTCATGCGCGGCCGAACGCTCAACGACGCCTGCATCATCTGCGACGAGGCCCAGAACACGACCAAGAGCCAGATGCTGATGTTCCTCACCCGGCTGGGCCACGGCTCAAAAATGATCGTCACCGGCGACACGAGTCAGATCGACCTGGACGACCCGCGCGACTCGGGGCTGATCGACGCCGTGCGTCGCCTACGCCGGACCAGGGGCATCGCGATGTGCACGCTCGACGGGGCCGACATCGTCCGGCACAGCCTGGTCCAGCGCGTTGTGGAAGCCTACGGCCAGCAAGATAATCGGCCACAAACCGAATTTATACAAGACGTTATTGACGACATGGATGCGTCCGAAAACGATGGGCCAAGCGATGGATAAGACGAAGTTGTCCCGGGTACAATGCTCGGGCTGAGTAATCGGCCCAACAGGTCGATAAAGTCAGTATCGCGGCCATCCGGTTTGGCCCGCCCGACGTGGGAAGACGATGGCCCAGAGCAAGACCACGACAGCCCGCCGGCGTGAGGTCCGCCGAAACCTGCCCAAAGCCCGTGGGGCCTGGCGCGAGGTGCTCCGCAAGCCCGAGATCGGCTGGTCGGTGCTCTACGCGATGGTGTTCGCCGTCGTCGCGACGGTCATCGCCTCGCCGCTGATCGACCGGGCCCGGCCGCTGCAGCTTGGCCAGGCGGTCGAAGAGGCGATCGTCAGCCGGGTCGCGTTCTCGGTGGTCGATGAAGACAAGACACGGATGGACCGACGCGTCGCCGCCGACAAGATCCCGCCCTACTTCAAGGCCAGCGGCTCGCTGTACGACCGGCTGTCGCTGGACCTAGAGACCCTGCCCTCTACGCTTGCCGGGTACGAGGTCCTGGAGGACGTGCCCAAGACAATGCTCGTGGCGCTCGGGATGGAGGCGACGGACGCAGAAGAGACCGCAGCGCAGAAAGAGACCCGCCTAAAAAAAAATCAACGCGCGCTCGATGCGCTGCGCCGCTTTGCGGATAGCGAGCAGCCACAGCTAATCGCTCGCTGGCAGCGGCTCGCGCCCGAGATGATCGACGCGCTCTTCGACACGCCGATCATCGAAGAAACCGAGCTGCAAGCCCACCTCCGCGCGACGATTGTCATCGAGCACCCCAAGCCCTCACCCGACCAGGCCGCGCTGCGCGTGAAGTCCAGCCGGGCGGTATTGAGCCTCGACGATGCCGCGCAGCTGGACATCGAGATAGACCAGATCGCGGCCGGCGTGCCGACGGATGCGCGCGATGCGGTGACCGCGTTTATCCAGTCCGGCCTCGAGCCGACCTACAACTACAGCGCGGTGCTAACCGAGTCGGCCAAGGAAGCCGCTCGCCAGGCCGTGCCCGACCGGATCGAACCACTCAACGCGGGCGTCGTCCTCGCCCGGCCCGGCGACAACGTCACCCAAACGCTCAAAGACACCGTCGAAGCCGAGGAAGCCGCCTACCTTGCCGCCCGCTCGCCGATGCAGCGCTGGCTGCCCCGCGCCGCGATGCTCGGGCTGATGATGATCGTCGCCAGCGGGATGTGGGTGTACTTCTTTGCGTACAGCCCGCGCGTCGTGCGTAACCCGATGCGCGCGGCCGTGCTGACGGCGTTGCTGCTGATATGCCTCGCCGCGTCCGTATCATCGTCATTGCTCTGGCCGGACATCGTCATCGGCTCGCTGACCTTCCCCGTGCTCTTCGCCGCGACCGTGCTCGCCATCGCCTATGACCAGCGTTTCGCGCTGGCGATGGGTGTTGTCATGGCGCTGCTCGTCGTCGTCATGCTCAAGCTGCCGCTGGCGACCACCGTGATCGTGATCGTCGGCGTCGCCGCCGCGGTCATGCAGCTCCGCGAGATCCGCTCGCGGTCCAAGCTCGTCATCGTGGGCACGTACGCGGGCCTGGCCATGGGGGTCACCGCCGCGGTCGTCGGCCTGGCCGTCAAGACGGTCTGGGTCGATGGCGTCCTGCAGACCGTCCTCATCGACGCCCTCGCCGCGATCACCTCCGGCTTCTTCACGGGCCTGCTCGTCCAGGGCGCGCTGCCCGTCATTGAAAAGCTCTTCAACGTCACCACCGCGATGACGCTCAAAGAACTCAACGACGTCAGCCACCCGCTGCTGCAGCGCCTGGCCCACGAAGCCCCCGGCACCTACCAGCACTCTTTGCGTATCGCGGACATGGCCGAGGGTGCTGCGGAAGCCGTCGATGCAGATGCCCTGCTCTGCCGTGTCGGCGCGATGTACCACGACATCGGCAAGACCAACAAGCCGATGTACTTCATCGAGAACCAGGCCGGCGGCCCGAACAAGCACTCGAAACTCTCCCCCGCGATGTCGCTGCTCATCATCGTCGGCCACGTCAAGGACGGCGTCGAGATGGCCCGCGAGTTCGCCCTGCCCGGCGTCATCCGGCACTTCATCGAGTCGCACCACGGCACCACGCTCGTGGAATACTTCTTCCACGAAGCCAAAAAACAAACCGAAGCCGAGGACAAGCCCAGCCCAAGCGAGTTCGAGTTCCGCTACCCCGGTCCAAAACCCCAGACCCGCGAGGCCGCGATCATGATGCTCTGCGACTGCGTCGAGGGCGCCGCCCGAGCGATGGACGAGCCCACCGCGACCCGCCTCGAAAACCTCGTCAAGACCATGGCCAGCAAACGACTGATGGACGGCCAGTTCGACGACTGCGACATGACCCTCCAAGACCTCTCCCGCATCGAGAAGGCCCTGACCAAGAGCCTCTGCGCGATGTACCACCAACGCATCAAATACCCCGAAGACAAGAAATTGTCCGACACCGCAACAGGCAAACAAACTGCGGCGGGGTAAGCAAATCAATCCGGAGTCTTCTTGGCAGTTGATCTAACTAAGATCGAAATTGACGGCTTCGAGCGTGTACTCGCGATCAGTGATATTCATGGAGATGTACAAGCTCTTGAAGCGCTGCTCAAGGTTGTTAATCCAACTCAGCTGGACCTCATCATCACGCTGGGCGACTACGTCGACAGAGGGCATTTCTCAGCACAAGTCATCGATCTTCTTATTGACCTGCATCGGTCAGCCAATGTTTATTCGCTCCGTGGAAACCATGACCAGTGGATGATCGATGCAAAAGATGACGAAGACAATGCTGATTTCTGGCTGACTATTGGGGGGACCACAACCCTCGCCAGCTATGAAGAAGAATCTGTCACAGCCATTCCAGACGCGCATTGGAAATTCTTAATCGATACATGCGTCGATATTATTGAGTCTGAAAAATTCATCTTTGTCCATGGCCATCTTGAACACGATGTACCTCTGAGTTACCAGAGGCCGGAAATCATTCAGATGCTCCAATATCAAAATGCTCTACCGCATGAAAGCGGGAAGATCATTGTCTGTGGACACTCTTCAACTAAAAGTGGCACGCCTGAGGACCTTGGACACACCATCGCAGTTGAAACAAAGTCATGGCTCAACTGCGTTGACGTTGTCCGCGGAACAATCTGGCGTGCAGACAGCAATGGCCTTACCGACCAACATTTCTTGATCTAAACACTTGGCATGGCACACTTACTTCAACAACCCACGCTCGTTGAGTAGGTCGTAGAGCTTTTGCACCGACTGGTCGACGGTCAGGTCGTCGGTTTTGAGGACGAGATCGGCAGCCGCTGGCGGCTCGTACGGCGCGGCCATGTCGCTGAAGGCGGCCATGTCTTTGTTGGTCTTGGCGAACTCGTCCGTCTCGGCTCGTTCTTTGCAGACGTCTTCGGGGGCTTCGAGGTAGACCTCGATGAACTTGTCATCCCCGACGATGGCTTTGGCCATCGCGCGATCTTCAGCACTAGGCGAGAGGAAAGCGCAGACGGCGATGTGGCCGGCGTCGTTGAAGAGCTTGGCGCCCTCAGCAGCGCGGCGGAGGTTTTCCTTGCGGTCATCAAGCGTGTAATCCAGGTCTGCAGACAGGCCCAGGCGGGCGTTACGGCCGTCGAGGACGGTGGCGCTCTTACCCTCGTCGAACAGGCGGCGTTCCAAGGCATAGGCCACGGCGCTCTTACCGCTGCCGGTCAGGCCGGTGAGCCAGATCGTCGCGGGCTGCTGGGTCAGGCGGGTCGCGCGTTCCTCGGCCGAGATCAGCGACTCGTGGACCTTGATCTCCGTGCCACGCTTCTCCGAAATCTCGCGGCGGCGTGAGGCAGCGCTGTCTGGGTCACGGTCCAGGATCATGCCCGCGGCGACGGTGTTGTTGCTGATCTTATCGACGACGATGAACGCGCCGGTCGAGCGGTTTCGGCTGTACGCATCAAACGCGCAGGGGCGTGACAGGTCGATGACGACCCGGCCGATCTCGTTGAGATCGAGCTTGTCGACTCCCTCGCTGTGCATCGTGTTGACGTCGATGCGGTAGCGGAGGTCGCTGATGATGCCCGTCGCGGTCGTGGTGCCCTGCTTGATGGTGTACTGCTTGCCGGGCTGGAGCGCGTCTTCTTCCATCCAGACGAGCATGGCCTCGAAGGCCTGGTCGACCTTGGGCACATTATTGGGGTGCACGAGCATATCGCCACGCGAGACATCGATCTCGCGGTCGAGCACGATCGTCGGGGCCAGCGGTGCGTAGGCCTGTTCGAGGTCGCCGTCCATGGTGGCGATGCGTTTGACGATGGCGGTCTTGCGCGAGGGCAGGGCCATGACTTCGTCGCCGGGGCGGACGATGCCGGACGAGATCGTGCCGCAGAAGCCGCGGAAATTGAGGTCCGGCCGGCTGACATACTGCACGGGGAAGCGGAAGTCGATGAGGTTGCGGTCGCTAGCGATGTGCACGTTCTCGAGGTGGTGCATCAGCGTGCCGCCCTTGTACCAGGGCGTGTGCTCGGAAGTGTTGACGACGTTGTCGCCGTTGAGCGCGCTCATGGGCACGAACTCGATATCGGGCAGCTCGAGCTTGCCGACGAACTCGGTGTAGTCGGCCTTGATCTCTTCGTATCGCTCCTCGGAGAAGTCGACGAGGTCCATCTTGTTGATCGCGACAACGACGTGCTTGATGCCTAAGAGCGACGCGATGAACGAGTGCCGACGCGTCTGCGTCTGCACGCCGTGGCGGGCGTCGATGAGGATGATCGCCAGGTCGCAGGTCGAGGCGCCGGTGGCCATATTGCGGGTGTACTGCTCGTGGCCGGGCGTATCGGCGATGATGAACTTGCGTTTACTCGTTGAAAAATAACGATAAGCGACATCAATGGTGATGCCCTGTTCGCGCTCGGCCTTGAGGCCGTCGGTCAAGAGCGCCGGGTCGAACGTGCCGCCGGTCGTGCCGAACTGTTTGGAGTCGGTCGTGACCGCGGCGAGCTGGTCTTCGTAGACCATCTTCGAGTCGTAGAGCAGCCGGCCGATGAGGGTGGACTTGCCGTCGTCTACGGAGCCGCAGGTCAGGAAGCGCAGCAGCTCCTTGTTCTCGTGCTGCTTGAGGTAGCCGTGGATGTCTTCTGCGATGAGTTCGTCGGTATTCATCTTTAGTAGTACCCCTGCCGTTTCTTTTCTTCCATGGACGCGCCGGGGTCGGCGTCGATGACTCGGCCTTCACGCTCGGACCGTGTGGCCAGGAGCATCTCCTGGATGATGTCGGTCAATTCGGTTGCTTTGGATTCGGTCGCGCCGGTCAGCGGGTAGTCGCCCAGCGTGCGGAAGCGGACCCACTTGTTCTGCGCGGTCGCGGCGAGTTCGGGCGGCGTGCGGTCGTCATCCACCAGGATCAGCTGGCCCTCGTGCTCGACGACCGGGCGTTCCTTGGCGTAGTACACGTCCACCAGCGGGATCTGCTCCATGTAGATGTACTGCCAGATGTCCAGCTCGGTCCAGTTAGAGATCGGGAACACGCGGATCTGCTGCTCTTTCTCGACGTGGGTGTTGTAGAGGTTCCACAGCTCGGGCCGCTGGTTCTTCGGGTCCCACTGGTGGTGCTGATCACGGAAGGAGAAGATGCGCTCCTTGGCGCGGGCCTTTTCTTCATCACGACGCCCGCCGCCGAAGGCCGCGTCGAAGCGGTATTTGTCCAGGGCTTGTCGCAGTGCACCTAGGTTCATCACTTCGGTGAACTTGCGTGAGCCATGCTTGAAAGGATCGATGCCGTCCTTCAGGCCCTCTTCGTTGATGTGCACCAGGCACTCGAGCCCGAGTTCCTTGACGATGTACTCGTCGCGGAAGGTGTACATCGATTGGAAGTTCCAGGTCGTGTCGACGTGCAGCAGCGGGAACGGCGGCTTGCCGGGATAGAAGGCCTTGCGCGCCAGGTGGAGCATGACGCACGAGTCCTTGCCGACGGAGAACAGCATCACCGGGTTCTTAAACTCGGAGGCGACCTCCCGGATAATGTGGATGCTCTCGGCCTCAAGCTGCTTGAGGTGGGTCAGTTTCTGCGGGGTCACGGAGGCGTCCTCTTCTTGCGTAGACTGCGGGTCGATATGCGTCCGATATCTCAATCGGCCCGCCTGATCGTTGTTTGCTACTGCTGGTATCGGCTGATCGTCCAACCCAATTGGGTCCTAATCGTCATGTTAGAGCGTATGAACTGTCACCGCGAACGACCGGCCCATGCGCCGCATTGTAGTGAATCGCCCGAGGCCATATCATTGCTGTTTTCAGGATCACCCACACCGAGAGACCGCCCATGAGCGCCCCTGATGACCGCCAATACCTTGCAAGCCACGAGTGGCACAAGCCCGAGGGCGACCTCATCGTTATCGGTATCAGCCAGACGGCCGTCGACGAGCTGACCGACATCACGTACTTGGAAGTCACCACCGAGAGCGGCTCCATCGACGCGGCCGAGACCTTCGGCGAGATCGAATCCGTCAAAGCCACCAGCGAGCTCTACACCGGTGTCGCCGGCGAGGTCGTCGAGGTCAACCAGGCGGTGATCGACAACCCCGCGTTGATCAACGACGACTGCTACGGCCAGGGCTGGATCATCAAGATCAAGCCGAGCAGCCCCGACGCGACCGCCGCACTGCTCAGCGCCGCGGACTACCAGGCCAACCAGGCAGACTAACTTTCAGAAACCCACCGGGCCGCTGTAAATGACCATCGACTTGCATACCCGGCTATGGACCTCGACCGAGCAGTTCGGTCCGCCTGTTGCGGCACAGATGCGCCGCCGAAAGATCGACGCGTGGGAAGACCACAGCGCCGACCCGGAAGACCACCAACAAGCCATGGAGCCGGTCACCGCAGCGGTCCTGCTGGGCTTTGAAAGCAAGCTGCTGGGCGGCTCGATCCCCCACGAGCAGATCGCCGGCTATGTACAGCGCGACCCCGATCGGCTCTTCGGCTTTGCGGGGATCGATCCAAAGGCCAACACCGACCCCACCACGTCACTCGAGAAAGCGATGGGCCTGGGCCTGTCGGGCGTCACGGTCAACCCCGCTGCGGCGGGCTTCCACCCGACCGACACCCGCGCGATGACGCTCTTTGATGCCTGCCAGCACCACCAGATGCCCGTGCTCATCGAATGCGGCACCGTCATGGCCCGCGAGGCCCGTATGGAGTTCGCCAGGCCCTCGCTCTTTGACGAAGTCATCCGCGAGTTCCCCGACCTCAAGATCGTGCTCGGCACCTTCGGCGACCCTTGGGTCGAGGAAGGCGTCGCCCTGCTCGCCAAGCACCCCAACATCTTTGCTGACATCTCCGGCTTCACGGCCAGGCCCTGGCAGCTCTTCAACGCCCTGCTCACCGCACACCAGATGGGCACGATGGAGCAGGTGCTGTTCGGCAGCAACTTCCCCTACGTCTCGCCCGAGCAGGCAATCAAAACGATCTACTCCGTCAATACGCTGACCCAGGGCACGCAGCTGCCTTCGGTCCCGCGTGAACAGCTCCGCACCGTTGTTGAAAGAGACACGGTCCAGTTGCTCGGTTTGCGTCGTGAGAAGACCGCGCCGGCCGGGCCGCAGCCCGAGAATACGGAAACCTCCGAGCAGGAGACAACATCGTGACCCGAGTACTCAGCCTCGCGCTACTCATCCCGGCGGCCCTGCTCTGCGTCGGCTGCAACACCTCGCTATGGACCAGCCAGTCTGCACTGGCGGTCGTGAGCCAGGACGACACCTCGCTTCGGCTGCAAGGCGACTTCAATAGCGCCTACTACGTCTTCGACAGCACCGAGTCGATCACCGTTGTCCTGATCGAAGGCCCGGAGGACAACCCGACCCAGGCCGCGGCGATCCGCATGATGTGGCAGCCCAAGGCCGGGCTCACCCCCGTCAACCCGGATGCCACCAACGCGACAATCCAGTACATCGTCTTCGCCAACCGCCGGACAGACGCGGGTTTCTTCCGTGAGGTCGGCGTGTACAGCGGCGCTGGCTTCCTGCACCTGGACTCCTCGCCGGGCGATGCGCGTCTTAACGCGAGCCTCTGGCAGGCCGACCTCCTGCTGGCCGACCGCAGCGACCGGTTCAAAGACCTGCTTGGCCAGTCGACCCTGCGCGGCAGCTTCACCGCCGAGCGCGACGGCGTCAAAGTTCAAGAACTGCTCAAACGCCTGAACCTCAAGGTCTCGCAGCGCCTCGGCTACCCGCGCCTAGTCGGCGAAGAAAACCGCCAGCCAGTCGCCACATCGATTCGATAACACCTCTGTTGCCTGCTTTTCTGATCCATTGCCTCGACACGTCACCGAGACGACAACATGAACCGACTTAAACGCCCGGCTGAATCCGTCCACCCGCTGGCTCGTTTCTCCGTATGGCCGACCGTTGCACCGTTTGTCTTGGGCATACTTCTCGCTCTGCCGGCAGAGGCACAAGACACGGAGACAGGCGCGAGCGAGTTTGGCCTACCCTTGGTCACCAATGTGCAACCGCCCGCTGGCGACCCGAGCCTCGGCGATCACTTTGACAGCACCCTCAGCACCATCAACGGCTTCGTGTATGGCACGCTCTTCCGCGATGTTAGTTTCGGAGCCTTCCAAAGCGAAGAGCTGGATGAACGTGGGGATACCGTCTATGAGATCAATGCGGTTGAGGTCGAGGCCGAGGTAGACTTCGAAGCGATACTGACCACACGCTCCGGGCTCCCGATCGTGAAGCCCAACGGCGAATACCGCACGATCGTGATCCAAAAAGGCGCGACGTATCAACCTGTTTCAGAGCCGGGCAAACCCGACACCGAGCAAGGCGACCCCAAGATCACCGGGCCCACAGCGCCGTTTCTTGTTGTTTTCCTGGCGCTTGGCGCGATCTTCTTCACCCTCTGGCACGGCTTCATCAACATCCGCGGGTTCAAGCATGCGATCGATATCGTCCGCGGCAAGTTCAGTCGGAAGGATGACGAAGGAGAGATCCCGCCTTTCCGCGCATTGACCTCGGCGCTGTCCGCTACGGTCGGGCTTGGCAACATCGCCGGCGTCGCGATCGCGGTGAAACTCGGTGGGCCAGGCGCTATTTTCTGGATGATGTTCCTGGGTCTCTTTGGCATGACCGCCAAGTTCCACGAATCTTCCCTCGCGCAGATGTTCCGCATCAAGAACTCAGACGGCAGCGTCTCCGGCGGGCCGATGTATTACCTCGACCACGGCTTCAAGAAGATCAACCATGGCATGGGGGCGATCGGCAAGACCCTTGCGATCATCTTTGCCATCTTCTGCATGGGCGCGTCACTGGGCGGCGGCAACATGTTCCAATCCAATCAGGCGTTCGAGGGGTTCTATTCACAATTCGTTGAGAGCGATTCGTTAGCCGAGCAGCGCCGTGGTGACCTACCGATTGAAGTGCTGCGTCCGCTGCTTCGTGACAACCAACTCTCTGCCGCAGCAAAGGGTGATTTGGCGGGCAAGGCGAATGAAATTGTTCGAACCGAGTTGTCTGAGGAGCGTGTCCGCGCGATCCTGCTTCCTTCACAGATCGAGAAGGTCTTGGATGAAGAAGCCGTCGCCGCAGATACCGCGCAGCGTGAAACACTCAAGGGCCGAGTGAGCATCGGCTTCGGGCTGATCTTCGCGACACTCGTCGGCATTGTTGTTGTCGGCGGGATCACCCGTATCGGTGCGGCGACGAGCAAGATCGTCCCGGCCATGTGCCTGCTCTACGTGCTTGGCTGCCTGATCGTGATCATGTTTAACCTCGGTCAGGTTCCCAGCCATGTCGCTCTCATCTTTGATGACGCCTTCGCCAAGGAATCAGCATACGGCGGGCTCGTCGGCGTGCTCATCATCGGCTTCCAACGCGCCGCGTTCTCCAGTGAGGCGGGCTTGGGTTCGTCGGCGATCGCACACTCGGCAGCGAAGCAGAAGGAGCCGATCCGCGAGGGCTTTGTCGCCTCGCTCGAACCATTCATAGATACAATCGTGATCTGCTTCATGACCGCGATGGTCGTGCTGATCACCGACGCCTACATCGCGCCGGAACTCGTCGAAGAATCCAATGGTTCAGCGATCACACTCTTCGCTTTCGAACAGACTCGGGTCGGGGCGTGGTTCCCCTGGGTCCTGTCGGTCAGTATCGTACTCTTCGCTTTCTCGACGATGATCTCCTGGTGCTACTACGGCGAACGGGCCTGGGGCTACCTCATCGGGCTCAAGTCGGTCATCGTTTTCCGGCTGATATTCGTGGCCTGTGTCTTCGTTGGCGCGGTCGCAAGCCTCGGTCCGGTCATCGACTTCGCCGACGCCATGCTGCTGACCATGGCCCTGCCCAACATCATTGGCGGCGTCATCCTCGCCAAACTGGTCAAACGCGAGCTCAAGTCCTACTGGGCCCGCTACAAGGCCGGCGAAATCACCGGGCCCGACCCCGACCCGGATCAGAGCGGCTCGGACATCTGACAACGCCTGACAGGCCTGCCCGGGCCGTCCTGCCAACCTGACACCGTCGCACCAGAGCCTGCCAATGAAACGGCAGGCTTTTTTTGTCCTAAGTGATTGCAATTAAATGACTTGCAAAATGAACAAGTGACTGCGCTTTCGGCCTCTTTGTGGCCCGCGGCTTGTACCAGACAGCCCGTGCCGCGGCGATCGCTGCACGCCAACCATGATCCAAACCCGCTTCCCTAGGAGCTATGACCGATGCCAGCCAAGTCCCTCGTCTTTGAAACCGACGCCCGCGCCAGCCTGCTGGCCGGCGTTGAAAAACTCGCCACCGCCGTCAAGAGCACACTCGGCCCCCGCGGCCGCAACGCCGTGCTCGACAAGTCCTGGGGCGGCCCGACCGTGACCAAGGACGGCGTCTCGGTCGCGGAAGAAATCGAACTGGCCGACAAGAACGAGAACATGGGCGCCCAGCTCGTGAAGGAAGCCGCCAGCCAGACCTCCGACAAGGCCGGCGACGGCACCACGACCTCGACCGTCCTCGCCGAAGCCATCTTCAAGGAAGGCCTGCGACAGGTCGCCGCCGGCCACGACGCGAACGCGCTGGTCCGCGGGATCAAGAAGGCCGTCGAAGCCGCCGTCACCGAGATCGACAAGCAAGCAAAGAAGATCAACGGCAAGCAGGACATCCAGAACGTCGCCAGCATCTCTGCCAACAACGACGCCGCGATCGGCAAGATCATGGCCGACGCGATGGAGACCGTCGGCAAGGACGGCGTCATCACGGTTGAAGAAGGCAAGTCACTCGAAACCTACGTCGATGTTGTCGAAGGCATGCAGTTCGATCGCGGCTACCTCTCGCCGAACTTCATCACCGACGCCGACGCGATGACCGTCGAACTCGACAAGTGCCTGATCCTGATCTACGAAGACAAGATCGGCAGCATCCAGAAGCTCGTCCCGCTGCTCGAAAAAGTCCAGGAAACCAAGAAGCCGCTGCTGATCATCGCGGAAGACGTCGAGGGAGAAGCGCTCGCGACGCTCGTCATGAACAAGCTGCGTGGCGTCTTGAACATCTGCGCGGTCAAGTCGCCCGGCTACGGCGACCGCCGCAAGGCGATGCTCGGCGATATCGCCGTCCTCACCGGCGGCACCGCGATCATGAAAGACCTCGGCGTTGAACTGGACGCGGTCGAACTGGGCCACCTCGGCATGGCCAAGAAGATCACCATCGATGGCGACAACACAACCATTATCGAGGGCGCGGGCTCGACTAAGGACATCCAGGGCCGCATCGCCCAGATCCGAAACGAGATCGAAACCACTAGCAGCGACTACGACCGCGAGAAGCTGCAAGAGCGCCTCGCCAAGCTGGCCGGCGGCGTGGCACAGATCAACGTCGGCGCCGCGTCCGAAGCAGAAATGAAAGAAAAGAAGGCCCGCGTCGAAGACGCCTTGCACGCGACCCGCGCGGCCGTCGAAGAGGGCATCGTCCCCGGCGGCGGTGTGTCCTTCGTCCGTGCCGCAGCCAAGCTCGCCAAGCTCAAGCTGGAAGGCGACGAGCAGGTCGGCGTGGACATCATCACCAAGGCCCTGACCGTCCCGCTGCAGACCATCGCCGACAACGCCGGCGAGCACGGCACGGTCGTCGTCTCCAAAGTCGCGGCCGCCAAGGGTTCCAACGGCTTTGACGCCCTGAAGCTCGAGTACGCCGACCTCATCGAGCGCGGCATCATCACCCCCGCCAAGGTCGACCGCACTGCGCTGCAAAACGCGGCGTCCGTCGCGACCGTGCTCCTGACCTGCGACTGCCTCGTGACCGAGATCCCCGTCGAAGACGAAGGCGGCCACGACGATCACCACCACCACGACCACGGTATGGGCGGGATGGGTGGCATGGGCGGCGGCATGCCTGGTATGGGCGGCATGGGCATGCCCGGCATGATGTAACCCCCGGAATGTTTCGCGGCGCATGACGCGCTTCTAAAAACTTAAACACACCAAACCAATCAACTCACTGGAGACGCCAAAGATGGCCACCAAGACAAAGAAAGCCAAGAAGACCACCGTTACCCCGCTGGACGACCGCATCGTCGTCAAGCCCGACACCGCCGACGAACGCACCGAGTCGGGCATCTACCTGCCCGAAGCCGCCCAGGAGAAACCGCAGACCGGCAAGGTCATTGCGGCCGGCCCTGGCAAGCTCACCGACACCGGCGAGCGCGGCAAGCTGTCGGTCAAGAAAGGCGACACCGTCCTCTTCGGCAAGTACGCGGGCTCGGAAGTCGACATCGACGGCGTCGAGCACAAGATCATGCGTGAGTCGGAACTCCTCGCCATCGTCGAGAAGTAAACGACTTGCCCGCCCGCTGAAGCGGGCTCGGCACGACCACTGATACACACTACAACACCTAACTGGAGCCACCCACGATGGCACAGAAGCAACTCATGTTCGATGCCCAGGCACGCCTGGAGCTTAAAAAAGGCCTGGACCAGCTGGCCAACGCCGTGAAGGTCACCATGGGCCCGACCGGCCGAAACGTCATCCTCGACAAGTCCTTCGGCGGGCCGGCGGTCACCAAGGACGGCGTCACCGTCGCCAAGGAAGTCGACCTGCAAGCACCCTTTGAAAACATGGGTGCGAAGATGGTCGTCGAGGTCGCCAAGAAGACCAACGACAAAGCCGGCGACGGCACGACAACCGCGACCGTACTCGCCCAGGCCATCTTCGAAGAGGGCCTGCGGCACGTCACCGCCGGAGCCAACCCGATGGCGCTGCAGCGTGGCATCACCGCAGCCGCCGAGGTCGCGGGCGAAGCGATCAAGGCTTCCGCGACCAAGTGCAAGGGCACGAGCGACTACAAGAAGGTCGCCACCGTCTCGGCCAACCACGACGCAGAGATCGGAGAGATCATCGCCGAGGCCATCGACAAGGTCGGCCCGGAAGGCGTTGTCGAAGTCGAAGAAGGCAAGACCCCCGACACAACGCTCGACTACGTCGAGGGCATGAACTTCGACAAGGGCTACCTCTCGCCCTACTTCATGACCGACCCAACGTCGCAGGCATGCGAGCTCGAAGACGCGCTGATCCTGATCCACGAGAAGAAGATCAGCAATCTGCCCGACCTGCTGCCGCTGCTGAACAAGGTCGCGATGGCACAGAAGCCGCTGCTGATCATCGCAGAGGACGTCGAGTCCGAAGCGCTCGCGGCACTAGTCGTCAACCGCCTGCGTGGCGTGCTGAAGGTCTGTGCGGTCAAGGCCCCCGGCTTCGGCGACCGCCGCAAGGCCATGCTCGGCGACATCGCCTCGGTCACCGGCGGCACCTTCATCAGCGAAGACCTGGGCATCTCCCTCGAAGCCATGGAGCTTGACCAACTCGGCTCGGCCAAGCGACTGGTGATCGACAAAGACACGACCACCATCATCGAGGGCGGCGGCAAGAAGAAGGACATCACCACCCGCTGCGACCAGATCCGCACGCAGATCGAGAACACCACCAGCGACTACGACCGCGAGAAGCTCCAGGAACGCCTGGCCAAGCTGACCGGCGGCGTCGCGATCATCCGTGTCGGTGCCCACACCGAGACCGCGATGAAAGAACGAAAGGACCGCGTCGATGACGCCCTGCACGCCACCAAGGCCGCGGCGGCCGAGGGCTACGTCCCCGGCGGCGGTGTCGCGTTCATCCGTGCGATCGATGCCGTCAACGCCGGCCGATCCAAGGCCAAGGGCGACGACAAGATCGGCTACGACATCATCGCACAGGCCTTGGAAGTGCCGCTGCGTCAGATCGTTGCCAACGGCGGCGAAGACGGCTACCTCGTCGTCGAAGAAGTCATGAACAAAAAGGGCAACAACGGCTACAACGCAGCGACCAGCGAGTACACCGACCTTGTTAAGGCCGGCATTATCGACCCCGCACTGGTCAGCCGGACGGCCCTGCAGAACGCCGCGTCGGTCGCGGGCCTGATGCTGACGACCAACGTGCTCGTCACCGAGCTCGGCGACGATGACGACGCCATCGAAGGCGCTGTTTCGTAAGCAATTTTTCATACTCCCCGCCGCTGACGTGTCAACGCGCGTCAGCGGTTTTGTTTTATGCCCAGCAAGAGTCCACGCATGGCGACGCAGCGCGATTATTACGAGGTGCTCCAGGTCGAGCGCAGCGCCAGCGGCGACGAGATCAAACGCTCGTACCGCAAGCTCGCGATGCGCTACCACCCGGACCGCAACCCCGACAACAAAGAAGCCGAAGCCAAGTTCCGCGAGGCATCCGAGGCCTACGAGATCCTGTCCAGCGACGAGAAGCGTCGCAAGTACGACCAGTTCGGTCACGCGGGCCTCAACGGCCAAGCCGGCCATGACTTCTCGCACATGAACGCTCAGGACATCTTCTCGATGTTCGACGACATCTTCGGCGGGTCCTTTGGCGGCGGGCGATCACGCGGCCGGGCCCAGTCTAACCGCGGCTACGACCTCGAAACCGTCACCGTCATCACGCTCAATGATGTGCTCGCCGGTGTCGAAAAAGAGATCGAGTTCACCCGCCAGGACACCTGCACAACCTGCAGCGGCACGGGTGGCAAGCCCGGCACCGAGCCGGTCACCTGCGTCACCTGTGGCGGCACGGGGCAGGTCCAGCAGGCAGGGCTTGGCGGCATGTTCCGCATGGTCTCGACCTGCCCAACCTGTAACGGCACAGGTAAGAGCTACCGCGAAAAGTGCCCGGCCTGCGGCGGCGACGGGCGGCAACCCAAGAAGGTCAAGCTTTCAGTCAAGATCCCCGCCGGCATCCGCGACGGCCAGGCCATCCGCGTCCAGGGCGAAGGCGAGCCGGGCAAGAACAACGGCCCGCGAGGAGACCTGCACGTCGTCGTCCGTGTCGAAGAACACGACCTCTTCACCCGAGAAGACGACCACCTCGTATTGCGTATGCCCATCAGCTTCGGCCAAGCGGCCCTTGGTGCGAAGCTCAGCGTGCCGACCCTCGAAAGCGAAGAAGACCTCACCCTCAAACCCGGCACACAGCACGGCGAACTCTTCCGCATCAGGGGCGCCGGCCTGCCGAACCTGCGCAGCAGCCGACGCGGCGACCTGATCGTGGCGGTCCTGCTGGAGGTGCCTAAGAAGCTGACCGCCAAGCAGAAGGAGCTGCTCCGCGCCTACGCCGAGACAGAGGAGCATCAGGACATGCCCGAACACAAGGGCTTCTGGAAGAAGATCAAGGAATACATCGGCTAACGGGGTATGTCGGCCGAAGATGACCTGAACAACAGATAACGCACCATGAGTCAACAGGAAGAACAAGCAGACGAGCCGTTCGAGATCGGAGACGCCGAGGAATACTTCGCGTCTCAGGAAGGCAAAGAAGCCCCCGATGCCGGCGAACAAGAAGCCGAGTCCGCCGAGCAGGGCCTGCTGTCGCGTCTGCAAGCCGAGCGAGACGAATTGGAATCCAAACTGCTGCGCGTGTCGGCCGACTACCAGAACTTCGCGCGTCGAGCCCAACAGAATGCCGATTCGGCGGTCGAGCAGAAGCTGATGGATATCGCGCGCGGGCTTGTCACGGTATTAGACCACTTTGACCGCGCCCTAGAAGGCCAGGACAAGGACAATGAAACCGGCGTGCTGCAAGGCGTGGTGATGGTGCACAACGAGCTGCTCGCCACGCTCAACCGCTTCGGCATTGAGCGACTAGACGTCGACCCGGGCACAGAGTTCGACCCCAACCAGCACGAAGCCTTGATGCGGCAACCTTCGGGCGATTTCGAGTCGAACCAGGTCACGATGCAGATGCAGCCGGGCTACGTACTAGGCGACAAGATCATCCGCCCCGCACAGGTCGGCGTCGCGGAGTAAGGAAAAAGCCATGCCAACCTATGACTACGTCTGCGACGCGTGTGAACACGAGTTCGAAGAGTTCCAGATGATGTCCGCCAAGCCGCTCAAGAAGTGCCCCGAGTGCGGCAAGAACAAACTCCGCCGGTTGATCGGCACGGGGGCCGGCATCATCTTCAAGGGCTCGGGCTTCTACGAGACCGACTACCGCTCGGACGGCTACAACAAGGACAAGAAGGCCGACAGCGAGAAGAAATCAGAGAAAAAGGATTCGTCGGAGAAGAAGTCAGAGAGCAAGCCCGGGCCGAAGAGTGAATCAACATCCAAGCCGGACAAGCCCAAGCCCGAAAAGAAGGCGAAGAAAGACTAGGGCTATTCGGGCTCTTCTTCCACAGACTCCACCTTCTCCAGCCAGCCCGGCAAGCCCTCCTTCAGATCATCCAGGTACGTCGGCTTCACGCCGCCGTAGACATCCACGACCCGGCCGTCGACCACGATCAAGGTGCGTGGCACGGTCGGCAACTTCATAGCCATCGCCGCTTCGGTGGAGGTGTCCATCAGAACGGGCAGGTCAACCTTTTTCTTCGCGGTCTTGTCTAGCGCGTCCATCCACTTGGTCATGTGCTCGGCCTGCTCGCCCACCGCGACGCCGTAAACCCGGACATCGTGCTCCTCCTCTTTGCACCAGGCCCTGAACTCCGCCAGCGCGGGCAGGTCCAGCACGCTCGACTTCGACCAGGTCGCGAAGCACTCGAGCACGACGACGCCCTCGTCCAGTTCGGAGAGCTTCACTTTCTTGTCTTTGTTGCCCAACACGTCCAGTTCGATCTCCGGCAGCGGCATGCCGATGAGCGTACCCCCCGCTGCAACGCCACCGCCCTGCCCACCCGGCCCGGGCTGAGCGTTCCCGCCGTTAGGCGATAAGAACGCGGCGAGCGTCGTCATCTCCTGTGACCGCTTCAGGTCCAACTCGAACTGGGCGTCATCAACAGGTTCGCCGACCTTAGACCACTTGATGTCGTAGTGCAGCCGCACCGCGTCGAGGCCCGAGCCCACCAATACCTGCGAATCGATCTGGGCAAGCATCGTCTTGAGTCGGCGTGACTTGCTCTCGACCACAAGCTTAGCCGAGCCCTGCGGCACAGGCAGGCCGAGGCAGGTCGTCTGGTCCGGCAAGGCATGCTCTGGCACGACACGTGTCAGTTGGGCGGTCTGCCCGCCACTAAGCTGCCCCACTGGCGACTCGGAGATCAGCATCACCAACGCGGGCGGCACGGGCTGGGCAAGGTCAGGAAAGACCTCGATTAATCGTTCGTAGGTAAACGCGTCCCCGAGCGGCACCCGCAGGTGACGGCCCGGCAGCGCCTCGGCGGTCAGCAGCACGTCCGTACCATCACAAACCAGCGTGTAGCCCGGCCGGTCCACGCGCAGACGCTGGCCCTCGCGATCGAACAGCAGCGTGTACTCGGCGATGGCGAACTCGGTCTCATCCGGGTAGCTGAAGTACTGGGCAAACCGAACATCGACCCGAGCCGACGTAATCCCCCGGTGGGACTCGATGACACGGCCCGTCTCGGTCGGCCCCGGCGGCATGGGCTGGGCGACAACACGAAGCCCAAACAGCACCAGCACGATCGCGAATGCCCCCCTGCTTACCCGGCTTCTCAAGATCGCCCCGTGCTTCATCATGCCCCCAGCATACCGCCTAGCGGGTGCTTGCCAAGCCAAAAGCGGGTCCAAATGCACTTGCAAGCCCCGCTGGAGATGCTACCATTGTCGGTCCACCACGCGGGTGTAGCTCAGTGGTAGAGCGTCACGTTGCCAACGTGAATGTCGAGAGTTCGAATCTCTTCACCCGCTTTGACAAAACCCCTCAGGATCGCTGAAAAACAGCGATACCCGCCATCGGGGCGGTGCTGACAGAGTCGTTTTTGCTTCCGTAGTCCTACGGAAGCGATCGACCGGAGCAGCGACCGATGGCAACCAAAACTGACCTGCCCCCTGAAAACTAGTCCAAGGTCATGAGATTCTCTCATAACAAATGGACTAGTTTTCAGGGGGCAGGTCAAAAAAAAAGTCAGGGGGAGGTCATTCTTATCCACCCGCCTCCATAAAAAGATAACTATAACTGTCAACTGGTATTTTACTTAAATCTATTGTAGGACTTAGAATGATCGTATCTTCATTCTCAAAATGGATTGTTGAACTTGAAACACTGTGAGAAACAATCATCTCCACACCATTATTCCCATTCCTTGTCACGTAGTTCTCATAGTAAATTTTGTCACGTTGATCATTATGTTCACATACAAATTCCCAAATCAAGATGGTCCCATTCAAATCTGTGTCTGGATAAGTGATGGAAAGACTCACCAATTCCATAGATCCTTCAAGCATTGCCTCCTTAACATACCAACCATAATTCTCGCTTGGAATACCAGCTGCTGCATGTTGTTTAATCACCCATTCAAAGCTAGATGGTCGGCGGCCATCTCCCTTCAATTGAAAGGTGACACGGAATCGGTGCTCAACAGTCTTAGTCGGTGACTGTATGTAAAGAACACGCTCGGCATCACTGGTAATACAGTTATCTGATGTACACGAAGTACCGGTTGCCAGAGCGCAAAAAGCCATTAAAAACATAGGTGCCCTGTAAATATCTAAGCAATACTGCATTCTTTTTATTATAATTTTTGAAAACATTGTCACCTGTCTTCCGGAGGATTTTGGTAACCACTGGGGCTCTCATCTGTTATATTATCAGTAGTCTGATGTGATCCATAATATCTAAAGAACGGGTTATCTTTACGCTTTGGATTCCAATCAAAACCAATCACCTCAAAACTATATTCACCATCCGCACAAATCCTTAATTCATGCTTAATATATCCAGCGGCATCGAAATCAGTGATTAATGGAATTTTTACTTCGGGATTCGCTTCAGCAGACCCTTTACCTTGTCCTCCTAGTGTAAGGCCACCTACAGTTGTTGATTGGGCAAATTCAATAGTTCCCTGCAATGCTAATTTTAATACTGCTTCTAAAGCAGATTCCCCTTCAACGTTCCATGCCATTGTGATTATCCAAGCTCTACATTCATAGAAACAGTCACTTGTACCAATCCGTTTATTACTCGTACCAATTTCTGTTTCTGTTGCGGTTAGCTGCTCTCCGGTAAGCGTGCGTATTCTTTTGTTGTAGATCGTGAAAACATCTTCGTCTCCACTATCTGGGCTAGTGGGAGTTGCATCAACATGGGGCTCTTGTACGATAGGCATGATTTTAGTTTCTTGATTCAATTCACCGTTAGACCACCGTGCCAATACTGACAAATGTGCGCGGTAAGAAGTTCTTTTTCCTCCAGGTAAAAAGTATTGCGAGGGAATCTTAACTTGATATGTTTGCATCCCACTCGGATCCACCCCTCCGTACATCACATGGTAGGCGGCATAGGTGTTCAAGCCGTCGGGGTAGCCCAGCGGGTCGCGTTCCAGGAACCGGCCCAGCGCCGGGTCGTGGTAACGCGCCCGGAAGTAGTGCAGGCCCGTCTCCTCGTCCAGACGATGCCCCGTGTGCGTGTACCCGTTGCCCAAGCTGCTCGACGAACGCACCGTCGTCCCGTCGGCCGCGTAGATCGTCACCTCGCCGTACGCCGTGTACGTGTATTTCTCTGAAGCCACGCCCGTGCCGTCCGTCAGGCCCGACACGTTAAAACGCCGGTCACGGTGGTAGTAGTACGTCGCTTCACTTGGTCCGGTCGCGTCGATCAACGCCAAAGGCTCATCGATATAACCCGTGGCGCTGTACACGTACTTGCGCTCCGGGTCGCTCGACGCCGTGCCCCCCGTGTACTCGCTGATCACACGCTGGCCCGCACACACGAACACGGTCGTCACCGCGCTGCTGGCGGTCGGGTTGACCGTCTTGCTCACCCGCCGGCCCAGCGCGTCGTAGGCATAGCTATGCGTGCCCTCGATCCCGCGCGGGCTTGACGAGCTCACCACGGTCTGGCTGAGCATGTTGTCGAAGTCGAAGGTGTGCGCCAGGCCGTCGCCGTCAGCCGTCAGGTTCCCCTTGGCGTCGTGGGTCTGGCTGAACGCGGGCAGGCCGCCCACGCCATCAGGGTCGATCGTCAAGAGCTCGTGCGGGGCGTTGTGTGTCCGCGTCTGGGTCGTGCCCGTCCCGCCGTCGGTCAGGGTCGTGTCGTCCCAGTCGCCCTCGAAGCTCAGGCTCCAGGCCTGGCTGTCCAGCGCCGTCGTCGTGTTGATCCGCGTCCAGGACGTCATCCGGTCCTTGGCATCAACGCCACGGGTGTAGCTGAAGTTGTACGACGCGTTGGCCGGGTTGCCGGGCGCACGCGTCTCGTCGACCACGTTCTTGTTCGCGTCGTAGGTGTAGTCGAAGGTGAAGGACTGCCGGTCGCCAAGCCCCGGCGCCGTCTCGACGGTGATGCTCGCCAGCATATTGTCGCGGGTGCCGGCGATGTTGTCCTCGCGGTAGCTGAAGGAGGTCTCCAGGCCGTTGCCCAAGTCACGCAAAATCTCACGCATCCCCACGTCGTAGGTCATCGTCGCGATCGCCGTTGGGAGGGTGCCGCCCGGCCCGTCGGGGTCGTAGTCGATGTCCTCGGCCTGGTTGCGGTCGGTGTAGGTGGTCGCGACGGTCGAGCCGTCGGGGTAAGTCAGCGTCGTGAGCCTAGAGTCATCGTCGTAAGTGGTGTAGCCGGTGGTGTAGGTCTGGCCGTTGGTGGTCAGGGCCTCGCTGGATGGCCGGCCGATGTTGTCGTAGGTGTAGGTGACGGTGTTGCTGTACCGGCCCTTGATCGCGGTCAGCGGGCGTGAGGCGTCGTCATAAGTAAACGTATCCGTATCGGCGATGGTGCCGGTGGGCAGGCCGTCGGTCAGCGGCGTGCTGTTCGCGGCCGTGCGGTAGTCCCGGGTCAGCAGTCGGGAGGCCAGGTCGTAGGTGTAGACGCAGGTGTCGCCCTCTTGGTCGGTTTTCAGGAGCGGCCGGCGCATGGCGTCGTAGGCCATCGCCGCGCGGTCGTAGTCGCTGTCGCCGACGGCGGAGGCCGGGTTGTGCCCGGGCATCAAGGTCGCGATACGCAGGTTCCGGGGGTCGTACTCGTAGGTGGTGGTATTGCCCTCGGCGTCGGTCTGCGTCAGGAGGTTGGAGTTGGGGTCGTAGGTCGCCTCATTGGTGTCGGAGACCGACAGGCGGCTGGTCGTCTCGATGGCCCGGCCCCTCGCGTCGTAGACGGTGTCGGCCTTGTTGGCGACGAGCTTCGCGTCGGTGGTCTTGAGCACCTGGTTGTTGTCGTTGTACGTGCGGGTGGTGGTATCGCCCTGCGTATCCGTACAACTGATGTCCCGATTCCGGGGGTCGAAGTCGCAGTCTTGGCCCACGGCGTTGGCATTCCGTGTGCGGATCGCGTTGCCGTTGTTGTCGTAGACCGCGAAGGAGACGTTGCCCTCGGCGTCCTCGGCCTCGACCGCCCGGCCCGCGCCGTCGGTGAAGGACCGGTTGAGGTGGTTCAAGGCGGAGATCGAGAGGGTCTCGAGCGTGTCGCCGTACGAGGTCGCGATCGCGTTGCTCACGCGGTCGTGGGAGACGGTGGACCAGGTGACCACGGCGTTGGTGGTCGGGTCGAGCATGGCGGAGATGACCGCGCGGCCCTGGCCGTCCATGATGGTCACGCTGATCTCGCCCTCGGGGTTGATCGTGGCCCGGGCCGAGGCGTTGGTGTAGTCGTCGCGGAGGACGAGGATGTCGTCATTCGAGAGCTCGTTGAGCATCGGCTGCAGGTCGATCTCCGGGGCACCGGCGAACTGGTGGACCAGGATGGTGTTGCCCTGAGAAGGACCGCGGGTCGGCACGCCCTCAACACCGGCGGTGACGACCGGCGTCTCGTAGAGGTCTTCGGAGTAGTAGTACAGCGTCGTCAGGCCGTCCTGGCTGTTATCGACCGCGCTCTGCGCACGGGTCCCGCCGATGACGGAACCGCTGTAAAGGATCGGCGGATCATTCGGGTCAACCAGGTCCAGCGCACCGAGCCAGACCGTCGAAGCGACCGGCCGGTTCTTCGAGTCAAAACGCGTCGTGGTTTCTTGCAGGGTGCGGGCGTCGGGTGCGTCCCAATAGCCGGGGATGCCGTTGAAGTCCGAGTCCGCAATCGTGCGCGCACCGGTGGTGCCGTCCACGACCACATCGCTGATCAGGTCATCGACGACCGCGGTGTGCGCAACGTTGCCGTTGAAGTCCGTGCCCTGCGCGTTGCCGTGGCCTTCCGGATCAATCGTCGCGCGGACACGTCGGCAGCAGTCACGCCAGACGGTCAACCACTCGTGATCGCTTGCTGTGAACTGTGGATCGTTGCCGTTGAAGTCCACCGTCTTCTCGTGGGTGCCGTCGAGGTAGTAGAACATCTCTTGGGTGGCTTTCGCGCCTAGACCGGACGTGCCGCCGGAGGTGACGAACGTGTCGTAAGTGGTGTCGCCCGCCGCAACCGTCTTCGTAGCCAGCAGGTTGCGGCCGGTGTAGGTCATGGTGGTAAAGGCCTTGTTCGAGCCCTCGGTGTCGCCGGAGTCGAAGTAGCGAGCAGAGCGCGACTCGATCACGTTGGACTGAGCGTCGTAGACCGTCTCCGATTTCGCCTCGACGGTCGTGCCGACCGCGGTAACGGACTCAACGGTACGGCCACGAGAGTCGTAGACCCTGTCGTGCTGGATGTTCCGGGGGTCGATGGTCGAAGTCGTTTGCCCGACAGCGTTCTTCACCACATCCGTGATCAGATAAGCCGCCCCGCCCCCGGAAGTCGTCGCACCGAGTGCGGCCGCATCTTCGTAGGACAGGTCTCGGGTGAGGTTGATGACATCGGTAAACGTACCCGTATCCAGATCGATGCCGCTGCCACCCGGGACAGTTTCTTTGACCGTACGGATCATTGCCGAATCGGCCGCGCGGTAGGCGTAGAAGGTTGCACGGCCGTAGGGGTCAACCGATGCGAATCGTAGGTTGTCACGGTAGACCGTGGTGCTGACCAATTCCCCGGGGTCATCTCCAGCCGCGAGGGGGCCCGCGCCGTCCGGGTCGACGAGGTTGGTGTTGTAAGGGAAAACCCCTTCTTCACGCGGATAGACTGTCGTCGCGACCTGGCGGTGGCGGAAGTCGTAGACGTACTCGGTACGCTCACCGTTGCGTGTACAGGTCACCTTGCGGCTGGTGCCGTCGAGGTAGACGCATTCCTCGACATCGTGGTAGGTCGTGTCGGGGATGAACGACAGGTTCAGTGCATTGGTCTCTGTGGTGATGCCACGGATCGTCGTGACGCGTCGGCCGTGGCCGTCGTAACGGTACTGCGTGTAGTTGTCGTTGCGGTCCTTGACAGCGACGACAAGGTTGGACAGGCTGCCCGCCCCGCCGGTGAGTTCGTTGGCGTAGAAGGTCTCAGACGTAGAGCCATCCTCGTAGGTGACGGTCTTCTGCCGGTCACGCTCGTCGTAGGCGAAAGTCGTGACTCGGCCTAGCGGGTCGGTCACCGTCTGCATACGGCCGGCGCTGTCGTAGCCGTAGGTTGTGACCGCCCTGTCGTCACCCACACGGTCGGCCGGGTCGATCTGTGCGATCAGGAAGTTGTTCGCGTCGTAGACGTAGTGGGTGGTGTTGCCGTTGGCGTCGGTCGCAGACTTACACAAATTCTCGGGCTGCGGGTTCGCTGCGCCGCTAATCCCCGCGACGGCAGGCCCTTCCGAACCGCTGTAGTACGCCCATTCATACTCCGCGTATTCGGGCTGAGCGGCCTGACCTCCGGCACCATTGGAGATCAGTCCGACCTCGCGCTTAAGCAGATTGCCGTTGGCGTCATAGTCTTTGAGGGTGACCCGGTCCTCACGGTCTTTGTATCGGGTGACCTGCGCAAAGTCGTTGTAAGAAAAGGTCTCCCCCGTGGCATCCTCGTAGTTGCGGAAACGCACCCATGTGTCGTTGTAATCGAGCCCGTCTGCGTCCCAGTAGGTCATCGTGGTCCGCTCGCCCCGCTCGTTCTCAACAATCGGGTATGTACCGGCTTGTGAGACATCTAAGTCGAAGTCCTGCGTGCTCGGTGTCGATCCATCGGTATCAACAAAGGCGTAGGTGTCTTCGAGTGTGCCCGACAGATTCGTGCTACCACCGACGTTGCTGACCGACCAACCGTCTTTGTAGTGTTGTGAGGTCCACTGACCGTTGGCTTGGCGCAGCTTACCCGAACCTTCATAGATCGCCATCTTGTTGATGTTGGTCGTCACTTCATTGGGATCGTTGAAATTCAGATAAGCAACCTCATCCGTACCATTAACCAGCATACGGATCAGCATGGCCGCTTGGTTGAACGCCTCGAACCCCTCGGTCACGCCACCGGGGAGCACGAAGTTCTGCGTGAGGTAGGCCGTCTTTCTGCGGTGTGTTCCTTCTGCTGCGGCATCATCAAACGTCACCGTCACGGTTTGGGCCTGCGTGCTGGTGCCGTACACAAACGTTGACTCGGTGCCGTCGGCGTGCTGGACCTTGGTGAGGTGCGCGTCGTCTTCGTAGAGGTAATCGACATCCTCGCCGTTGGGCAGGTTGACCTTCTCGACGACCCAGAGCCCGCCGACCTGCACGTCGCGGTAGGTGAACGACATCGATCGGCCGTACGGGTCCGTCACCGTGTCGATCTGCCACTGCCGATCGGGCGACACCGCCAGCTCGAGATCCGTGAACGTCTTGTAGGCCACATCGAGGCTATAGCCGTTGCGGTCTGCAACCTTCGTGATCCGGCCGGCATAAACTTTCAACTCAGCGGGGTCTATAAAGTCGCGGGTCGCGGCCATCCGCTTGTAGACCCGTACGTAGTCAATGCTGCCGGTGAACTTTGACCCGGCACCCGCAAAGCCGGTATGGACAAGCGAGTTCTGGCGGATCGAGCCGATACTGATCTGCCCGGTATTGGGCCAGATCTGACTGCCGCTGCCCTCTCCAAAACGGGTGCCATCCAAGTAGCCTTCGATGGCACCCGAGCCGACCGTGTCGCCGCCGTTGAGGACGACCCGAACCTCGTGCCAGACGTTCGACTGGATCGTGTCGGTGCTGAGCCAAGTCCCCGACCATCCCGACTCCGCGCCGGGGGTGTTCCAACCGCCCACGTAGAGGTTGCCCGATTGAACATACACGTTCATCCCACGAGAGCTCCCCCCGGTCTCATAGATCACTTGGCGAGACCCGGAAGCAGCGTTGGTCACCTTGAACCGTGCCTCGATCATGACCTGCTCGTTCAGCGTGTTATTCAGGTCGGTACTGTTGGGAATCGAAACGTTGTCGTCGCCGCTGAGCACCAAAGCACCATTCGAATAGCTCGGGGTACCCACGACCGTTCCGCTGTTGTCCAAGCCGTTGGGCGAAGTGTCCGCGCCATTCCCGTCAAGCTCCCATGCCGCCACAAGATTGAGAGTGGGATCATCGTCGGATGCGTTAGCACTGATCACATGGACGTAATCGATCTCGCCTTTAAATGGGTTCGAGCCGCCGGTGGTTCCATCCTGGTAGCGGGAGGTAAGATTAACCCGCCCCACCGCGTTGCCGTCGTTGTGGGCCGTCACCCGGCTGCCGTCGGCCATGCCGAACAATTCCCCATCCAAATAAGCCTGCAGCGCGTTCGTCGTGATCGTCGATTCGGCGTCAAAGACCAAGGCCACTTCGTGCCACTGACCGGACACGACCGTGTCCGTGCTCAGCCAAGCCCCGGCCCAGTAGGTCGGGTCGCTCGCTAGGTTCCAGCCACCCACGTATAGCGAGCCGTCCTCGATATAGATGTTAAAACCCTTGGTGCTGCCCCCTTCGTCATAGATCACTTGTTTAGCTGTAGACGAGGCATCATCTACCTTGAACCGCACCAGCACGGTGCGCTTGTTCACGGTCGCGTTGCTGATATCGGTTGTAGACGCAAAACGCATCTCGTCGTCCACGCCATCGAGGGTCAAAGTTCCACCCGCAACCACCGCCCCGCCGTTCAGCGTGCCGGCGTGGTCTGTGCCATGGAGCGAGGTATCGCTGGCGCCATTGTCAAAATCCCACCGGGCCACCAAGCGGTTCTCGGCATCCATCGGCGACGCCGCCGCCAACTCGCGGACCTCGTCCTGGATCATGGCGCGGTTGTAGACCCGTACATCGTCGATCTCAACCATCTCGTCGCCGTTCGCCTGCTGCGGCAGGTTGTTGAACTCGCCGATTACCCAGTCCGCGTTGGTCGAGACCGGGCCAACGGCATGCGCATCGGCCTGTACCAACGCCCCATTGCGATAGAGGTACCACGTATTGCCGTCGTAGACCGCGGTGATATGGATCCACCGACCGATCTCATCGTCCGCCAGGGTGTAGGGGACGGTGCCACCCAGCTCCGGGCCGTTGATGTAGTTGCCCGAATTCGGGGGGTCCTCGGTGAACCATTCGATGAAGCCATCGTCGTCTGCATCGCCTGCGGCGCCGATCTGGACCTCGCCATCGACCACCCGAAGGGTTACGCCCTCGATCTGTGGGATCACGAACAGGTAGTTGAATTCTCGCCGACGGGAGATGATGTCT